>JAGWXI010000040.1 GCA_018969975.1 Burkholderiales bacterium
TGGCGGGGCAGGAGGGATTGTTTAACTAACTTGCTCAGTTTTCTGACCCCCTGTTTTTGGTGAGGTCGGGGATTCGAACTGACAACAGAGCTTTGTTCTAGAGTTAGCAGCTTGATCAACCTCTAGGCTTTACTAAAGACTGATGGGCCTATCCCCTGTCTGATCGAAAGTTGTTCGGCGAATGCCCCATCGCTCTCTTGAAGGCACGAGCGAACGCCGAAGCACTTTCGTAGCCAACCGCCATCGCGATCTCGCTAATACTTTCACGAGATTCCTTCAGCTTCTGGGCAGCCAATTGCAGACGCCACCATTGGAGGTATTCGCCCGGAGTTTGCCCAAGGTGCGCCTGGAAACGATTGAAAAATGCGGTGCGTGACAGGTAGGCAAGTTCTGACAGTTCTGCCAGCGTCCAACGATGCTCAGGACGCGTGTGCATTGCAATCAGGGCACCCGTCAATCGGTCGTCTGCAGCGGCGGCCAGCCAACCGCTGTCGGCTTGGACGTCCATCAGGGCCCGATGCAGAGCCTGGATGAAAAGTATCTCGGCGGCTCGACGCAGAACCGCCGATGACACGCCTCCAGGCTGAGAGGCTTCCTGTTTGACCAGCGTGAGCATGGCAGCGATGCGATCACTGCCCGCGCTGCCATGGCGCAAGACCACCATGGCAGGAGGTGGCGACACGATCGCCTTGGCCATGGCAGCGTTACTGGTGAAACTCGCTGTCAGCAAGCGCGTCAGCGACCCTCCGCCGTCGTGGGTAAAGGTCGTCGCGATACGGTCGCTCCGGTCAATCGCAGCCACAGCCTCAACCGAAACAGCCTGTCTGCCGGGACGATCTGCAACCACATGCACGTCGTCACGCGGCAGAAGCACGATGTCTCCAGCACTAAGCCGCACGAAATCCTTCTGCCCAGCGAGGTAGGCGATGCACTCGCCCTCAAGTACGGCATGAAGGGCTGCAAGGCGATCGCCAGGGAGTTTGAAGGCCCAAGGGGCCCTCAGATCGCTGATGCAAAAAAACCAGCCTTGAAATCGCAAGGTATCTAGTACCTGCCCAATCAGCCGCGCTTTCGGTGAACGCTCGGCATCAAGTGACGTACTTTCGGACGCGCGCTGCAATGGCTTGATACCTATCCTTGAGGTCATCAAACGTCTCCATCTCAACCATGACGCAATTTTCACATGATGACCGCCGCAAATTCATCGGATGGCTCGCACGGATACTCATGGCGACGCCACTGGTGGCTGTAGCTACCACCAAGCTCAAGCCGACACCGGCAGTGACCGTTGGCCCGTTCTATCCACCGCAACCGATGGGTTTGCCCTTCTTCGGCGCTAAAGCTTTGAATCCCTTGCCTGAGGGCAACGATTTGACGATCGGTCCCGGTGGCAGACAGAGCGAGGGCGAAAAGATCAACCTGAGCGGCCGCGTCATGAATACTGCAGGACAGGTCCTTCCAGGGATTCGAGTCGAAATCTGGCAGGTGGACGCCCGTGGTCATTACGCCGTCGAGAAGGCAGCGGATAAGGATCCGGGCTTTACAGGCTACGGTGCTGTCAGAACCGATGCCGCAGGGCGCTACGGATTCACCACCATTCGACCCCAAGGTTACGCACGCTACGGCGGACTCATCAAGCGCGCGGCCCACGTCCACCTTCGGGTTTCGGGGGGCGGCTTGACGCCCTTCGCTACCGAGGTCTGGTTTGCGGGCGACCCCGGCAACGAACGCGACAGTTTCATCAGCAGGATTGACGACCCACAGCTGCGGGACCGGATGCTGGTCCGTCTGTCAAGGGTCGAGGCCGGTTTGCCAGCCGGCACTTTCGATGTGGTCGTACCCGATGCATAAGGAGTCGTCATGAAGCTATTCATCGCAGGGGCGTCGGGCGCAACCGGCGAACATGTCTGCAGGCTTGCGAAGGAGGCAGGCTGGGATGTGCATGCATTTGTTCGATCCAAAGCCGCAGCATCACGACTTGACCCCGCATACGAACATTCGGTGGGTGACCCCACGGATCCACAAGACGTTGCTCAAGCCATGGTCGGTGCAGATGCAGTGGCGGTCTGCCTGGGCATATCACGGCAAACTCGATCACCCTTCGCCAAGCCGGTGTCTCCCTTGGATCTGACCTCCCGATCCGTTGAGGCAATCCTGCAGTCCATGCAATCCCTGCAGATCCGGAGGATCGTTTACATCAGTGCTTTCGGCGCAAGTGAAAGCTGGTCGTCCATACCGTGGTGGGGCCGAGCATTTCTCAGTCTGACTCAAGTACGTCACTCCATGATCGATCACACACGCAGCGAGGCTCTGTTGGCAAGCTCCGGCCTGGATTGGACGGCCCTTCGCCCGATGATGCTGGACGACAGCTCGAGTTCAGATTCTGCAAGAGAAATGAAATCAGGGGACTCGCTCCTCAAAAAGGTCCCTCGAGAGGCCCTCGCTCGTACTGTGATTCGGGCGTTAAACGATCGATCGACCATTAGGCGCCCGGTGGCCCTTGTTCCATGAATCGTCATCCTGAACTCGACGGCGAAAGCCCATGACTGTCACTCGTTATCACTGGGCGCTGGTGGTACTGCATTGGTTGCTCGGATTCATGATCCTGTTGGGACTGGTCATGGGTACTTTTTCTCTGGAAACCATGCCCAATTCACAACCGGAAAAACTCGATAGTCTTCGCGGCCACATGATCAATGGGCTTGCTGTTGGCGCACTGATGGTCCTTCGACTCGTCATGCGGTCACTGACGCAACGACCCGCGCCGCTAACCACCGGCCTAGCATGGACCAGCAAGCTTGGGCAGCGGGTACACCTTGTGATCTATGTCGTCGTTTTTCTCATGGTCGCAAGTGGCTTGGCGCTTGCCCTTCAAAGCGGTTTACCATCGATTCTCTTTGGTGAGTCCGCCCAGCCGCTACCCAACACGTTCGACGGGTTCTGGGTCCGAGCGGTGCATGCCATCGCTGCGAAGCTGTTGATGGCCTTGATCGTTCTTCATGTGGGAGCCGCGCTTTGGCATCACTACGTCCTTCGTGATGGATTGCTGCGGCGCATGAGTTTGGGCCCCCGTGAATGATGAGCCTGCTGGCACCAACTACGGCCAGCTTCGCCTCATAGGCAGCATGAAGCGTAGATTTCCCAAAAAAGCTCCTGACTTTTTCGCGGCAGTACGGCGACGGGGGTTACGACCAAATTGCGTAACCCATTGTTCTAGATGGATTTTTTCGAACTCGCTCAGTCAAGTGGTTCTGAGCAGAACAGCGTCTCAATCGCGCTGAAGCCCCTGTATATAGGGACTTTCTTCAAGCTCTGGTCAGGAGGTGACTGAGGAAAAGTCAATCAGATCAACAGCTTATGGACCGCAGTTGAAAGATTGAAAATTTGAAGAAACTTTGTATGGCGGAGAAGGAGGGATTCGAACCCTCGGTAGGGTTGCCCCTACGCCTGATTTCGAGTCAGGTACATTCGACCACTCTGCCACTTCTCCGCACGAAATGCCGTGGATCAAAAGGCCATTCTATCCAGCACCTTTTGCATCAAATGACCAAGGCACGCAACTCAGTAACACCGCCCATATAAGGGCGCAGTGCTTGAGGCACGCTGATACTTCCGTCTGCTTGTTGGTAGTTTTCTAAAACGGCAACTAGGGTACGTCCTACTGCCAATCCTGAACCATTGAGCGTGTGCACAAGTTCGTTCTTACCTTGCGCATTTTTAAAACGCGCTTGCAAACGACGTGCTTGAAAAGCCTCGCAATTTGAAACCGAACTAATTTCGCGGTAGGTATTTTGCGCTGGCAGCCACACTTCTAAATCATGGGTTTTGCTCGCACCGAAACCCATATCACCTGTGCACAAGGCCATCACGCGGTAGGGGAGTTGGAGTTTTTGCAAGATGGCCTCTGCATGCGCAGTCATCTCGTGCAAGGCCTGCTCGCTTCGGTCAGGATGCACGATTTGCACCATCTCAACTTTGTCAAATTGATGCTGTCGAATCAAGCCGCGTGTATCGCGTCCGGCACTGCCTGCTTCTGACCGAAAGCAAGGTGTGTGTGCGGTGAGTTTGAGTGGTAAAAGGTTTTCAGCCAGCACCACATCGCGCACAAAGTTCGTGAGTGTGACTTCGCTGGTAGGTATTAAATACAGCGCATGGTTCTCGGCAGACTCGCCTTCTTGCCCGCCTTTTTTGGCGGCAAATAAGTCTTCCTCAAATTTTGGTAATTGGCCAGTACCGCGCAGCGTGTCGCTATTGACAATGTAGGGCGTGTAGCACTCGGTGTAGCCGTGTTCTTGGGTTTGTACATCGAGCATGAATTGCGCAAGGGCACGGTGCAAGCGGGCGATCTGGCCTTTCATCACGGTAAAGCGTGAGCCAGAGAGTTTCACGCCCAGATCGAAATCCAGTCCCAGTGGCTCGCCTAGATCCACGTGGTCTTTAGGCGTGAAAGCTAATGGCTGTGGGTCTTTACCCGTGGGGCTCCAGCGACGCAACTCCACATTGCCATGTTCGTCGGCCCCCACTGGCACACTTTCGTTGGGCAAGTTAGGAACTGCCAGCAACAAGGTTTGCAATTCGGCTTGCAAGATATCCAGACGCGTAGCCGATTGCTCAAGCTCGGTTTTGATGTCTGCAACTTGTGCCATTTCAGCATCGGCACTCTCACCTTTTGATTTGCGAATACCAATCTGCTTAGACAGCGTATTGCGTATCGATTGCAATTCCTCTGTGCGAGTTTGCAATGTTTTGCGCTCGTTCTCTAATGTTTGAAATGCCTCGACATTCAAAAAAACTTGTGGCGACTTACGGGTTTCAAGCCGAGCAATGACTTGGGGCAAGTCGCGACGCAATAGGGTGATGTCTAGCATGGAGAATAAAAAAAATTAAGCAACAGCAGGATGAAATACGCGAATGCGGGGAGCGATTTTGCTTTTCAATGTTCGAGAGGCTATGCGCATGTCGTATTCAGATTGCAAATTCATCCAAAAACGCGGCTCCATTTTGAAAAATAAACCTAGGCGCAACGCCGTATCTGCTGTGATGGGCCGAACTCCATTCACAACATCGCTAATGCGACTAGGTGACACATCGATATCTGCTGCCAACTGGCGCGCAGAAATACCCATAGGTTTCATGAAGTCTTCTAACAAAATTTCACCAGGATGTATTTCTTCTAATAATTTAGCCATTTTTTCCTCCTGCTAATTTATCAATGGTAGTCAACAATTTCAACTTGGTATGCGCCATCAGAACGCCAGATAAAGCAAATTCTCCATTGGTCATTGATACGGATACTGTGTTGCCCAGCACGATTTCCTTTTAATAGCTCTAACTGATTACCGGGTGGAATTTTTAAGCTAGCCAATTCAGTTGATGCGTGCAATTGCAACAGTTTTCGTCTTGCGACTCGCTCTATATTCTTAAACCGTGCTACTACCTTACTTTGAAAAAGCGCCTCGGTATTAGAACAAGAAAATGAATGAATCACGCCACATTATATTCCGTTACACAGAATCTGCATATCGGTATCTAAATATTACTTCAATCCTTTTGGCAAGGGAAATTTAATGGTTTCTTGAATGCCGTCTAGGGTGCGCACTGATAAGGCGCCTAGGGCGCGCATACGGGTGATTACTTCTTGTACCAAGATGTCTGGGGCGGACGCGCCCGCGGTGAGGCCTACTCGGGTTTTACCTTCAAACCATTTCGGTTGGAGCTCTGCTGCGGTGTCAACCATATAGCTTTCTGCACCGTAGCGTTGCGCTACGTCGCGCAATCGGTTGCTGTTAGAGCTCGTGGGGCTGCCTACGACGATGACCAAATCGACCTCTGCACTCAAAACTTTGACGGCGTCTTGCCGATTTTGCGTTGCATAGCAAATATCTTGCATTTTGGGTCGGCGGATATTTGGAAAGCGAGCCACCACCGCTTCTGTGATTTCTGCCGCGTCATCAACGCTCAAGGTGGTTTGTGTGACCACTGCAAGGCGTTGGGTTTGTTTGGGCTGAATATGCGCAACATCCGCAGCATCCTCGACCAAGTAGATGCCGTCGAGCAACTGCCCCATAGTTCCCTCGACTTCGGGATGGCCTTTGTGACCGATCATGACAAATTCAAAACCTTCTTTATGCAGTTTGGCAACTTCAACATGCACTTTGGATACCAAGGGGCATGTTGCATCAAAGATAGTAAAGCCCCTTTGCTTGGCTTCAGCCTCTACTGCTTTGGGCACACCGTGCGCGCTAAAGACCAAAGTGGCGCCAGGGGGTACGTCTTGTAAGTCTTCGATGAATATTGCGCCTCGGCTCTTTAAGTCTTCGACTACATAAGTGTTGTGAACAATTTCATGGCGCACATAAACTGGCGCTCCAAATTTCATCAATGCACGATCGACGATTTCTATGGCTCTGTCGACACCAGCACAAAAACCGCGAGGTTCAGCTAAAACAATTTCTTGAAGAGTAGGCATAGATGTTCTACAAAATTCCAATTACTTGTACTTCAAATATTACAGCTCGCCCCGCAAGAGGATGGTTGAAGTCAAACAACACATCTTCATCGGTTACTTGTTGAATAGAGCCCGCAAAGGAGCCTTGCGCATTGGGGGTTGGAAACTGCACCACGTCTCCCACTGCATATTGCTCTTTTGGCTCACCCATTTCGTGCAGCAATTTTTTACTTACCCAGCGCACCATATCGGGGTTGCGTTGCCCAAAGGCTTCACCAGCGTCCATGGCGAAGGTCTTACGGTCTCCTTCCGCAAGTCCAAGTAATCGTTGTTCGACTGCCGCAGACAAAGCGCCAGACCCGATAGATAGAGTGGCTGGCTTACCAGAAAAAGTGTTGATCACGTCACCTTGCGGTCCCGAAAGACGGTAGTGCAAAGTTAAAAAGGATTCCTTACCGATGGTAGGGTGTTGGGTTGAGACAGCCATGTCGTTATGAATTTACTAAAAGCCTATTGTAGAAAGCTAAAACCCACATGAAAGACAAGGTATCGATCCAACAATTGCCGCCAGATATGCGGCCGCGCGAGAAGATTTTGGCTCTCGGTCCGGCTTCTTTGACAGATGCTGAGTTATTGGCTTTGCTTTTACGCACGGGGGTTGCTGGTAAAAATGTGTTCGATTTGGCATACGACCTTTTGAAGGGGTTTAGAGGTTTTTCAGGTTTGGTGCATGCCAGTGCGCAGGAATTAAAAACCTTCAAAGGTATGGGCGGTACAGCCAAGCGGGCACAATTGCTGGCAGTTTTGGAGATTGCACGGCGCGCATTGACGCAAGAGATGCGTGAAAACGCAGTCATGCACTCCCCTGCCGTAGTCAAACAATATTTGCAACTCGAGTTAGCCCAACTCAAACATGAGGTGTTTGCCGTGCTTTTTTTAGATGCACAAAACCGTTTGCTGTCTTACCAGCCCATGTTTCGTGGCTCTCTGTCGCAAGCCATGGTCTACCCACGCGAGGTAGCAAAAACTGCGCTAACACTTGGTGCCAATGGTGTGGTGCTAGCGCACAACCACCCTAGTGGATCGGTAAGGCCTTCTCAAGCGGATATTGAACTCACTAAAACTTTGCAAGAAGCGTTAGGGGTCATTGATGTCACGGTGCGCGACCATATCATCGTGGCGCAGGGAAAGTATTTGTCGATGGCAGAGGAAGGCTTGATATGAAATCGAAGTCTTTGCAAGCGCTTGATGCTATGCGTCAAAAATTAGCTGATAACGCCAAAGAACAAGCACTGGCAGAACAAGCACGCATTGCCGCTGAAAAAAAAGCCGAAGCTGAGAGAAATTTATTCACCCGCGCAGTGGGTAAGGTAGCGCCCATCGCCAATCAAGAGCGTGTATGGTCACCGCCTCAAAGGCCCAGGCCTCGGCCACTGCAACAAGATTTAGACGACGAAGCCGTGATGCAAGAGAGCATGAGTGACGAGTTTGACATCACAACTTTGTTAGATGCCGACGATCAATTGAGTTTCAGACGCCCTGGCATCGGTACGGATGTGACGCGCAAATTACGCAAAGGGGAATGGAGTATTCAGGGCCAGATTGATTTGCATGGTTTGCGTAGTGACCAAGCGCGTACTGCTATGGGGCAATTTATTCGCGATGCAAAACGTATGGGTTGGCGCTGTGTGCGTGTGGTGCACGGCAAGGGGCTGGGCTCACCTGGCAAAGAGCCAGTTCTTAAATCTAAAGTACAGCGATGGCTGGTACAAAAGAATGAAGTCTTAGCTTTTGTGCAAGCCAAGCCCTCCGATGGAGGGGGTGGTGCTTTAGTGGTTTTACTCGGCCCCAGTTAATGGCTTTCAACGCGCCCAATAACTGATTGGCTAAACCGATTGGGCTTGCCGCAGTGTTTGCACCACAGATCTTCGCAAAACCTCTCGCAATCCCCACCAACCAGCAGCAAGGGCTAACAAGGCCCCAACCAATGCGCCAATCAAAGGCACCCATGGATTGGGGTTCCAGCTAAATTCAAATGCAAACCGCGCCAAGCCCCACCCCATGGCGATGGCTACGCTGGTTGCCAAAAAACCAGCAAGCGCTCCAACGCCTGCTAGTTCTGCGCGTTGTACTTGTGCCAATAACTGATTAGAGGCTCCTAAAGCGCGCAGAACTGCGTATTCGCGCGCACGCTCTTCGCGTGTTGCTGTAACAGCAGCAAAGAGCACTACCAAACCAGTTGCCAAGGTGAATAAAAATAAAAATTCCACAGCACCAACTACTTTTTCCAGCACGTTTTGGACTTGCTGTAAGGCGGCGCCCATGTCCACGTTGGTTACGTTGGGAAACTGCTTGACCAAGTTGTTGTCAAATCCCTGGCGCTCTGGAGCACGAAATGCCGCTATGTAGGTAGTCGGTAAATCGTCCATTTGGCTGCGCGGAATAATGACGAAGAAATTGACTCGCATAGACGTCCAATCGACGTGTCGAATAGAGGTGATGCGCGACTCATACAAGATTCCAGCGATATCAAAGCGCAAGACATCGCCCAGCTTTAGGCCTAAGGTGTTAGCCAACAACTCATCAACGCTCATGGCGTTGGGCTCTTCAGGTTGCCACTCCCCAGCGACGATGGGATTGTTGTCGGGCAAGGTAGCACTGAATGTCAGATTGAATTCGCGGTCAACAAAGCGCTTGGCGCGCTCTTGTTCGTAGTCTTGGGGGCTAACGCTTTGGCTATTGACTGCCAGTAAGCGTCCACGCACCATGGGGTACCAATCAAATTTACCTACCTCTGCCAACTTGAGCGCATCTAAAAAGGCTTGTGATTGCGCAGGTTGAATATTGATTACAAAACGATTGGGCGCATTCGCAGGTGTTGCGTTGCGCCAGCTACTAATTAAATCCGTTCGCAATAAAACCAATAAAGCAAGCGCCAACAAGCCCACTGCCAAGGCACTCACTTGCACCATGGCGTAAGCAGGACGCGCGCTGATTTGTCGGGTAGCTAACATCAGCCAAGCAGGTGATTTGCCTTCCGTAACGCTCAGACGCAACAACTTCACTGCCACCCAGGCCATTGCCGCAAATACCAGCACAGCGCCAGCAAAACCCCCTACCACCATCAAGCCCAGTAGAAGATCACGGCTTGCCACCACAAGCAATATCGCAAAACCTGACAAACCCAAAGCACCAACGACCCAGGTCAGCGCCTTAGGCTCTCCAACTTCTCGCCGAATCACGCGCAATGCGGGCACACTAGAGAGCTGCAACACAGGTGGCAAACCAAAGGCTACCAACAGAGTCAGTCCGCTGGCAAGCCCATAGGCCACTGGCCACCAAGTTGCAGCAGGCAATGCGGTTTCCACCAAACCTGCAAGTAACTGAACAAAAAGAAAATGCACGCAAAAGCCCAAAAGCAAGCCCAAGCCACTGGCAAATAAACCCACGCATATAAATTCACAGCTATAAGACAAAGCTATTTGGCGTTGGCTCAAACCCAGAACACGCAACATAGCGCAATCGTCTAAATGCTTTGATGCAAATGATCGCGCGGCTAGGGCAACCGCTACCGCACTGAGTAATGCAGCAAGCAACGCCACCAGATTTAGAAACTTGGCCGCGCGGTCTAGGGTCTGCCGCATTTCAGGTCGCCCGGTCGCTAAAGATTCAACCCGAACACCACGAACTTGCGGAAGCTTGGCATGCTCTTGGGCCCAGTTGACAAAGCGCGCGACCTGCTCACTCTCCCCCACCACCGCAAAACGCCAAGTAATGCGACTTGCCGGTTGCACCAAACCCGTAGCGTTGAGGTCTGCGCTGTGCATCATGACGCGAGGAGCAAAGTTCATAAAACCTGCACCTCGGTCTGGTTCTTGAATCAATACCCCTGCGATGGACAGGCGCTTGTCCCCAAGCCACATAGCGTCACCTACTTGCAGTCCAAGTGCGTCTAATGCGCTTGCTTCTGCCAACACTTCGCCAGGTTGCGGGATTTTGTTGAAGCTCTTTGAATCTGGCTTGCTAGAGTTTGCAGCATGCAATTTGCCCCGCAGCGGATAGCCTTCCTCTATGGCCTTGAGTGCTACCAATCGGCTTTTGCCAGCACTGGCATCTTCTTGGGAATTTTCACCGCGGGCCATGGTCGGAAAACTCAGGGTGGTTACAGCGCGAAGACCCATTTTTTGGGCTTCGGTCACAACCGCTTTGGGTGTTGGTTGATCACTCACCACCACCGCATCTCCTCCTAACAATTGCCCAGCATCGCGCAATAAGCCTGCATTCAATCGGTCGGCCAAAAAACTGACGGAACTCAACGACGCTACGCCTAGCGCAACTGCAATCACCAACAAACGCAGTTCTCCCGCACGCGCATCACGCCACAGGCTTCGCCATGCAAGCGGCCACCAATTTGCGCTGTAGTGGGTTGTGCTCAGGCTTTGCGACATATCTTTAACTATTTTGGATATCCCGTATTAATCGCTCACTTTGCGTATAGCAAAGAAAGTGCTTGTTGATGGCCCGTCCAATGGTGCAAAGCGACAAGCGCTGGGCTAAATCAAAACCCATTTGGGTAATACCACTTCGAGAAACGACTATAGCTACACCCATTTGTGCTGACTTCATCACCATCTCACTGGTCAATCTACCCGTTGTGTAAAAAATAGAGTCTGGGTCCGCGCGGTGGTCTTGCATCCACATCCACCCAGCAATGGTGTCGATGGCGTTATGGCGACCCACATCTTCAACAAATAATTGCATGCGCTCACCCGCAAATAAAGCACAACCGTGGACCGAACCAGCAGATTTGTAGGTGCTCTCTTGCAGTCGAATCGCGTTGAGTAGGGCATACAAGCGCGATTGGCTGATAGTGGCCTCGGGCACACAGAGCGCATCTATTTCGTCCATCAAACCACCAAAAACACTACCCTGTCCACAACCCGTTGTCACTACGCGGTGTTCGGTGCGAATTGGAAGATCCGCCAAGCCTTGGCGAGTTTTAACGGCTGCGACCCCCGCACCATCCTCACCCGCTTCCCAGTCCACAGTAATGCTCTCGACCTCGTTTGCATGGAGCACCAAACGCTGGTTACGCAAGTAACCCAACACCAGCCATTCTGGATGCGCACCCAAGGTCATCAAAGTGATGAGCTCATGTTTGTCTACGTAGATGGTTAATGGTCTCTCGGCTGGAATCGAGACGGTCTCGAACACACCCTGCTCATTCATTACCTCGATCTCGCGAGTCAAAGGGGCTTGGGCTTGGGTCAGACGCGGCAACATGGGGGGAGAGGCTACAACAAAAAAGGCCGGTGCCAGTTGGCATCGGCCCATAAACGCTTTTAAAAAAGGTTTAAGACTTTTTGGCAGGAGCTGCCGCGGGTGTTGCAGCGGGTGCCGCTGCAGGGGGGGCGGCAGGTGCTGCAGTTGGCGCAGCGGCGGCAGTAGGCGTTGCAGCTGGCGGGGTATAGACAAATTTACCCGGATCTGCACAAGGAGGGGTGGCTACAGCTTTACCAGCTTTGGATTTGTTGGTGCGCTGCACATGCGCTGCTACCTTGTCTTGTGCCTTGCAAAGCAAATAACCGTCGGCTTTAGCGGTATGGGCTGTTTTAGCAGCAGTCTCGGCCGCTTTGGCTTTTGCCTCATCGTTGGGAGGCGGCAACTTGGCAAATGCAGAAGCACTCAGGGCAACCAAGATAGATGCCAAAAGCGTTGTGAAAAGTGTTTTTTTCATATCAGTTCTCCTATTCAACGCATTTAAGCATGCGCTGTTTTGCCTGCGCTAGGCTCGGTTCGGTGCGCAGGAATCTTGCCAGCTTGGATATCGGCGTGCCAAAGTTCATGGTGTTCTTTGGCCCAAGTCTCATCCACATAACCTGTTCGCATGCCTTCATAAGCGCCTTCCATACCGATGGTGCCAATATAGATGTGCCCGATGAACATAGCCATCATCAAAACAGTCGCCACGGCATGCACCATATGCGCTATCTGCATAGTGCTGCGTTCATAGATGAGGCCCGGAACGATTTTGTCTAAAACAAAACCAGAGGCGATGACTACTGCCCCTAATAAAAATACACCGCCCCAAAAGACCACTTTCTCTCCAGCATTGAAGCGATGCGAAGGCACTTCTTTGTCACTCAAAATACCGCCGCCTTTGAGTAACCAGCCCAAGTCGCCTTTAGCGGGGAGATTGTCTTTCACAAAGGTTAAGAAGACGACAACCAAAGAGACCGCGAACAAGGGGCCGGCAAAGTTATGCGCATTTTTTAATGCGTATGTCAACCAACCAAAAAGGGTGTCGCCGATCACTGGTTGCAAAATAAATTTGCCAAACGCCATCACCAAACCTGACACCGCCAAAATCACAAATGCAATGGCATTGCTCCAATGTGCAGAACGCTCAAACGGCGTAAACCGCTCGATCTGACGTCCGGTGGGCGCCCCGTGCATGCGAATCATGCCCTTGCGCCAGTAGAAGATAGCGATCGCTCCCACCACAAGGAATAAAAGCGATCCGCCATAAGGAATGATCCAGTTGTTGCGCACCTGACGCCATGCTTCACCAGCATTGGTTAAGCCCGAGCCTGGATATTTCACAAATGGCTGGATGAGAACGCCCGCCTCAGGAGCATCACGCGCTGGCAAACTGCTAAAACCAGCAACGCCCTTGCCTACGTCACGCCACATGGGCGCGTTGTTACCAGGTTGAACTTTGCCGCGCTCAGCATTGTTTTGTTCGGCATAGCCAGGCGCCTGGCTAGCTTCGGGCTTAACGTCCATGATATTGGCGCCTTGCACAGCGGGTGCAGGTTTGTCTTGTGCATGCACAGATGCACTCAACAACAGTGCTAGCAGAAACGATGCGATCAATCGTGTCATCTTGGTTCCCTTGTTCAAGGTGAACGGGTGTAGTCGTTTTGGCCGTATTGGGCGCGAGCGTTTAATTGGCGTTCCCAACTCGTTTTGTCACCCGCTTGCCAGCCCTTTTCTATAAATGCGTTGCTAACACCGCTGGAGGGGCTAGCGTCGTCCTTGGTACCAAGCATTTGGGCTTTTTCACCACAAGCACTCAGGGCTATCGTGCTGGCTAGTAGGAAGAGAGATAGGGCGGGTTTGATCATTTTTTCACTCCCTCAGCTTGTGGCTTCTGTCCCGCTTGGGCAGAACCGTAAGCAGTTCCCCAGCCCCAGACTTCAGCACCTTTGTTGCGCTTGACCACGCGGTTGCGGAAGATATCGGCCACCACATCGCCGTCTCCTGCGAGCAAGGCCTTGGTCGAACACATTTCAGCGCATGCAGGCAACTTGCCTTCGGCCAAACGGTTGCGACCATATTTTTCAAATTCGGCTTGGCTGCCATTGGCTTCAGGACCACCCGCACAGAAGGTGCATTTGTCCATCTTGCCGCGCACGCCAAATGTGCCTTGCGAGGGGAACTGCGGTGCGCCGAATGGGCAAGCGTAAGAGCAATATCCGCAACCAATGCAGACGTCTTTGTCATGCAAGACCACGCCTTCATCTGTTTTATAGAAGCAATTAACGGGGCAAACCGCCATACAAGGTGCGTCAGAGCAGTGCATGCAAGCGACAGAGATAGATCTCTCGCCTGGCACGCCATCGTTCAAAGTGACAACGCGGCGGCGGTTCACGCCCCACGGCACTTCGTGTTCGTTTTTACAAGCGGTGACGCAACCGTTGCACTCGATGCAACGCTCTGCGTCACAAATAAATTTCATGCGTGCCATTGATATTTCTCCTTTAACGCGGCGCTTTAAGCACGCTCAACGTTGCAAACGGTGGTCTTGGTCTCTTGCATCATGGTGACGCTGTCGTAACCGTACGTGGTCGCAGTGTTAACCGCTTCACCACGCACAACGGGTGCAGCACCCTTGGGGTAATGCGCCAGCATGTCAACGCCTTGCCAGCGACCAGAAAAGTGGAATGGCAAGAAAACCGTGTCGACACCAACACGTGGTGTAACCAAGGCCATAACCTTGATCCTTGCACCAGTGGGCGAGTTGACCCAAACCTGCTCGCCGTTACGTATGCCTCGATCAGACGCTGCCTTGGGGTTGATCTCGACAAACATGTCTTGCTGCAACTCAGCCAACCAAGGGTTGGAACGAGTCTCCTCGCCGCCGCCTTCGTATTCGACCAATCGGCCGGAAGTCATGATGAGGGGGAACTTTTCGTGCAATTTGTCCGCGATGTTTTTGTCTTGGATAGTTTTATACAAAGTAGGCAAGCGCCAGAAAGCTTTTTTATCAGCATGGGTGGGGTACTTTTCCACTAGGTCAGGACGCGTGCCGTAGAGCGGTTCACGGTGCTGGGGAATGGGGTCTGGAAAGTTCCATACCACCGCACGGGCCTTGGCGTTACCAAATGGATAACAACCGTGGTTTTGCATGAATACGCGGATCATGCCGCCAGAACTATCGGTCTTCCAGTTCTTGCCCTCAGCCAATGGCTTTTCAGCATCGGTGAGTTCGTCCCACCAGCCCAGCTTTTTGAGCAATACGTGGTCTAACTCTGGGTAACCCGTGGTGATGTCGGCTCCCAAAGAGTGGGAACCGTCTTCTGCCAGCAGGTTTTTGCCTTCACGCTCCACACCAAAATTGGCACGGAAGTTACCGCCGCCTTCCATAACGTGCTTGGAGGTATCGTACAAATTAGGTGAACCAGGGTGCTTCAACGCCGGCGTACCCCAACAAGGCCATGGCAAGCCGAAGTAGTCGCCCCCAAAGTCATAGCCCGTTTCTTTGTCTTTGCCACCCTTGGACTTGAGGGTCTTGACATCAAAGAGGTGCATGTTGCGCATGTGCGCTTGTAAACGCTCTGGGCTTTGGCCTGTGTAGCCAATCGTCCAAACCGATTTGTTGATTTCACGCAAGATGTCATCAGGTAGGGGTTCGTCCATTCCCTTGACTTTTTGCATTTTGTAGTTCTTGACCAACTCTTTGCCAAAGCCCAGTTTTTCAGCCAATTGGTACATGATCATGTGGTCTGAGCGGCTCTCCCACAAAGGATCGATCACTTTTTCGCGCCATTGCAGAGAACGGTTCGACGCTGTGCATGACCCACTGGTCTCGAATTGGGTGGCAGCTGGTAATAAATAGACAGCGCGATTGGGATTGGCATCCTCTGGCTTGCCAGGCATGGCAGCCATAGCTGCAGTAGCAGATGGATAAGGGTCGACCACAACAAGAAGATCCAACTTGTCCATGGCGCGCTTCATCTCCAATCCGCGCGATTGCGAATTAGGAGCATGACCCCAGAAAAACACCCCCTTGAGATTATTTTCTTGGTCGATCAATTCGTTCTTTTCCATCACACCATCGATCCAACGGGAGACAGTGATACCTGGCTTGCTCATCATGGCTGGGTTGGCAAAACGCCCCTTGATCCAGTCAAATTCAACGCCCCAAGCTTTGGCGAAGTGCTTCCATGAGCCTTCCACGATGCCGTAGTAACCGGGCAGAGAATCTGGATTAGGTCCGACGTCAGTTGCACCTTGCACGTTGTCGTGTCCACGGAAGATGTTCGTGCCGCCCCCTGACTTACCCACATTCCCCAGAGCTAATTGCAATATGCAGGATGCGCGAACGATGGCGTTACCAATCGTGTGCTGGGTTTGCCCCATACACCAAACAATGGTGCCGGGACGGTTTTCATGCAACCAAGTAGCAACTTTGAGTAACTGCGCAGGACCCACGCCGCAGACTTCCTCGACCTTATCGGGCGTCCATTTAGCTAAGACCTCTTCCTTGACTTTGTCCATACCAAAGACACGGTCGTTGATGTATTTTTTGTCTTCCCAACCATTCTTGAAAATGATGTGCAACAAACCAAACAAGAACGCAATGTCCGAACCCGAGCGGATACGCACATACTCGTCGGCCCTTGCAGCGGTACGGGTAAAACGCGGGTCAACCACGATCATCTTGCAGCCGTTTTCTTTGGCGTGCAGCATGTGCAGTAATGAGACAGGATGTGCTTCGGCAGCGTTAGAGCCAATGTACATAGCGACCTTGCTGTTTTGCATGTCGTTGTACGAATTGGTCATTGCGCCATATCCCCAAGTGTTAGCCACACCGGCCACAGTCGTGGAGTGGCAAATACGGGCTTGGTGGTCACAATTATTCGACCCAAAGAAACTCACAAATTTGCGAAGCAAATAGGCTTGCTCATTGTTGTGTTTGGACGAACCTACCCAATACACGCTATCGGGCCCACTGTTTTTACGTAAGTCGAGCAACTTGGCAGTAATTTCGGTAAGTGCTGTGTCCCAGCTGATGCGCTCATATTTACCGTTGACTAATTTCATGGGATAGCGCAGTCGGAACTCGCCATGGCCATGCTCACGCAGAGCGGCGCCCTTGGCGCAATGCGCACCTAAATTGATGGGGGAATCGAACACGGGCTCTTGGCGCACCCAGACACCGTTTTCCACCACAGCGTCAACAGCACAACCAACAGAGCAGTGGGTGCAAACGGTGCGCTTGACTTCTATTTTTCCAGTGCCGTTGCCAGCATTTGCATTAGCGGCATCCGCTTTTTTCACCAATGTGAGTTGAGTTGCGGCAAGTCCAACACCTACGCCCAAACCAGAGCGACGTAAAAAGCCTCGGCGATCCAAGGTAGGGAGTGCTTGAGACAAACCACGTTGGAGACGGTCAACAAAAACCGATTGCGTGGCTTGCGTTTGGGAAGATGAGGTAGGGGGTTTACGGGTCAACAACATATTGGCTCCTGCATTCAGACGCGAGCGGTCTGGTAATAGTGTTTTACATGTTCACTCAAGCTGTAACCACCACCGTTTTCTGGGGCGGGCGGTAGCTTTGCACTTGGCGCAACTTGGCTACCGAGGTTGGGTAGCGTGGTTACCGCCACGGTAGCAACACTTGCAGCGGCTGCGCCCATAAAAAATCCGCGTCGAGAAGGGGCAGATTGATCGGAGCTAGGGCTTGAGGATGGGACATTTTTCATAGTTGCTTCCTAAGAGTATTCATAGGGAATACGGTTTCATGGGGCACTGTAAGACGTTCAAACCCCGAAGCGCTAGGTGATTACGCTAATTGACCGCCATTTAAGCCATTAAATCAAAGGCTTGTGCTTCGACACTGACCAGCGAACGGGTTAATTCCGCCAGCGCGGCGTAAAAACGCGCCTTAGGGTGGGCCAGCACAGCGTTACAAAAGGTAGGCACCCAAGTTTGTACATGGTCTGCAAAAAATTTGGCCTGCTGCGTCAGGTTAGAAACCGACGCATCTTCCCCCGCGACCAAAAACCGCATGACCTCCAACACATAGGAGATATGGTCCTCGGTCTCAGACATCGTATTGGCATCACGGGTTAAACCCAAAACAGCCAAATCTTCTCGCAACTTAGCCAATGGCTTTTCGTTCAAAAACCCACTTAAAAAATGGGAAGCAAATGGATAGATTTCGGGTTTACCAACACCAGCAAACAAAGCATCGTGCTCTTTTTGTATAGCCCCATCGTCCATCTCTCTGGCTACGCCAACGAGTTCTCGCCAGGGTTCCTCCAAATACCCACCCGAAGAGGGCGCCTCGGTCGCAGCAACGCGCATTTGCGCCAGCAACTCAGCACGATGGGGGGCGTAAAACAACTCAGCGATCACGCCGTAGAGTTCGGCGCGAGCAGTTTCTTCGTCTAAAGCAGAGCTTATGGGTGGATTTGTCATGAAATTTTTTGCTCGTCACCGGCAGAGTAAATATCTATCACGCGACAGTCGCCGCACATTTTGAGTCGCTCTAAGGCAGCGCCTTGGAACATAGCGTGGCCCGTCAATTTCCCCAACATGGCCTCAACGCCTTTGAGCGTGCCAAAAGGTTTTCTGCAACGAATGCAGCCATAGGGCTGCGTCTCGCAGACAACACGCGGTTCTTTGCGCTGCGGGGTCAGCAACAAGCGCGGCATCAAATCAATTGCTTTTTCCGGACAGGTCGTCATGCACAGCCCGCATTGGACACAGTTTTTTTCTACAAACCGCAATTGGGGCGCTTGGGTGTTGTCTTGCAAAGCTTGCGCAGGGCAAGCGCTGACGCAACTCATGCACAAGGTACAAGTGTCTTGGTTGATATTGACCGTGCCAAACAAGGCGCCCTCTCTGGGAAGTGGCAGTGCCTCTGGTGGATTAGGTGATTGGAGTGCGGGCGCATGCTCAAGCAGATGGTCCATCACCAGGCCCAGCGTGCCGCGCTTTTCGGCGGTCACAGCGAAAGGGGCGAGTGGTACCTTGGCTTTTAAACGTGAAGCGCCAATGGTCAGCCTTTGCAAATCGGCATCGAGTTCAATCGCACTTTGCGCCTGCAGCACTTGCAGAGGAACTTCGGACTTGGCGGCATAGCCCAAACCTTCTAACAAGGCTTGGGCTTGGGCCATTTGCGCCTCTATTCCAGCAAGGTATTGCGGTGCCTCTTCGTCTGTCATCAGGACCAGCACCTGAGCTGCTCCGAAGGCCAAGGCGCTTAACCAAACATCCAGCCCCAAGCTAGCGGTATGCCATAGCGCCAAAGGAATCACATGCGCTGGCAAGCCTTTGGCAAGACGCAGTTGCGCCGCACGCCCTACTTCTTGCACCAGCGCTTGGCCCTTGCCTTGGCTGTGGAGTAGTAAGACAGCATCTTTGCCGCCTGCCTTGGCGTAGGTGCTGAGCAGCGTTTTGAGTTGAAGTCCTCTATGGCTGGCGGTGGGATAGGCATAGGTCAGCGCGCCAGTAGGGCACACGGTGGTGCAAGCACCACAGCCAACGCAGAGGTTGGGATTGACCACAATTTGCTGGCGTGACTTGTTCGAGTAAATCGCCTCTGCCGAGCAAATGTCGATGCAGGCGTTGCAACCTACTTGCTCGTTACGGCTATGCGCGCAAAGCTTTTGTTTATAGGCGAAGAAGCGAGGTTTCTCAAACTCTCCTACCAACTCGCGCAGGCGCAGCAAAGTGGGCGCAGATGCGTCAAGAAAATAACCTTGCGGCAAAGCGTGTCGACGCAAGGCCCCTTGCCTGCGAAGGTCTAGCACCATGTCAAATTCAGCAGTCTCTTCGCGAGCTTGGCGGTCAAAATTGATTGCCCCCACTGCACCGCAAGCCGCTACACAGTCCCGGTGCGCGCTGCACTTGGTGAGGTCAATTTGGTAATCCAAAGCAATAGCCTGCTCAGGGCAGGCCGCAACACAAGCGTTACAGCGTGTGCAGACGTCTAAATCAATCGGGTTGCTGCGCTTCCAAGTTAATTGGAAAGCACCCAACCAACCCTCCAGCCGAACAATTTCACCGCCTAAGACGGGGTGGTTTCGGTTTTGGGAGCTCAAGGCTTGTCCCGTCTGTGCGCCTATTTTTGATGCCCCGCCCTGCAACGGTTGCGCTGTATCGCCTTGGGTAAAAACTGTGATTTGCAAGTTCTCTGCCAACAGAGCGGCCAAAGGCTCTGCAACATCAAGCGTCCCAATCATCAATAAACGGCCATTACTTTTGTAGGTGACAGTAGGCACTGGGTCAGGGTCTGGCAGATGTGCCGCAGCGAGAAGTGCGGCAATTTTGGGTGACGCATTTTTGGCATCTTGGCTCCAGCCACCGGTCTCGCGGATATTGACAAACTTGATAACGGAAGTTTTCGCATTGGTTTGAAGCGCTAAATCGGTAAAGAGTCTTTGCTCTTGGGTGCAAGCCACCACCACATCGTCACTGCCTTGAATAGCGTCTAGGTATGCGCCAACATCGCGACGGCACAGCGCAGTGTGGCGCGTGAGCGGTTCAGACAGGCTTTGGCCCAGCGTCTTCGGATCGAGGGGCTGGGTCTGGTTGCAGTCGCAAATCAGTGTGGTCATGCGTAGGTGGCTCGGTATTTGAAATGGGCGGGGCAGAAACGGACTGTGCCACGACTTGCGGGTCTTCTTCTTCAAAAAGATTTAAAAACTTGGCGCTGGCCATCTGCCGCAACACAGCAACAGGAAGAGGATCCGCTTGTCCGTAGTCGTCGATATAGACATCCATCCTATCCATCACATTGAAATGCGGATCGGCAAACAGCTTTTTCATCGCCGCATTTTTAACCTCTGGCGCGACCTCGCTGGTCATGAATTGGGTGTAATCGCCATCTTGGGTAAGACTTTGTACGTCCGCCATCGATGGAGCTTGCTTGAGTTGCGCACCACTGGCGTTGGCATTTTTGGAATCGTCATCGGGCTCGGACGGGCTAATGGGCGGTGGCAAAGAAGCCCCGCTATCAGTGCGATAGGTATCCGTTGGGGCAATGCCTTGCCGATCCTCTACCTTACGGCGCGACCAACGGCTCAAAAAGCCTGCAGGCGTTTCGTCACTGGCCATGCTGCCCCCCTCGTACTTTGTTGGTGCTTACCGAAGCCGGATTACCAAAGCGATCTTGCAAACCTTTGAAGCTCTCTGGCCGTTTGCGGCGTTTGGTCTCCTCTACCCAGTGGGTTTGGGCGAATTCAGCCATCCATGCCACCACATCGGCTGGGGCTTTGATTTGGTCTACGTTTTCTTGCGCATCCAACCAGCGACCTGCATCGTGGTAACTCAGACTGACCATGGCAGGAACTGCCATGATTTCATCCGCAATCGCCGGCTCCTCTTCCATTCGCCACAACACAAACCAGCAGGGGTCGGGAGAACTCAGATTGAGGTAGTAGCCCTCGGGATCATCCTTGAACAACTCCACAGTGAACCCAGGGTGCAGCCACAGTAGCTCGTCTTCAGTTTGCCGCAAACACGCTGGAGCTGAGCCAAAGTGTTCTTCATGCGGAACCAAGTCATGCCCCACCACGTCATGCAAGACCCAACGCCAAGTCTGCCAACGACCCATAGCCCCCGGAACACGCTCGCGGCGCATGATGACGGCTACTTGCAAACTGGGGCGTGAAGTCATGCAGCGATCTTATAGAAGAGAAACACTAATTTTTGATCTCAAAAGGATTTAGAAGATCCACGCCAAAAGATTGGAAATCAGCTACGTTGCGTGTAACGACTTTAAGGTTATGCGCCAAAGCGGTGGCAGCAATCATGGCATCTTCATACAAAGTATCTGAAGTACGATGCATCAGCCGCGCCCATCTGCGAAAAGTCAAACCGTCCATAGAAAGCACATTGAATGATTCGGACACTTGATCCAACCAACTTTCAATATCTTTAGCTTTTACGGGGTCTTGCTCTTTGGTTAATTCAATTCCTGCCTGAATTTCCGCTAATGTCACGGCTGAAATAAAGAGATCGCCGCTGTTATTCGATTGGATCCAGTTGACTACTCCAGCATGGGGTTTAGTCCGACGTAATTCAGAGACTATGTTGGTGTCTAACAAATACATGATTAGGAAATACCAGAGCCAGGGCGTCTTTTTGCATTGCCGCGCGCTGGAACACAAAAGTCATCTGAGCGCCCCTCCTCAGATAAGAGTAATTCTTTGAAAGACAGTCTTGTTGTTACCTGCATACGTTGCCACAAAGGTAATGGCACCAGCACAGCAGTATCCAAGCCACGCTTGGTTACCATTTGTGGCCCATCTCTCATGCATGTGTCTAAAAATTCACTAAATCGGGCTTTAGCGTCTTGTATGGGCCAAGTTTGCATCAAAATCTCCTTTTGACTAGTTATATGACTAGTTTAATTCTAGCTTTTCAAATTTGTATCTGCAACTTTCTTAGGTAAAACCCTATTCAATAAAGCCTGCTCCGAGTGAAGAAGCGTTAGCCTTACCCCAAGCATCTGAACCACCATTGAGTTTTTGAATCAGGGACTTTCTTAATGAAGCAAACGCATCCAAATAACTTGCTTGATTAGTTTGTACAAAAGCTCTCTTTAATGCATCACTGATAACAGCCTCATAAAAAAATTGATTAAATGGGGTAGTGGATGGCCCAATATTGAAAGGGCTGTAGTTGAGGCATCTGAATTTCGGATGTGCCAATAGACACATGCTTGCTAAGCGCTCTTGGACAAACACTTTCATGGGTAGTTGTTGATCGCCATAGTTAGTAGGGGCGTTCAATTTGATGGATAACTCAGTATTTTGTTGTTCTGAAGTTGCAACCAAATAATCAGCAAGAATAAGCCAACTAGACCAAAACTTTTTGTTTGCTAAAAAATAATTACAGAAAATGGTGTTTTGACTGCTCATGATGCAATCAGCTAAATTCAAATCGAGAGAGTAGGCTGAAATTAATTTTTGACA
>JAGWXI010000126.1 GCA_018969975.1 Burkholderiales bacterium
CCAACTTGGCAGCGCCTTCTGGTGTCTTAGGCGGGAAAAATTCAAAACTGATCGGTGTGTGTTTGGCTGTGCTCACAGGGCCCTCCTGCCATACATAAAAAATTCTCGGTTGCCGTCACCCCCAGAAATGGGACTAGGCAACCATTGCAATACTTCCACGCCATTTTGTGCACAACAGGCACGCAAACGCTTTTCTACTTCTTGGTATTTGGCTGGCTCTTTGACCAAACCACCTTTGCCAATGTCTTCGGGTTGTAGTTCGAACTGGGGTTTAACAAGCAATAGCAACTGACCTGTTGAGTTCAAGACCTTGACCATTGCCACAATGAGCAGCGTGATAGAGATAAAACTCACATCCGCTACCACTACATCGAACAAGGGTTCATCTTTGAACAAGGCCACGTCCAAGGTGCGTGCATTGCATTTTTCAATGCAACGCACACGCGGGTCTTGTTGCAAGCTCGGATGCAATTGGCCTTGGCCCACATCGACGCCCGTGACATGTGCCGCACCGCTTTGAAGCAACACATCGGTAAAACCACCTGTGGATTGCCCCACATCCAAACACCGCCAACCCGTGACTTGCAAACCCGTAGCTTGCAAAGCGCCCTCTAGTTTTAAACCACCGCGAGACACATACCGTGACTCTGCGTCGTCTACCAACTCGAGCTTGCAATCATTTGGCAACTCGTCCCCATTTTTGGAAACGTTTTGCCAAACACCGTTATGCGCCTGCCATCGCACGCCCGTCGCAATCAAACGTTGCGCGAGCGAGCGCGAGCTTGCCAGTCCTCGCTCGACGAGCAACTGGTCGGCGCGCGGCATCTTAGTAGCGGTAAGTGTCAGCCTTGTAAGGGCCGCTCTTGCTAACACCGATGTAAGAAGCTTGCTCGTCTGTGAGTTCAGTCAACATAGCGCCGACTTTCTTCAAATGCAAACGGGCCACTTTTTCGTCGAGGTGCTTAGGCAAGACATAGACCTTGCCGCTTTCGTAGTGGTCAGGGCGTGTGAAAAGTTCGATTTGTGCAATGGTTTGGTTGGCAAAGCTAGAAGACATCACAAAGCTGGGGTGACCCGTTGCGCAACCCAAATTCACCAAGCGGCCTTTGGCCAACAGCGTGATTTTTTTGCCGTCAGGGAACACGATGTGGTCGACTTGTGGCTTGATCTCGTCCCACTTGAGCTTCTCTAATGAGGCAACGTCAATCTCGTTGTCGAAGTGGCCGATGTTGCAAACAATGGCTTCGTCTTTCATAGCGGCCATGTGCTCGTAGCGGATCACGTTTTTGTTGCCGGTAGCAGACACAAAAATATCGGCTTTGTCAGCAGCGTATTCCATGGTCACAACTTTGTAACCTTCCATCGCGGCTTGCAGTGCATTGATCGGATCGATCTCGGTCACCCACACTTGTGCGCTCAATGCGCGCAAAGCTTGTGCAGAGCCCTTGCCCACATCACCGTAACCTGCTACTAAAGCTACTTTGCCAGCGATCATCACGTCGGTGGCGCGCTTGATCGAATCGACCAAAGATTCGCGGCAACCGTAGAGGTTGTCAAACTTGCTCTTGGTCACAGAGTCGTTCACGTTGATAGCGCGGAACATCAATGAACCTTTAGCGGCCATTTCGTTCAAGCGCAGAACGCCTGTGGTGGTTTCTTCGGTCACGCCAATGATGTGCGCACCCTTGCGGCTGTACCAAGTGGGGTCGACAGCCAATTTGGCTTTGATGGCATTGAACAAACAGATTTCTTCTTCGCTACCAGGGCTGGCCAACAAAGAAGCGTCTTTTTCAGCGCGTTTACCCAAATGCATGAGCAAAGTAGCGTCGCCGCCGTCGTCCAAGATCATGTTGGGGCCTTCGCCTTCAGAACCTTGCGCGCCGAATTCAAAAATGCGATGGGTGTAATCCCAGTAGTCATCCAATGTTTCGCCTTTGTAGGCGAACACAGGTGTGCCGTTAGCGACCAAGGCAGCAGCAGCGTGGTCTTGGGTAGAAAAAATATTACAAGATGCCCAACGCACATTCGCGCCCAAGGCTTGCAGCGTTTCCACCAACACAGCCGTTTGAATCGTCATGTGCAAAGAACCTGTGATGCGCGCACCCTTCAAAGGTTGTGCTTTGGCAAATTCTTGGCGAATCGCCATCAAACCGGGCATTTCGGTTTCGGCAATTTTGATTTCTTTACGGCCCCAATCGGCCAAGGACATATCGGCAACGTGGAAGTCCGTTGTTTGCGTAGGTTTGAGAGGTGCGTTCATGAGAGGCTCCAAAAATAGTTTGAGGGCCACTGACGCACAGATACAAGCACTAGGGGTTGGCCGAGGTGCTCACCTCACGTTGTCAGTGGGTGAGCGCAGTTGGAAAAGTTTTCCGAGCCTCACTCCATCCACGCGGATGGAGCTGCAGCGCTCCTCGGTTGCCCGAAATTTTAGCAAATTTCAAAGTGGCTCATGTGGGCCACTTGCATAAAGGCCTTTGCTATGCGCATGGGATAGCCATGGAAATACGCGCGCGCAAATCTATCCTGCGGCAGACAAAGCTAAACCAGCATGCTCTCTTAGTGGATGGAAATGGATTTTGGGAAACCGCTCCTGCGCCAAACGCACGTCATAAGGAGACGTACACAAATAGGCTAATGCATTTGCAGCATCGGTCGCCATACGTTGTGGATAGGCATAGGTGAACTCGCGTAATTCTGCAGGTGTGTCTGCGGTGATCCAACGCGCGCTGGTGTATTGACAGTTTTCCAAGCGTACATCGCAGTCGTATTCCGCTTTCAAACGGTGTTGCACCACTTCAAACTGCAATTGACCCACAGCACCTAAAAGCATGGCACCACCGGCTTCTGGCTTGAACACCTGAATCGCGCCTTCTTCTCCGAGTTGGTCTAAGCCTTGTTGCAATTGCTTGGTACGCAATGGGTTCTTCAAAATCACCGTCATAAACAATTCAGGTGCAAAGAAAGGCAAACCAGTGAATTGCAAAGCAGGTCCATCGGTAATGGTGTCGCCCAGTTGCACACCACCATGGGTGGTAAAGCCAATGATGTCACCCGCATAAGCCTCATCCACTGCTTCGCGGCGTTGGCTCAAGAATGTGACGACAGAGGTGGGACGTAATTCCTTGGCAGTGCGTTGCACTTTTAACTTCATGCCTGGCTTGTATTGTCCAGACGCCACCCGCACAAACGCAATACGGTCGCGGTGGTTCGCATCCATATTGGCTTGCACCTTGAACACCACGCCAGAAAAACCTGCATCTTCTGGATGAATGGTTTTCTCTTGAACTTGCTTGTTCACTGTCAAGTGGCTGATGCGCGGTCTTGGTGATGGTGCCAAATCTACCAAGGCATCTAACACTTCCATGACACCGAAGTTATTCACACCTGAACCAAAAAACACAGGCGTTTGTTTGCCCGCTAAAAATGCTTCTTTGTCAAACGCAGGGGAAGCGCCTGTAGCCAACTCCATGCTGTCCATAGCCGTTTGCCATTCCATCGCAAACCGCTCAGAGAGTTTGGCTTGCTCGCTCAAAGGAATCGCTTCAAAGTCTTGCGGCAAACGTTCGCTGCCTGACTCAAACACTGTCATTGCATGCGTGCGCAAATTCACAATGCCACCAAAGGTTTTGCCTTGGCCGACTGGCCAAGTCATTGGCACGCAGGGCATGCCTAGTTCACGTTCCACTTCGTCCAAGATATCGAGTGGGTCTCGGACTTCGCGGTCCATTTTGTTCACGAAAGTGATGATGGGTGTATCGCGTTGGCGGCAGACTTCAATCAATCGGCGTGTTTGCGCTTCCA
>JAGWXI010000127.1 GCA_018969975.1 Burkholderiales bacterium
TCTGTGGCCAATGCGCGGGCAATCTCAAGGCGACGCAAATCACCATAAGACAGAAGTTCTGAAGCTGTGTGCGCTTTGCCAGCCAAGCCCACTTGATCAAGCAAATGCATGGCGCGTGCACCGATATCGTCGGTTTTCACGCGAGGCCCGAGGCTACCAACCAAAACGTTTTCTAGCACGGTCAGCCCAACAAATGGCCTACACAGCTGGAACGTGCGTGCAACACCCAAGCCCACAATAGCATTGGAGCGCATCTCTAGCAAAGACTTGCCGCGCAAAAGCACTTGCCCCTCATCAGCAGGAATGAAACCTGTGAGTAAGTTAAAAAGCGTTGTTTTGCCTGCGCCATTAGGCCCCAAGATGCCAACGATCTCACCTTCTTGCACGGTGATGTTGATGTCCTTCAATACATGCAAGCCACCAAAATGTTTGTCGAGGTGCTTGACCTCAAGTAGCGCGTGTGTCACGGGCGCTCCAGTGTGAAAAGATGGCGTATCTTGTTCCATGAGGGTGCCACGATGCCATTGGGCAAGAAGAACAAGATGAAGATGAGTAATAAGCTGTAGACCATCAGGCGCCACTCGCCGAAGTTACGCAAACCTTCGGTCATCAATGTCAGCAACAAGGCGCCGCCAACGGGGCCAAATATCGTTCCCATGCCGCCGACATAGACCATGGTGATGATGGTGATCGAGGTCACCACGGCAAACAGCTGGGGACTTACTTGCAACTGGTAGTGCGCATACAAAGCGCCACCCAAACCTGCGAATGCAGCACTGATGATGAGCGAAGCAATTTTGTAGGTAGTGATGGGTAAGCCTGCCGCAAGACAAGTGGCTTCGTCACCACGGATCGCGCGCAATATCAGTCCCCAACGCGAACGTGCCATCCACGCCAGAAACCAAGTGATGGCACCCAGCAAGGCCAAAACAAACCAGTAGTAATGCAAGGGGTCTTTGATGAGTGGCGTGATGTCTTGTATGCCTTCTTCGCCGCCCGTGAATTCCCAAAAAATCAGCATCAAGCGCTGCATGATGACGGCAGCAGACAACATGGCGAGTGCAAAGTAAGGACCGCGCAGTCGCAAGGTTGGAAAGCCCAGAATCAAACCAAAAAAGGCCGCAACCACCATCGACGCAGGCAAGCTCCACCAGGGCCCCCAGCCAAACTGCACATTCAAAAAGCCAGCGGTGTAGGCGCCCACACCAATGAACAAAGAATGCCCAAAGTTCTCGCGACCCGTCAGGCCAGACATGAAGTCCCAACTCACCGACCAAATACCGTAGATGGCGGCCACAGTGAGCACGCCGATCAAATACTTGCCAGGAAACAGCGTGGGCAAAAAGCCTAGGAGAGCCAAAGCTACCAAACCCCCTGTGACGCTGAGATTGTCTAAACCGCGAAATACCTTCATGAAATCAACGGCCTCTTAAAACGCAGCACGCTTGCCAAAAATGCCAGCAGGTCTAAACACCAACATCAGCAAAGTGGCCAACACCGACACGATCTCGGTCCAACTGCCAGAAATCAAATACGCCACACAGGTCTCTGCATAGCCCAATAAAAATGCCGCAGCAATACTGCCGGGGATCGAGCCCAAGCCACCGACCACCACAATCGCAAACGCTTTGACGATGGGCAACAAATGCATGGACGGCTGCACCGATAAGAACGGCCCCGCCATGACGCCAGCCATCGCAGCTAGCGCGGCGGAGATGGCCATGACCAGCGAAAAAATCTTGTCGCTCGGTATGCCCATGTATTTGGCCGCTTCAGGATCTTGCGAAATCGCCAAGATAGCGCTACCTAAACGGGTGAACTGGATAAATAGATAAAGCGCACCAATCGCTACTGCAGCGACGGCCAAGGTGAGCAGGCGTTGTCCTGCCACATCTACGCCCCCTAGATTGATCTTGGTATCCACGAAGGAAGGAACATTGCGGTATTCCGAGCCAAACACCAAGAACAAGGCTTGTTCAACGATCAAGGCCACAGCCAACGAGATCATTAGCACCCCAAGCTGGGAATGGCGAAGCGGACGGATCAATACTTTTTCGACCACCATCCCGAATACAGCGACGAAGGCGATGGCAATCAATGCCGCTGACCACAAAGGCAAACCAGCGATCGACGTCAGTACGTAGGTGCCATAGGCGCCGAGCGCATAAAACGAACCGTGGGCCAAGTTCAGGATGCGGGCCACCCCGAAGATCAGGGTGAACCCGACGGCCAATAAGGCGTAGATGGCGCTGGTGACAGCGCCATAAATCAAAATTTCCAATTTACTTCTTCATCCAAGGGGGCAGGATGAAATTGCCTGTACGTAGCTCTTTTGGATAGATCACAACGCGCTCACCCTTGTCTTGCCACTGCGCAAAAATCAAGCTTAACTTGCCTTTGCCAACTTGCACGTCGTGCATTTCGTCGAAAGTAATCTCGCCGGCAACGCCCTCATGCTTGGTTTTTTCTAACTCTTTGATGACCTTGTCGTTATCAAAACTTCCAGCGCGTTTGACAGCATCAGCATAAATATAGACCGAGTCATAAGCAAAGAAGGCGGTATAGACGGGTGAATTGGCCGAATTCTTTTTGAACTCGTCAAAGAAGGGCACAGTCTTTTTAGTCAAAGGTGCGCGTACAGCAAAGTTGGCTGCAACTTCTGAGATCGATTTGCCACCAATACGGCTGTAGAAGTCGCCGTCCATGCTCTTGACGTCAATGCCGCCATAAGGGACGGGTACTTGTGCGTCATGCCACTGCTTGGCAAAAACGTCACTCGATGCGTGCGAGAGGATGACGATCATGTATTGCGCGCCGCTGGACTTAACTTTTGCGAGCAAGGGCGAAAAGTCGGAGGTTTGGGTGTCAAACAACTCGGTCAAACGCACATCAGCGCCCACGTCTTTTGCGCCCTTTGCCAATACCGGCACCAAATCTTGTACCCACTTCGCGTTCTCGCCGACGATGGCAATATTTTTATAACCTAGCTCGCCAATGACAAAGTTGGAGATGTAGTCGACCAGATTGCGCGCTTGGTGGGCGGCGTTGATAGGGCCCACCCGAAAGATGTATTTGTAGTTGTCGTAGTCTTGTTTGACTTTGGCGGTGATGGAAGGAGACGCGGCACCGACGCCCAGGTAAATAGTTTTTGCCGCAGAGATATGTGGCAGCTGCGCCAAAGTCACACCACTGGTGTAGCCACCAATGAGCAAATCTACTTTTTCATCGGCAGTGAGTTTTTTAATGGCGCTGATGCCCGTCTCTGGGTTTTCGGTCTCATCGGCTGCAACGATCTCAAACTTGCGTCCGAGTACCCCGCCCTTTTTGTTGATGTCGTCAACAGCCATTTTGACGGCAGTGAGGGTGTCGCGCCCCACTTGCAATTGCACAGACGTGGGCACACCAATACGGATGGGTTTGGTATTGGCTGCTTGCGCCAATGCTTGTGGGCTGGCAAGCAGGCCTGCCAGTGCGCCTACTAGCGCACCAAAAGTGAAAAGCCGACGCAGCGGACGAAAGTTTGAGGAAGACGACATCGAGAGAACTCCTAAAAACACGACATGTGAAATGCACACGCACCAATAAGACGATCCTTATAAGAAATACCCTACGGGCGCTAGGCCCCACGAGAGAAGGCCATTTTTAGGACAAATGACTGGGGTAGTAGAGGGGCATTACCCTAATGCCTAGTAGTTGCACCACCCTCTTTTGTCGTGTGTGTGACTTGCTATGCCAATGCGTG
>JAGWXI010000128.1 GCA_018969975.1 Burkholderiales bacterium
GTACCCAAATCACCAGCCGATTGCGCCTGCGCCAACGAGGCGAGCAGCATCCCAGCGGGCAGCAGTCGCCAAGCGGCACTGAAGCCCACATCAAAAACATTCAAAAGTAGTCTTTTTTCAGTGGAATGCATACATTCAGACGCAAGACTCCCAAAAGGTCAAAACATCTGTGTAGGGAATCGGCACGGCGGGAGGGAAATCAACCGCGGCCGCGAAATATTGACGCTGGGACCCCCCGAGGATTGTTCTGCGATGGCTGAGAAAACCCGGGGGCCGACGCAGACCGTACCTCTCTCGCAGTGGTGTTGAGAGTGGGTGTCATGCCATTGCCAGGCTAAATGGCTGCTAAAAAACGCACCCGCTCAGTTGTTAAAGCGCAGATGGTCAAGCAACGATTCGAAAGTCCGTCGCCTTGGCGATGGGACGAACTTGCTTACGCTCGCGCATCATCTCAACCAGACCGTAATTCGACATGGTTTTCAACGTGCGAGAAAGATTGCCAGGCTTGCGTCCAGTGATGTCGGCCAACGAGGAAATGGACTGCGGCTTGGCCTCATGGATCACCTTGAGCAAGGCTCGGTTGTCGTCACTCAAGACCTCCGCCAGGGAGCGCATTGAAGTAAACCAAATTTTGGGATCAGTCGCCTTGGGCTTGTAATCACCACGCGCAATCGCCAATAGGCGCGCGCGAATTTTTTCTTGAGACATGATGCCAATAACAATCGTTTTCATGATTTACTGATCTCCTTTAATACCTGGTCGACTTCATAAAAGAAGTCCGACAAAAGTTGGTGCGCGTCCTTGAAGACATAGGGGACGCCTTTGTCGCTGACATGACGATGCTTATGGTCATACGGCAAACGCATTCCTGCATATTTGTACTTCTTGGGAGGCTTCACCGCATGGGCATTGTCATAGCCAAGAATTCTTTTGCCATAGGGTTCATGCAATGTCAGCGAATAACGAATCCCGTGCGGCCTGTCCACGGAAACAGAGACAACCCACGCCTCGATCTTTATCCAATACCCATCACCTTGATCAATGATCTGATCATGGAGTCCCAAGAGAGTCGTTATTCCATGGTCATCGCGCATGGCTAACTGTATCATCTGTTGATAAAGTTATTGTCGAAATTTACTTAAGTGATGGCGGCATAAACCGCGTTGCTGATGTTGTTGAGCCGTTGCGAGTGCCAAGGCTCTGGCACACGAGAGTTGGTCAGGTAGGCAAACGACACACCGCTGTTGGGATCGGCCCAGCAATATGACGTGCCCACACCGCCGTGGCCAAACGCGTTAGGCGGCGCATCGCTGCCCAAGCCACGAATGCTGGCGGTGTGGCCGCGTAAATGCGGGCCCAGGCCGCGGTGCATCGGCATGCCCATGAACTCGTCCACGCGGTCGGCGGTGTGGTTTTGGATCGCATAAGCCAGCGTGGCAGGCGACAAGAGTTGCACGCCGTTGAGCCGTCCGCCTTGCAACATCATTTGGTAGAGCAAGGCCATGCCGCTGGCCGTGCCGTAGGCACCGCCTCCGGGCACACCCGCGGTTTGCCACGTGGTGTTCGTGCTTTCGTCGCGCAAGCGTTGCCCCGAGGGTTGCGCAGCATCGGGCTCGTACAAAAAAGCCAAACGGTGCTGCTGGTTGGCGGGCAGGCCCATGAACAAATCGTTTTGCAAGCCCAAGGGCTGCAACACCAGCCGTGTGATGGCCTCGCGAAAATCTTGGCCAGTGATCGCCTCGATCACCATGCCCAGCACCCAGTGCGCACTCAGCCCGTGGTAGTGCACCCGAGATCCAGGCTGCCACTGCAAAGAAAAATCGCACACCGCTTGCAACACCTGGGCGTGGTCGTGCCAAGCGCTGGCAGGCACTTCTGCGTCTGGAAAACCGGCCTGGTGCGTGATGAGTTGCAACAAGGTGATGTCTTGCTTGCCATTTACCGCGAAGCCGCTCAGGTGGTCTGCGACCCGATCGGTGAAAGCAAACTTGCCATCCTCGTACAACTTCCACAAAGCCGTGGCCACCAGCACCTTGGTGTTGGAGTAGAGAAGAAACAGGTGGTCGTTGTTGGCGGGTAAGGCTTTGGTGTCCGCCTCGTGCCCACGCCCCATGCGGGCCAAACCAAAACTGCGGTTCACCAAGCACTGTCCCTCACGCGCAATCGCGATTTGGCAGCCCGGGTACTTGTGGTCGTCGATGTGCAACTGGATCAGGTCAAACAGGGGCTGCAATTTGTGCGTGTCGATGGTGGAAGTGTTGAGGGTCATGTGATGTCTTTGTGAGGTGGCTGGTATTTTGTACCGATCGATCAGCGCATCGCAGCCTGTTTGGGCGGCCACTGTAGGAGCTATGTGAGATAAACGAGAGGACATCCTCAATCAGCATGGTTTTAATATGCCACTAAGTGGTATAATATTGGAATGAGGAGGGTTTTTAAAACACGCCACTTTCATCGGTCGATGCGCAAAACCGATCTGACCGACCAAGCTTTGTGCCAAGCCGTGACGGAGATGTCACAAGGCTTGATTGACGCAGATCTAGGAGGCTGGATCGTCAAAAAACGAGTTGGACTGGCTGGCAGGGGCAAACGCGGTGGCGTCAGGACATTGATTGCCACCAACAAAGGCAGTAGATGGTTTTTTGTTTACGGTTTTGAAAAAAATGACCGTGCCAACATCACAGATGATGAATTGCAAGCACTCCAAGACATTGCAGAACAGTTACTCGCAAGACAAGGACGGCAACTTGATGAAGCCGTTGAAGATGGATCGTTAAAGGAGATTTGTCATGAAAACAAGACCCAAATCTAAAAGCAAAATTTTTGAAGCAGTGCACGAAACAGCCAGCGACTTACATCGATTGGGATTCATAGACAAGCGAAAGATGAACAAGTTCGATGCGCTTTGCCTCGACCCCATACCGGACTACGACAGCCAAAAAATTCGCGCGCTTCGGGATCAGCTCCAATTGAGTCAAGCAGTATTTGCTGCGGTGTTGAACACAAGCTTGTCCACTGTCCGTAAATGGGAGGTCGGGGACAAACACCCGAGCGGGCCATCTCTGAAACTGCTCAGCCTGCTTGAGCGAAAGGGCTTGGAGGTGATGCTTTGAGCACCAATCTTCATAGAACTATTTATTTGCCAAAGAAATAGCCCATGCAAGTCAGGCACAGGCTTGATTTGAAATGTTTAACGATTAGCTGACTGTGCTGTGTTGCAGGGACGAAGGGCTTGATCATTCAATGGCACCAATCAAACAGTTAAGCTATACATGTATGGCAATTTAGGAGCCCAAACATGTTAGCCCTGCGACTACCTGAAGACATTGAGACCCGCCTAGACAAGTTGGCCAAAGCTACTGGGCGCACCAAGAGCTTTTACGCACGCGAGGCAATTCTTGAACACCTGGCTGACTTGGAAGACCTTTATCTTGCAGAAAAGCGATTGAGCAAAATCCGCAGTGGCAAAAGCAAAACCCATCGTTTGAGCGCAGTGGAGCAAGAACTTGGTTTGGGAAATTGAGTTTGATGATGCTGCCAAAAAAGAACTTGGCAAACTAGATCCACAAGTTGCCCGACGAGTCATCCAGTTCCTTCGAACCCGACTGCAAAGTCTCAAAAATCCTCGCAGCATCGGGCAAGCGCTCAAAGGTTCCGAACTGGGCGACTTCTGGAAATACCGGTTGGGAGACATCAGAATCATTGCCAGCATTGAAGATGACCGACTAGT
>JAGWXI010000041.1 GCA_018969975.1 Burkholderiales bacterium
ACAAGGTTGTAGGGTTTCGACCGCTCTCGACACCAGCCCGCATATTTTGGGCGCGCATGGACTCCTATCTATCGCCGAGAGCGGTCATCTTTCTAAGGCGATTCATACGATCGCTGCTCAGCCCAAATTGCACACCAAATGTCTCCATTCACCTGGATCAAGGCGCAACTCCCGATTGCTTTGCGCTTTGGTGTAATTCTTGAAAGAGCCGGGTAAAGATCCCACGGGCTCAATACACACAAAGGGTAACTTTGGAGGACGATGCACCAGTAAATGCGGCGCATGCTGGCTCGTCAACTTTAAGCGTAGATTTTTTTCAAGTGATACATCTACTTCGCCACCAAAGTTCTCAAATGCTGTGGTGCTTGCAGTTTTTCCATCCAACGCAAATGTCTGATTGGCTGCAATGTCTTCAGACAAAAGCGCAGGTCCCAAACCATCTAGACCAATATCGTGCATGTGGGAAGCGGTAAAACGCAAGGAGTTATTTTTTGTGGTCTCAGAATTTGAAAATGGAATAAATGGGTGCCACCCTAGGCTCACCGGCATAGTTGTCGCATCTGTATTGCAAACAGACAATGCAACAGATAAACCAGATGCACCCAGTTTGTAATTGAGCCTTGCCTTAAAAGTCCAAGGCCATTCCGCACAGGCTGCAGCATGATTCAATTCCAAAGCAATATGCAAGTCTGACGTTTCACTAACTGTCCAATCGCGCCTGTGTCCAAACCCATGTAAGCCTTGCCCTGTGTTTGAGCCGTTATGCAGCTTAATTTTGCGACCTTGCCATTCAAATGCAGCCGGGTCCAATCGATTGGTAAAGGGCAACATCACAAAAGCCCCGGCCTTGGGCCATTGGTGCGCGTCTATGGATGCAATATGTTCATCAAAGGGAACAACGCAATCCATGCGTTGGTTGTTCCCGCTGCGGGTCAGTTTTAATAGGCGTGCACCAGCACTCGGAGAAATAATTGCCTCGTATCCCTCCGCTCGAATTCGAACGGTAGGAGCAACTTGCAAGCGCTGCATAAGCTCTGCTATTTAGTCTGCCTTGGCACCAGACAGTTCTACGGCTTCTTTCCATTTGGCAAACTGGCTGTCCATAAATGTGCGGAACTCTGCGACCGACGTTGGACGCGGATCTACATCCATGGCCGCCATACCTTGGCGTACCGAGGGGTCTGCTAATGCTGCAACCACATCTTGGTTGATTCTTTGGATGATGTCCGCAGGCGTTCCTGCAGGCGCATGCAATCCACACCAACCTGACGCATCAAAATCCAAAATACCCAATTCCTGAAGCGTTGGAATAGTGGGAAGCAACGGTGAACGTGCTTTACCCGTGGTGACTAACGGAAATACACGGCCCGTATTGAGATGCGGACTTGCGTCACCCATACCCGCGAGCATCACTTTGACATGCCCAGCCAATAAGTCGTTCATAGCAGGTGCTCCCCCTTTGTAGGGAATGTGGTTCAAATTAAGCTTGAGCTTGCTTTTCAATAGCTCCATTCCTAAGTGTTGGGCGGTACCACTTCCAGCAGAGGCATAAGCAAGTGGTTCTTTAGGATTTTTAGCGACAGTCACAAAGTCATTCAGTGTTTTACCTGGGAATGATTCGTGCACCAGTAATACGCTGGCAAAACTTGATATTTGACTGATAGGGAGAAAGTCTTTTTTGGTATCAAACGGCAAGGTTTTAAAAAGACTGGGGTTGATAGAGAACGGTCCTGCAGACACCAACAAGGTGTAGCCATCGGGGTTCGCTTTGGCCACATACGCGGAAGCAATATTGCCAGACGCACCAACACGATTTTCAACAACAACCCCATTTTTCCATTTGGTTTGTAATTGTTTAACAAGTAAGCGCACTGTTTTATCCGTAGCACCGCCAGCTGGTGTCGCCACCACTATCGTGACAGGTTTATTAGGAAAGTCTGACTGCGCCCAGACCAGGGTAGATTGAATGAATACAAAAAATAGAAGGAGAAGAGTTTTCATGCTTGCCTCTGTAGAGTGTTGGTGGAGTGTTTATGAATTTAGCTAGATAAATCTAATCGCCGAAAGTATTCGGCTGGTGCATGTTGAACTCTCATTTGCGTAACTGCTAGTCGACGCATGCGTTCTTCCAAGGCTGCATCCTGCAAAGGGTGGTTTTGCAAAGGGTCTGTATGTAAATCAAACAAAGCCGATTCAGTGTCCTTCAGAGTCGCGGGACCTTGGTGGCTATAAAAAGGCGATTTAGGCGTTGCCGGAATTTGTAAAACTGGCGCGTTTCTGGAAAAAGGCATGGATTGAATTAACTTCGCCTCTTGCAACTCTTCAATACTGAAAAACTCTTTCATATGCAGCGGCATCAAGGTGTATTGGTTGAGGTCGCCTCCATGAATATCAGGGGGATAAATAAAGTAGGTGTACTGTCCATCGGTCACATTGACTGCGCTACCAAATACACCGTAGATGCAGGCTTCACGGTTCTTTAAACTTGCATCACCCAGCGCAGGCAGTAATGAACTAGCTGTCACCTCGGCTGGTGGCGTAGCGCCAAATATGTCCATTAACGTCGGCATGATGTCCATGGTCTGCGTGAGGAGTTGACGACGTGAACCCGCTTGGCTGGCGAAATCTGGGTGATGGAGAAACAAAGGAATATGTGCCACTTCGTCGTAACACGGCATGATATTTTTGGCCCACCAATCGTGCTCGCCTAATAAAAATCCGTGATCAGTGGTAACTACCAACGCCGTATCTTTCCATAGATCATGTGCGTCAAAGTGGTCTAACAGCCTGCCCAATTCATGGTCACATAAAGCAATGATGGCGGCGTAGTTGGCGCGCAACTCTTCACATTCGTCAAAGGTTTCCGTTACCCGCGCATAAGGCGGCCAATCCAATGTCGGACCTTTGTAGTTCGTCGTGAATTTTTTACGAAATTCCTCTGGTGCGTGAAAAGGCTCATGCGGATCAAAAGTCTCTAAATGCAGCAACCAGTTGTCTGCTTTTTGGTTGGTATTCAAAAATTCCAACCCGGCATCAAAGCAACGCACAGATGGAAAGTCTTCATATTGCTTGATGTGCTCACGGTTGATGATGTTGCGTGAGAGTTTGTTGCGCCGCTGTTCAGAATATTGAACCGGGTGATACATCTCTTTGAATCGTTTCCATGGCGGATCCACCATCGCCTTCCAAGGATCGCCCTCTTGACCACGAATGAAATCGTAAGTGTCATAGCGGTTGTGATAAGTCGCGCCGCCATCTCCCCAGTAATGGAAATGGTCTGAAATCAAATGGCTATAGACTTTTTTTTCTTTATGCATCAAGGCTGCAAATGAATGGTCAAACGGCTCTAGTGGTCCCCATCCTCTATGCAGAAAATTCAAGCGGCCGGTGTGCAAATCTCTTCTTGCTGGCATGCACGGCAAGCTACCCACGTAATGGTTATCAAATACCACCGAGCGGTTTGCCAACCGTCGAAAGTTCGGCGTTTCTATATCTTCACCGCCATAGCAACTCAGTGCCTTGCGGTTGAGTGAATCAAATAAAACGAAAACTGTTTTCATACAAGATCGCCATGACGAATGGATTGAACTTGCATACTAGGGTGGTTTGATATATGCTTCAAATCAATTTAAGCAATCTTATTATTCGATAAAAGTGAATTACTTTAACCCTAAGCATCTAGACGCCTTCATATCAGCTATCGATAACGGGTCCATGGCCAAAGCGGCCGCTCAACTGCACATGGGACAACCGGCACTGAGCCAAGCCATTGCTAATCTCGAAGGTATTGCAGGCGTCAAGCTCATCACCAGAACCACCCGCTCACTGAAACTAACGCCTGCAGGGGAAGTCTTTTACAAAGATGCACAACGTGTTTTGGACACCAACAAAAGACTGATGAAGAACATTGCACTGTGGTCTAACTCAGCCCAAGGCAGGATTTCGATCTTGGCCATTCCCTCTATTGCGCATTTCCAATTGCCAGAAATCGTCAAGAAATACCGAGCCATTTATCCTGATGTCACGATTGAAGTTCATGACAACACGGATCTTCAGTTGCGCCATATGCTCGATGCAGGCGAAGGTGACTTTGCATTCATTTCAAAAACCAGCAAAGACACTGATCTGAAATACCTGCCTATTTTGAAAGATCCGCTGCGCTGGATTGGACTCAAGTCAGATCCACTGGCAACGAAGAAGGAAATTCAGCTAAAGGATTTGCAAGACCGGCAATTGATCGTGTTGCGTCAAGGAGCCATTCGTGAAATGGTAGAACCCTTATTGCTAAAAATAAAAAACCCTCTGCCAATGATTGAGGTAGACCAGCAATCCACTCTTATTGGAATGGTGGCCGCAGGACTCGGCATTTCTTTTTTGCCAAGCCTAAGTTGCCAATCTTGGGCCAATCCTGGAACAACGCACAGAGCACTTAGTTTTGGTGACTTTCACCGCATCATCCAAATGACCCGTTATGTTGAGCAAGATTTGATGCCGTGCGTGACTGAATTTATTCAACTTTATTTGCGAAATATCCAAGACAGCAAACACAACGCCAAAGACGGTGTGGAATTGATCCCTGTGACAGAGACAGCGATGTCCAAATTTCTACGTTGATCTTCTTGTAAGAAGGCTTAAACCTTCACCAGGCCCGCTGCTCGGGCAAGCAACCACTGTCCTTTGGTCGTCGCCTGTTCGCTCACGTGCACAAATGCAATTCCTTGATGTTGAAATGCCTGCGCATAACGCTCGCACAAACTACCCTCGCCTAACAGGTGCACCTGTTTAACGGCATGAAGGCGAGCACTGCCGATCTCTGCACCGATCAAAATGCCAGATAAAAAGTCTGGCAATTCGATTGCGTTCAAATGCCCCATCAAGCCCGTTGTCCGCGCAGCAAATAAAGTGTGCAAGACCTCAGCATGTCCGCTCACACCCAGAGACACGCCGCGAAGAAATACTTCTAACTTAAAGGACGCACCAGTTTCGGAGATATCCATCAATCTACCCAATATGCTGTGTTGGGTGAGTAAGGAATACATCTCACCCGTCATAAAGGTTTTGAAGTTTTGAAAATCTCCCGCGGCATCTAACCAAATCCATTTGCTGTGTGTTCCAGGCAGTACACAAATACTCGAGGGCGGCAACTGCGCACCCCAAATTTGGGTCTCCTCTCCGCGCATGACGTCGGTTTGGGCGTGTTCATCTATGCACTTCAAGCCAGGGGCGATATAGACGCAGTTCGTACCAGCCACTGGGGCATCGAATTGAACCTCGGTTAAATGGAGCGCGGCTTGCTTTAAGGTAGCTGGACAACTCAGATACGGCGCCTCTTTCCAACCTTGACGGCTTCCCACCATGCCACTGGCAATTAAGGGGACGCGATGCGCTTGCATCCAGTCGCCACACAATTCCACAAGAACAGAGCCAAATTCACCATTGGGTACTTTCATCACGCCCATGGCAGATTGCCGTTGCTCAAGGGAATGTCCATATGGGTCTAAAAGATTTGCCCTCAAATTAGAGGTTCCCCAATCGAGTGCGATGAGTTGAGCGGTCATCTTTCTAAGGCACTTTTACTGCGCCTGAAACCCACTGTTCTTGATAATTTTTTCCCAAGTCTGAGTGTAGGAGCGCACATGGTTGGCAAATTGTCGTTGGGGCATGTGCACTACGTTGATCCCCATTGATGTCAAACGATCTTTCACTTCCGCTTGCCCAATGATTTTGCTTATCGCATCGGAATAGCGATCAATCTGAGCTTGCGGGGTCCCCACAGGCGCGAACAGACCGTAGTAAGCCAACTCTTCAAACCCAGGTAAACCGAGTTCTGCAAAGGTAGGCACCTCTGGCATTGCAGCTTGACGCTTATCACCAATCACTGCAACCATCCGTAATTTGCCAGCTTTATGGTTTTCTAGAAAATCACTGACCCCGGCCAAACCAGCGGGTACTTGATTGCCCAACATATCTGCCATCATGGGTGCACTTCCGCGGTAAGGCACCGATTGCAAATCGAGCTTATATCTTTCACCAATTACCTTGACTAAAAATTCAGGAATGGATGCTGGTGCTGGTATGGCGACTGTTCCTTTGCCTCCCCCTTGGGTACGCACTAAAGCGAGGTATTCATTGAAAGATTTTGCAGGAGTACCGCCTGAGAGTGCTAAGCCGTTGGCAAAAGTTGCAAATCCAACAACTGGAATAAAGTCAGCGGAAGGATTAAAACCAGGATTTTTAATAACTATGGGCAGAATAGAAATGGTATGGTCATGCGATAAGAACAATACACTTCCGTCCGTGGGGGAAGCTTTTAGTGCTTGTGCCGCAATTTGACCACCTGCACCTGCTTTATTTTCAACCACTACATTAGCCGCCAATGCCTCTTTCATTTTTTCAGCCAAAACACGGGCAATGGCATCGGTTCCACCCCCAGGCGGAAATCCCACCAAGAGTTTGATGGTTGATGTATCGGCCATTGATACTTGCGACCACAGGATGGATGCCACCAGTACAAAAAAAGCAAACGCCTTGTTTAAATAAAATTTTCCTTGCATGACTACCCCCTAAATAAAAAGTTATTTTGAATCAAAATGCATCTATCAACCAACTCTAAAGTGCCTGATGACAACCTTCGATGACAGGCCGCCTCAGATCAATGCCACGGACTTACTAATGGTGTTGATCGTAACGGTTTCATGGGGTATGAATTATCCCGTTATGAAATTCGTAGTTAATGACTATCCGCCCTCTGCTTTTAGAGCGTTTACTTTTTTAATCGGGTTTATGTCCTTGGGTGCATATGCTTACTTCAAGGGCATTTCTATTGTTGTACCTAAAAATGAAAGGCGTTCTTTGTTTATTCTCAGTCTATTTAACATGGTTGGATGGCACCTACCCATGATTTATGGCGTCAGTATGTTGAACTCTGGACGTGCGGCCATCATCGGATACACCATGCCCGTATGGGCGTTGATTGCAAGTGCAATTTTGTACCGTGAAAAGATCACTGTTTCAGCTTTACTGGGAATTGTTTTAGCAATGAGTGCAGCACTATTACTAGCATGGGGTAGCGCAGGTCAATGGGGCAATCATCCATTGGGTATTGCTGTCATGTTGCTGGCTGCGATTACTTGGGGAATTGGTAATGCAATGATGAAAAATTCCAAATTAAGTGTTAATGGAATAACCCTCACTTTTTGGGCACTCTTTATTGCCTTTGTATTCTTTGTAGCAATAACCACCATTTTTGAACAACACCTATGGGTATGGCCAAACTTTATGCAATGGTTGGCAATTCTTTACGGCGGCGTTATCACTTTTGCAGTGAGTTACGTAGCATGGTTTCATGTAGCGCGAAAACTATCGGCAGTTTCAAGCGGCCTCTCCATCACGCTGGTTCCGGTATTTGGCGTCATGGGCGGCGCATTGGTATTGGGCGAGAAAGTCACCTTGCCAGATATCGTCGCTTTATTCTTTATTCTGTTTTCAATGCTGGTTGTTCTCTTTCCCAATTTCACATTCAAAGCCCTTCAGAAACGGCACGATTGAGGTTCTAGTAGGTTTTAAGAATCTCCTCAAACAACAGCATCCGTGGCTTCATAATTTATTACAAACTCTTCAGGAACCAACGGCCCCCACACATAAAAAGAGTCGTTTTGGGGATGGTTACCCATCATCCAATCGTGGTCTGATGGAACGAAATCAATATCATAAGAAAACTCGCTAAAACTACCCCAAGGGTCGCGTGAGTAAAAAAAGTAATTGGAGCCCAAAACATGTCGACCAACTCCCCAACCTTTGGTATAGCCTGCCTGAAGCATTTGCTCCATGCCCAGTCCCACCTCGTCTAGGCTGGCAACATCCCAACTTAAATGGTGAAGCCCTGGCCCCTCTGAGGCCACTATGCCAAGCATATGGTGATCGCTTCCATGGATTCCATGCATAAAGACAATAAAGTCATCAGACCTATCAGTAACTCGCAGACCTAATACGTCACTAAAAAAAGTAGCGGACTGTGCGACTTTTGCTGAAAAGAGCAGTGCGTGCGATAGCCTTCTAGGCCGCACAGGTTGGATAACTGAGCGTGCAGGTGCATTCCCTTTACCGACGGGTGCGCGAGGGGCGTTGAGAGGCTCAGATTTTGCGCTGGGCGAAGATTTTTCAGCCTCGATGACCTGTACATAAAAGCCTTCGGGATGCACCACCCATAAACCTTCGTTGCTGCCCAAAGGATGCGGTTGGCCGTGGGGATAACCTGATTGCTTGATGCGCTCACCGATAAGCGCCATATCCTCTGCATAGGCGGCAAACACCATGTATTGAAGCTTTTTCTTTTCTGCCGAAGGAAGAATAGTGGCCCAACAATGGTTGTGTCCAAAGGTGTAGAGATCTACGGCATTGCTACGCTTCTTAACCTCTAAACCAAAAGTTGCATAGTAATTTTCAGCTTCCTTTAAATCAGGCACAGTAAAAACAACTCGGTCAAGTGAATGCACAGCTTGTGTTTCATGGCGTTTGGGATTTTTAATGTTTTTCATCTTTTAAATCTCCTTATTGAAAACTCTTACCTATGAGTGCTAGCATAATTTCAAATCACCACCCACACTAGAAGGATCATCACTATGCCCGTCCACTCACTCAACCATTTTTTTATTAGAACCCAAGATCTCGAGGCAACAAAAGACTTCTTCAAGGACATACTGGGTTTCGAAGTGATGCCCAGACCTGACTTTCCGTTTCCAGGTTACTGGATGGGCATCAATGGTTCTATTCAAGTCCACATGGGGCCGTCCAATATTCCCAATAGAGAAAAGTATTACATTGGCACCCCACCCAATGCCGTGAACGGTCAGACTGGAGTTATCGACCACGTAGCTTTTTTGGCGGAAGAGCCCAATGGTTTTATAGAAAAATTTCAAAAAAACCAAATTAATTTCAGGCCGAGGTACTTTCCAGAATCCAATCTCTACCAACTTTTTATAACTGATCCTAATGGGGTCATGATCGAACTTAACTTCTTCAATATCAGCGCAGAAAATGCCCCCAAATGGGAAGGTGAAGATTACTCAAAAATGGAACGTGTTGGCGTTATCTCCAATTAAGTGCATATCACTTAAATGACAGCACTAGGGTAATAGCTGATATGCGCAGGGGATCTTCGACTTACGATCCTGTCTGCTGTTCGTTCTTGTTAATAAGGAGACATTCATGGATAAGATGCGTCGTAAGGTTTTAAGTGCTGGTGGAGCTGGTTTATTGGCTTCAAGCTTGCCAGCCAGCGTGGCGTTTGCACAAGGGGTTCCCGTCAAAATCGGAATGAGCATGCCCCAAACTGGAGGTCTCGGTGCTGGCGGTCAGGCCGCTCTCATTGGATTGCGTTTGTGGATCGAAGACATCAACGCCAGAGGCGGGCTTTTAGGTCGAAAAGTTGAACTCATCGTGTATGACGACCAAAGCAATGGCGCCAACACTCCAGGAATCTACACAAAACTAATTGATGTCGATAAAGTTGATTTACTGATTGCACCCTACGCCACCAACGTTACTGCCCCCATCATGCCGATGGTTAAAGAGCGTGGCCTTTTGTTGATGGGTAACTTTTCATTTCAAGTCAATGCAAAAGTGCAACATGACATGTGGTTCAACAATGCCCCTTGGGGTGATGCAAAAAGTTGGTCAGACGGGTTTTTAGATGCTGGCAAAAAAGCCGGTGCAAAGTCCATTGCCATCTTTGCGGCTGAAGGTGAATTTCAGCAAAATCTTGCTAATGGAGCTCGCGAATTAATCAAAACATCCGGATGGACAGTTGCCTACGATCAAAACTATCCCGGCAACAACACTGATTTCTCCTCCATCATTCGCTCGGTGCGTGCGTCTAGAGCCGAAGCAGTCTTTGTCGCTTGCTATCCCAACGAGTCAGTTGCAATCATGCGATCAGTAAATGAAATTGGACTTGGCCCACAAGTTCAGATTTTTGGCGGAGGCATGGTTGGATTGCAGTTCGGACCTGTCATGCACGGTTTAGGAAGTTTGCTAAACGGTGTTGTTAACTACAACTCTTATGTTCCTGGCATGAAATACCCAGGAATTGAAGATTTTTTCAAACGCTATTCTGAACGTGCAATTGAAGCCAAAGTTGATCGCTTAGGCTATTACCTCCCACCCTACAACTATGCGATCGGACAAATGATCGAACAAGCTGTCAATGCCACTAAATCTCTGGAACACAAGAAGTTAGCAGACTACTTGCGTAAAAATGAAATGAAAACTATTGTCGGCCCCATTAGTTTTGATAAAAATGGAGAGCGCGCCAAACCTGCTCTCATACAAGCCCAATTCAGAAACATCAAAGACAACGATTGGGACCAATTTAAATCACCTGGTAAACAAGTAGTGATTTGGCCAGCGGCCGACAAACAAGGTGATGTGATTACGCCTTTTGATAGAGCTAGAAAAGCCACCTGATCAACTTTCATTACCTCTAACTTTGCTGGGGCTCTATTTCAGAGCCCCATCCTTTATCAAAGAATTTGAATGTTTTCAGTCGATTTAATTTTTGAAGCTGTTCTTTTTGGAATACTGCTGGGCTGTTTTTACGCTGCCGTCAGCTTAGGTCTGTCGGTAGCATTTGGCTTGCTCGATGTCCCCTATGTTGCGCACCCTGCTCTTCTTATCTTAGGTTCCTATTTCACCTACATGCTATGCAAAACAGGGATAGATCCCATAGTATGTGGACTTCTTCTGATGCCTGTTTTTTACCTTATTGGTATTGCCTTCTACCGTTTCTACTACGAAACATTTGAAAAAAGAAGTACAGACACAGGCGTGCGTGGTCTTGCCTTTTTCTTTGGCATGGCATTCATCATCGAAGTATGTTTGATCCTTGTTTTCGGTGTCGATCAACGCACAGTAGCCGCGAGCTACATTGGAAGCAGCTTAGAGATAGGCGACTACCGTTTTCCATACCGTATGCTTGTTGCTTTTGGTATTGCGCTGTCTCTGACTTTTGTTCTGACACTCTATTTCTCTAAAACGTTCAATGGACGCGCCATTAAAGCTGTAGGGCAAGATGAAGGTGCTCTGCGATTAATGGGCGCTAATCCAGTCAAAATTAAACAACTTGCTTTTGGCATAGCCACCGCGGTGAACGCCCTTGCAGGCGCAATGCTCATCATCGTCGGGCCGGTCGAACCTGCCATGGATCGCATCTATATCGGTCGGACATTTTGTGTAGTCGTGCTAGCTGGCTTGGGCAGCATGAGCGGCACCTTGGTAGCTGGTTTAGTTCTAGGCATTGCTGAATCAATTGTGATGATGACTTTTGGTGCTTCTTGGGCGCCCGCTGTTTCATTTGGTTTACTACTTTTGATGCTGGGTGTTCGTCCCCAAGGTCTGTTTGGAAGATAAGCCGAATGAAATACACCGTTTACAGTTCTTTATTGCTTGTGGGTTTACTGATCTTGTCCACCATGGCCGGGGTCAACGAATACGTTTTCTTTGCTGGATTTGTGGTCTTGCAATTTGTAGTTTTAGCCACTGCATGGAATATTCTGGGTGGATATGCTGGCTACGTCAATTTTGGTGTCCCCGCATTTATTGCCGTTGGCGCATACACAGCTGTCGTCTTATTTAAGTCTATTTCAGCGCCCTTGTTGGTTCAAATTCTTGGGGGTGGTGTTTTGGCGGGAGCACTGGGTCTAGGTGTAGGTCTACTCACCCTCAAGTTGCGTGGCATATTTTTCTCCATAGCCACAGTTGCGGTTGTTTTCATCTTAGAGACCGTAGTAAACAATTGGCGCTATGTGGGGGGAGCCACTGGGTTACAACTGACAAGGCCGCAAGACTTGTGGTTTTTTGACAGCTATGTACGAATGTTATTTTTCGTCATGGCGGTTTTGGCCGTACTTTCTGTCGCTATTGCCCGCTATGTTCAGGATTCATTCTTGGGCCGTGGACTTCGTGCGGTACGAGATTCTGAGGAGGCCGCCGAATGCTCTGGAGTTCCCACTTTAAAAATTAAACTAATTGCTTGCACTATCTCTGGGGCCTTAATGGGTATTGCTGGCGCTCCAATGCCTATGTACTTGAGCTACATAGAACCCTCTTCTACATTCAATCTAAGTTACTCGATCTACGCTTTAGGCATGCCCATCATTGGGGGTACCTCTCATTGGATTGGCCCAGTCATTGGTGCATTGCTGTTGGCCACACTGCAACAAATTGTGACTGTCACCGTATCCAACGAATTGAATGTCTTGATTGTTGGAGTTTTATTGGTTTTATTTGTGGTAATCGCCCCAGAGGGCATCTTAGGATTGGTGAAAAGATGGAAACAATCCTCGAAGTAAGCAATGTAGTCAAGCAATTTGGAGGGTTCACTGCCCTCTCCGATGTCAACTTGCGTGTTCAACAAGGCGAACGCCTTGGTTTGATCGGGCCCAATGGCTCCGGAAAAACTACATTAATTAATTGCATCTCCGGTGCATTTACCAATTACCAAGGGGCTATTCGATTTGACGGAAATGACATTAGCAAGCTCAAGGCCCATGAAAGAACTAAACGCGGTATTGCCAGAAGCTTTCAAATACCACGTCCCTTTAGCAGTATGTCGGTCATGGAAAACTTACTTGTTCCTTTTGCCTTTGTTGGCGGCAAAGACGGACCGGCCCAACAAAAGGAAGCCATGGACATACTGCACAGTATGGGTTTGGCGGACAAGGCGTTTGTTCAGTCCAACCAACTCTCGCAAGTTGAACTCAGAAAAATGGAATTGGCCCGGGCAATGGCGGCCAAACCGAAATTGCTTATTTCAGATGAAGCCATGGCTGGTTTATCTGGCACTGAAGTAGATGAAGTTTTAGAAATTTTGTTCGGCTTGAATAAATTGGGAATCACCATCATCATGATTGAACACATCATGCAAGCCGTTATGAAATTTTCTCAACGCGTTGTGTGTCTGGATGCTGGCAAAATCATCTGTGAAGGCACTCCAGAAACTATCGTTAAAAATCCAGAAGTTCAGAGGGCCTACCTTGGCGATTAAGCTCATCATTGAAAACATAGACGCCGGCTACGGCGCAGTTCGTGCATTGCATGGGGTATCCCTTAGCATTAACAACGGGGAAACAGTTGCTTTGCTTGGCACTAACGGTAACGGCAAAAGTACTCTGATGAAATGCGTGATGGGCATGGTAAAGCCCGACAAAGGCACCATCAATTTAGAAATAGATGGTGTCACCCACGATTTAACCCAGCTGTCTACTGAAGAAATTGTCAACCTAGGTGTTGCCTTAATTCCTGAAGGTCGTAGGCTTTTCCCTAAGTTAACTGTTGAAGAAAATTTGTTGCTTGGCGCATTTCGAGAATCATCAAGACCACAAATTCCAGAAAACTTGGCTTTTTGTTTTGAAGCTTTCCCCGTTCTTAAAGAGCGACGTACCCAGCTCGCTGGCTCTATGTCAGGTGGCCAACAACAAATGTTGGCAATCGCACGTGCCTTGATGTCCTCTCCACGATTGCTTTTGGTAGATGAGCCTTCTGTTGGGCTTTCTCCCCTGTTAGTCTCACAAACCATCACCAAACTAAAAGAACTCAAAGACCGCTATAACCTCACTGTTTTGATGGCGGAGCAAAACTTTAAACAAGCCATGCGAATTGCTGACTTTGGCCACATCATTGTCCATGGCGAAATTGTTTTTAAAGGCGATGTTGATACGCTAATGAACAATGATCTTGTCAAGAGCTACTACTTAGGCATCTAAGCCTGCTAACTGACCCTTTTAGCTTCGCGAGGGTTTTGTACAGAGGAGTTTTCCATGAAGTCCCCAGACTTTGCGTACGTCAAAGCAAAAAATATCGAGGATGTTTTTTCGTCCTTACATACCTACAAAGATTCTGCGCAAATTTTGGCCGGTGGCCAAAGTTTGTTGGCTATGTTGAATCTGCGTATGGCTAACCCGCAGATATTGATTGATATCACCGGCATCGATGCCTTGAAGGGCATTGAAAAATTAGGCAACACGATTCGCATCGGGGCATTGACTACGCACAACGAGATCCTCCATTCCAATCTCGTGAAGTTGCATGTGCCCCTTCTAGCCCAAGCGGTTCCTTATGTAGCGCATTTAGCGATACGCAATAAAGGCACTATTGGTGGCAGCCTCGCATTGGGCGATCCAGCCGCTGAATACCCTGCTGTTGCTTTGGCATTGAATGCCACCTTGGTTATCCAAAGCTCTCAAGGCGAGAGGCGTGTCAAGGCGCATGATTTTTTTATTAGTTTGTACCGAACTGCCGTTCAATCTGAAGAGATTCTCGTAGCAGTCGAATTTCCTGTAGCCACAAGTAACCAAAGATTTGTATTTCTAGAGTTAGCAAGACGAAAAGGCGATTACGCGATGGTGGGGCTAGCAGTTGCTCTTACGATGGATGGCGAAACTATCCGTGAATCTGCTTTGTCTTTCATGGCGATGGACGACAAACCCGTCCTAGCACCTTCTGCGATGAAAGCTTTGACTGGCCAGCAGATTAATTCTGCGAGCATTTTGTTAGCCCAAAACGCCTTAGACGCAGACCTAGATCCGCTGGGTGATTTACAAGCCAACGCTACAACCAAAAAACATTTAGCGCGGGTCCTTCTATCCAGGGCTTTGTTTCAAGCAGGAGAACTTCATGTCTGATCGTTGCATGCATGCCAAATTCACTGTCAATGGCGAATCGGTGGATGCACAAGTGCCTATACGTATGCACTTGGTTGATTATTTACGCGATGAAATGGGCCTGACTGGATCACATCTGGGGTGCGAACATGGGGTTTGTGGTGCGTGCCAAGTTATGGTCGATGGACAAGTTGTGCGCGGTTGCCTAACCTTGGCAGTGCAAGCGGATGGTAAAAATGTCCAAACGATTGAAGGACTGTCAGACAGTCGTGAGCTACAACAATTGCAAGCCGCATTTTTGAAGTACAACGCATTTCAATGCGGCTTCTGTTCTGCAGGAATGCTTATGACTGCCCTTGATATCACCAAGCATCACAAAAATGCTTCTCGCGATGACATCAAAGAATTGATCTCAGGCAACTACTGCAGATGCACTGGCTACCAAGCAATTGTCGATGCGATTGAATCTGTCTTGCATACCAACCAGTCTTCCCCTTCTACTCAGTCAGGAGTAAAAGTATGAATGCGCGTAACGAACTTCCTATTCAGCCTGAATCGGTCACCGTTCAAAACAACTATGTTGGGCAAAGTGTTCCACGCTCGGGCGCAAAAAAGTTGCTTGAAGGCCGTGGCACCTATTTAGACGACATACGCTTACCGCGATTAGTGCATGTGGTGTACTTTAGAAGTCCCCACGCGCACGCGCGCATCAAACATTTAGATTTGTCCCAAGCGCGCAAACAGCCCGGCGTAGTCGCTGTTTTTGATGGCCATGATGTCGCCCAATTCTGTACACCATGGGTAGGAGTTTTAGGACACCTCAAAGGCATCCGCTCTGCTCCGCAATACGCCATAGCACCTGAGAGAGCGTGTTGGCAAGGTGAAGCAGTTGCTGCCATCGTTGCCCAAACCCGCAGGCAAGCGGAAGACGCTTTAGACCATGTGGTGGCGGATTGGGATGTGTTGCCTGCCGTGACTGATATGCAAGCTTCATTGGACGGCAAAGTAGTTATTCATCCTGACTTGGGCGATAACAAATGCTTCAACCGTGAATTGGTCACAGAGGGATTTGAAGACGCATTTTCAAAAGCCGATGTCGTGGTTGAAAAAGTCTATGAGTTCAGTCGACACACTGGCGTGACCAATGAACCGCGTGGCATTTTGGCGGACTACAACCCTGCCGACAACATGCTGACCGTGTACCAAGGCACCCAAGCGCCCAACATGATGCAAGATATCTTTTCACGCCACTTGAATATCCCTGAATCGAATGTGCGTGTTATTTGCAAAGATGTTGGCGGATCGTTCGGCATCAAGGTCCATGTGTACGCAGATGAAATGGCGACTGCGGCTATCGCAGTCATGCTCAAACGCCCTGTGAAATTTGCGGCTGATCGCATCGAGTCGTTTCTGACGGATATCCATGCTCGCGAACACAAAGTCAAAATCAAACTGGCTTGCACCCAACAAGGCGACATCATTGCCTTTGATATGGTGGACCTAACAGGTATTGGCCCGTATTCAGTCTATCCACGCACAAGCGGCATTGAGGGCAATCAAGTCGTTAATTTGACCGGAGGACCTTATAAGCATAAGCATTACAAAGCCAAATTAGATGTCGTATTCACCAATAAGAATGTGACTTGCCAATACCGCGCTGTAGGACACCCTATTGCCATGGCTGTCACCGAAGGCATAGTGGATGAAGCCGCCAGAAAAATTGGCATGGACCCAGCCGATTTCAGACGCAGAAATTTAATCGCTGACGATGCCTATCCCTACACATTCCCCTCTGGTGTGAAGTTTGAAAAACTTTCACACCACCAGTGTTTGGATAAGTTGATGGCCTTGATGGATTACCCAGAACTTCGCAAAGAGCAACAAGCGCTGCGCGCCAAAGGCATTTACCGCGGCATTGGACTGGCCGCCATGATTGAAGTGACCAACCCCTCCCCTGCTTTTTACGGCGTAGGCGGTGCACGTATTTCTGCACAAGACGGTGCAACGATTCGTCTAGATCCTGCGGGAATGGTCAATGTGTTGGTGAGCGTCACGGAACAAGGTCAAGGCACTGAAGCCATCTTCACGCAAATCGCAGCGACTGCTGTTGGCGTCAAAGTTGAAAACGTGCGCGTGATCACTGGCGACACGGCTGTCACGCCTTACGGTGGTGGCACGTGGGCATCGCGCGGTGCTGGTATTGGTGGAGAGGCTGTCTTACAAGCTGGCAAGGTGCTGCGCTCGCACATCTTGGATGTTGCCGCTGCCATTTTGAAAATTGACGTAGCCACGCTCGACTTAGTCAATGGTGTGGTGATCGATAAGCTCACTGGCACAGAACATATGCCCATCAGTGAAGTCGGACGCGTTGCTTACTTTAGACCCGACACCTTGCCCATGGATTTCCAATCTGAGCTCACGGTGACGCGCCACTACACGCCGCGCGAATACGGCTTTACATTCACCAACGGCATTCAAGCGTCGTACGTAGAAGTAGATACTGAAACGGGTTTTGTGAAACTTCTTAAGCATTGGTGCGTAGAAGACTGCGGCACAGTGATCAACCCCATGTTGGTCGATGAGCAAATTCGCGGTGGAATTGTTCAAGGTATTGGTGGCGTCATGTTTGAAGAATGTCTCTACAGCGAAGACGGGCAATTGCTTAACGGTTCGATGGCAGATTACTTAGTTCCCATGGCAGGAGAAATGCCGGACATGGTGATTGCGCACGTACAAACGCCCACTAAAACCTCAGAGCTAGGTGCAAAAGGTGCTGGTGAAGCCGGTACCGCTGGTGCACCTGGTGCGGTGATGAATGCCATCAACGACGCACTAGCTCCGCTCAATGCAAACGTGAGTGTCCAACCCTTCACGCCGCAGCGTGTGTTGGCAGCCTTAGGAAAGATTTAAGAGGCTCAAGCCTCACCTGCCATTTGCTCGAGCACCGCATACACGGCGGCTGTGTCGTGCAAAGCATGTCCTTGTGACATGGCAGCCTTGTAGATAGGTATGCAAGCCGTGAACAACGGTGCTGGCACATCAAGGTCGTCTAAGGCTTGGTAAATGATGGACATGTCTTTTTGCCAGACTTCGTTTTTCATGGTGGCTTGGTTCCATGTTTTGGCAACCATCATCGGACCACGCACTTGGAACATGCGCGAGCTTCCAGCGCCGTCTCCAATCAAGCTCACTAGATTCTTGGTATCGAGCCCAAGCTTTTTACCAAATAAGATTGCTTCAGCTGCAGACACGTTATGAATAGCCACTAGCAGATTAGCAACCAGTTTCATTTTCATACCGTTACCAAATTCACCCACAAAGTAATGGGTACGAGAAAACCCATGAAATATGGCGTTGAAAGCTCGCACGTCGTTAGCATCTCCACTGGCATAAATACTGAGATCTTTTGTTTTAGCTTGCGCGCCAGTACCAGACAAAGGTGCATCAATCATATGAATACCTCCCGTCGAAAGAATTTCACGCGCCGCCAATTTGTCTTTCAATGGCAGGGTGCTGGTCTCTACCAGGATAGGGGTACCTTTGATTTTGTGTGCCAACTTCGCTTCGCACAAAGCGTGGCATGTTTGCATCAAGGCTTTGGTAGAGGGCAATGAAGAAATGATTTTCCGAGAATGCATCAAGATGCCATTTGCGTCGGCATGCACCTGCGACAAAAGTGGTTTCATTTTTTTACGGGTGCTGGCGTTCAGATCCACGCCATAGACATCGAATCCGGATTTTTGTAGATTAGATGAAATAGACGAACCCATGATGCCTAGACCAATCACACCAACTTGAATTGGATTCTTTTTAATTGCCATAGTTAACCCCAATTGTGAAAAATGAAATGTTAGAAGAGACTATCCGACATTCATCTTAATTGATAAGCACAGCATCAACATCAACTTTTGTCACCTAGATATCTCAAAACCCTTATAGAAAAAATGAACACTTCACATACTATTGAACGTCCTGACGGTTCTGTTATTTCATTTGCTACCCACGGGGAATTTAAGAATCCCGCCTTGGTCTTGTCTAACTCACTAGCGACTGACCGCAGTATGTGGCAGTTGGTATTGCCGCAACTCTCCAAAGCGTATTACGTTGTCACGTATGACACACGCGGGCATGGCTTGAGCCAATGCGCGGCCAACAACATCGAACTGAGCGACCTAGCTAATGATGTAGTTGCTGTTATGGATGCGGCCAAGATACAAAAAGCATTTTTTGCCGGCATCTCTCTAGGTGGAATGACTGGACTCACCTTGGCATTGCATCACCCAGATCGCTTGCTAGGCTTGATGGCATGTAATTGCCGTGGTCGTATTGATGCTGCTGGTATCGAGGGCTGGAACCAAAGGCTAGAAGTTGCTCGCAAAGGTGGCGGAATGCATGCACTTGCAGAGTCTTCCATAGCCCGCTGGTTTGCCCCAGACTACATAGCAGCTAACCCAGAACAAATGAAAATAATGGCTCAAATTGTTTCTAAGAATTCAGTCGACGGCTTTGAGACTTGCATTCGTGCGATTCAAAACGTCCGCATGATGGACGAATTACACACGATAAAAATCCCCGTCCTGTTTGTAGCTGGTGCCCAAGATATGGGCGCCCCGCCAGCAGAGTTGCAAATGATGGCCGATCAAGTCAAGGGCAGCAAAGTCGCAGTGCTAGACCCTTGTGGTCACATATCCGCAATGCAAAGACCTGATGAATTTGTGAAATTAGTTCAAGACTTTGCCCGCATGCATTAACTGCATTTTTATTTCAATGCAGCGCTGGCTGGTACTTGCGCCGAGTACCACTGCGCAATTTTTTCACCCGTCATCACTTTGACCTCTGGTTTTGCCAAAACAGCATCCAACAGTTTTTCGAATGCGTCAATACGATGCGGTACACCAGTGATGTAAGGATGAACACTAATTGCCATTACGCGCGGAATTTTGGCGGCATCGCGCCACAGCCGATCTAATTGCAAAACCCCACGGTGGTACATCTCATCACTTCGGTGATGTTGTACCGCCATCATGGGAATGTCATTCAATTCCACGGTGTAAGGTACGGCCAAAACTGGTTTTGGCTTGGCATATAACCAGGCTGGTAAATCATCCATAACCCAATTTGCCACATAAGTAATACCAGCAGCTGATAAATAATCTAAGGTCTCATCGGTCTCAGTCAGGCCAGGGCTCTCCCACCCGACGGGTGGTTTACCAGTGAGTTTTTTGATGGATTCCATGGTCTGATTGATTGCTAGAACTTGGTCATCGACTTTATGCATAGGGCCCTGTATATAGCCATGCCCCATGAATTCCCAATTTGCTTGATGCGCAGCTTGCGCGACAGATGGATAAGAGTCACACACAATGCCATTGATAGCCAAAGTAGGGGTTATGCCACGTTGTTGTAGCGCATCAAAGATTCTCCAAAATCCAGCACGCATTCCGTATTCATGCCAAGACCAATTGGGTAGATCGGGCATCAAAGGTTGACCCATCGGAGGTGGTAAAACTGTACGAGGCATGGTTCTTTCGATTGACCAGTGCTCAACGTTGACAATGATCCAAACCAACATCCGGCTGTCATCAGGCATCACTAAGCGAGGCCGATCAACAATAGCTTGAAACGGTGCTCGGTCGCTGAGCAATTTATTTTTTGTATTCATATCAGTTTCCCTAAGATTGGAGAGTGGTATTGGGATTTTGCACGCAAGTCAAATAAATTCTGTTAAATTTTTATACACATCACACATCAAGGAAAAACCATGTTTTATGGGGAAATTGAAGGAAGCGGGTTTGAGGTAATAGAAACTGAATTTGCAAACTGCTTTGTTGGTCATGCGCGGGTTGAACGCTTGTGGACCGGTGGCAGATGGTCAGAAGGACCGGCTTGGTTCGGTGGTGGAAGATACTTGTTGTGGTCGGATATTCCTAACAACAGAATCATGCGCTATGACGACACAGATGGTTCTGTATCGGTTTTTAGAGAGCCCTCAGGCTTTGCCAATGGCAACACCGTCGATAGACAAGGTCGATTAATTACTTGCGAACATTACAACCGTCGAATCACCAGAACTGAACACGACGGAACCATCACAGTGCTTGCTGATAGATATAAGGGTAAACGCTTAAATTCGCCCAATGACGCCGTAGTGAAGTCAGACGACTCCATCTGGTTTACCGACCCCGATTACGGAATCATTGCCGACTATGAAGGCAAAGTTGACACCATGGAACAGGATGGTGGCCATGTTTACCGAATTGAGCCCCATACCATGGAGGTCACGCGTGTTGCGCATGATTTCGATCACCCCAATGGCCTAGCTTTCTCAAATGATGAGAAGCACTTATTCATTGCTGATAGCGGTGGAACCGAGGGGCTTCACCGACCCAAACACATTCGTCGCTTCGATGTAGATGCATCCGGAAAAACCCTAGACCGATCTACTATCTTTGCCGAATGTCCGGTTGGTTTCTTTGATGGCTTTCGCATCGATAAAGCTGACAGGCTATGGGCAAGCTGTGCCGAAGGTGTCATCTGTTACAGACAAGATGGGCAACTCATCGGTAAAATAAAAATTCCAGAGATGGTGGCGAATTTGACGTTTGGTGGCGTGCAACGTAACCGACTTTTTATTTGCGGAACAACATCTCTTTATGCGGTCTACCTTAAGGTCAATGGATAGGGAAACAACATGAATTTACGAGTTATAGCTACTCCAGCCAAATCAGTTCTCTCTTCACCCGTGTTGACAGCAGAAGAGGCAGTAACAGTTGCAAGAAGTCTTGCTCCTAAATTTGCTGAACGTGCGGCACATGCTGAAAAAATTCGCCGTGTCCCTGAAGAATCTATTGAAGAACTTAACGCCAGTGGGTTGTTGCGTTTGATGCAACCCAAACGCTTTGGCGGCTCAGAACTAGGGCTTGGCGCTTTGATGGATGTTGTGCTGGAGATTTGCAAAGGATGTTCTTCTACAGCTTGGGCCTACTCCAATTTGGCCTCTCACGCTTGGAATATCGGTCAATTCGGACTGCAAGCGCAAGAAGATGTATGGGGCGACGATCCGTTTGCCTTAGCAGCAACTGGTTTTGCATTTCCTTGCGGCAAAGCCATCCCTGTAGAAGGCGGGTACAAGGTCAGCGGAAAGTATCCCTTTGCTAGCGGTGTAGATGCCTCAACTTGGATGTTGGTAGGCGCCATGACAGAACAAACTGGAGGTGCACCACAACGTCGCCTCTTTTTGATACCCCAAGCCGACTTTAAGAGCCAAGACAACTGGCAAGCGTATGGCTTAGGTGGTACGGGTAGCCATGATGTCCATATGACGGATGCATTTGTGCCTGAACACCGCAGTGTCTCAGCCGAAATTTTCGCTGCTGGTCAAAACTTGCCAGGCGCGAAGTTGTATAGCAACAAGCTATT
>JAGWXI010000129.1 GCA_018969975.1 Burkholderiales bacterium
GTGTTCCGTTCCTTGGTGGATGACGATATACCGCTCAACGCAGGCTGCTTGAAGCCTTTGAAGGTGATCATTCCTGAAGGATCGATGCTCAATCCATTACCGCCTGCTTCGGTGGTCGCGGGTAATGTGGAAACATCAAGCTGCATTACCAATGCTTTGTATGGCGCACTAGGTGTCATGGCCAGTAGCCAACCCACTATGAACAACCTGACCTTTGGCAATGCGCAGTACCAGTATTACGAAACCATTTCAGGCGGTAGCGGGGCAGGCGATGGCTTTGACGGAACCAGCGTGGTGCAAACGCATATGACTAACTCGCGTTTGACTGACCCAGAGGTTTTGGAGTTTCGCTTTCCAGTGCGCTTACAAAGCTACGCGATACGCGAGGGCTCTGGAGGTGCAGGGCGTTGGCAAGGGGGCAATGGAGGTATCCGACGTATTGAATTTCTAGAACCTATGACGGCCAGTATCTTGTCCAATGCGCGTGTGCATCCTGCTTTTGGTATGGCGGGTGGTAGCGCAGGGGCTGTTGGTTTTAACCGAGTGGTGCGACAAGACGGAATGCAACAGGATGTGCCGCATATTGCCCAAGTGGACATGCAAGCTGGCGATGTGTTTGAAATTCATACGCCGGGTGGTGGCGGCTTTGGTAAAAGTTAACTTTTAAAAGAGTTGGATAAATTATGAATGTTCGTTTAGTCATCATTGGCTATGGTGCCATCGCAACTGAATTAGTAGAACGCTTGCGTGACAAATACGGTACGGATTGCAACATTGCCGTCTTGCTAAAGGCGCAATCTCCTTCTCTTGCAAAACTTCCGGTGGGATTAACTTGCTTGTCAAGCGCGCAAGAGGTGTTGCTGTTTCGACCTGATTTGGTGGTGGAGGCTGCTGGTCATCAAGCCGTTCGTGATTTCGCGCCCGTATGTCTGGCCGCTGGTGTGTCATTTGTAGCAGTTTCAGTGGGCGTGATGGCAGATGAAACCTTTTACCAACAACTCTGTCAAGCCGCAGAACAGGGGCGCGCGAAGTTGATTTTCCCTAGCGGTGCGATTGGCGCACTTGATTACATTCGTGCGGTGCGAGATTTGCCCGAGACAAAGGTTGTCTATGAATCTCGCAAACCCCCATCTGCATGGACTGATGAGCTGCAACGTTTAAGCAAGACGCAGCACATCGGTGATGAGGTGGTGCTGTTTGACGGAAAGGCACGAGAGGCTGCATTGCGATATCCTCAAAACTTGAATGTGGCAGCAAGCTTGGCGATAGCGGGTATTGGGTTTGAAGCGACACAAGTCCGTATCGTGGTCGATCCTGATGCAACGGGTAACACGCACTGTGTGCATGCAATCGGAGCATTTGGCGACATGCAATTAAAAATTGTGAACAAACCAGCTCCCGAGAATCCTAAAACGTCGTGGGTGGTCGGGTTAAGTTTGATGGCAACGGTAGAGCGCTACTTTGCCCCCGTGGTCTTTGGCTGAATCAGGGCTACAAACTAAACTGTCAAGCTTTGTTTATTGGGGGTCTTTATTGCAGCAGTCCTGCCAATCAGACACCGAGGCTTTCCTTGAGATCGTGGCGTGCGTCCATCAGGCTCGCAGAAGTGCCATGCCAAATGGTTTGTCCCTTTTCTAATATGAAGTGGTTGTCAGCTAAGCGAATCAAAGGCACTAGGTTTTTGTCGATGACGAGCACTGACAATCCTGACTGCTTGAGGGTTTGCAAACAGTGCCATATCTCTGCGCGCACCAAGGGGGCCAGGCCCTCCGTTGCTTCATCCAAAATTAACAAACGTGGGTTAGTCATCAATGCTCGACCAATCGCTAGCATTTGTTGCTCGCCTCCCGACAAGTTGGCGCCTAAGTTACCTGCACGCTCTTTGAGACGAGGAAACAACTGATAAATGCGATCCAATGTCCAAGGCTCGCGCTGGTTCAAACGGTTGTGCGCAGTGGCTACCAAGTTTTCATAGACGGTGAGGTTGGCAAACACTTGGCGTTGCTCAGGTACTAAGCCAATACCTAAGCGGGCAATTTGGTGTGATGGCAGATACGTGATGTCTTGTCCAGCAAAAACAATGCGACCACGACGCGGGGGCATGATCCCCATCGTCGAGCGCACGGTAGTAGTTTTACCCATACCGTTGCGCCCTAGTAAGGTGACAAATTCACCCTCTACAACGGTCAGGCTGGCACCAAACAAAGCTTGTGCATCTCCATAGCAAGTTTCCAGGTCGTGGACCTGCAACAAAGGCGTTGCGCTCATTCGGGTAGCTCCTCATCACCTAAATAGGCGGAGCGAACATCTGGGCTATGTCGAATATTTTCGGGTTTGCCACTGGCAATGATGGCGCCGTTGACTAACACCGAGATGGTGTCAGCTAATGCAAATACAGCTTGCATATCGTGCTCTACCAAAAGAAGCGTGTACTGGCCTTTGAGACCTGCGAGCAAGTCAACCACCTTCATCGATTCTTGGTGGCTCATGCCCGCCATGGGTTCGTCTAACAGCAGCACTTTGGGTTCACTCACCAATACCATGGCTAGTTCCAATTGACGACGTTCGCCGTGTGCCAGTTCGGACACGCGTTGGCTGATGCGGTGACTCAATCCCGCTTTGGCTATTGCGTGTTCCGCTGCGTCGACCAAATGCGCGCGTTTTAGCAGTGCACGCCAAGCGCCAAAGCTGTGGCCCCCATGTGCTTGGTTGGCCAAGGCCACGCTCTCGATCACTGTAAATTCAGGAAAGGCAGAAGAAATTTGGTAGGAGCGCGCCAAACCGCGTAATGCACGATCAGCGGCGGGCAGGGCAGTGACGCACTCTCCTTGCAAAAAAACATCGCCGCTGTCAGGCTGAAGCTCGCCACCCAGTTGACCAATAAGAGTGGTTTTGCCGGCACCGTTGGGGCCAATGATGGCGTGTAACTCGCCATGGACCAGATGCAAGCTCACATTGTCGGTGGCCAGCAATCCTCCGTAGCGTTTGACCAAGGATTGCGTTTGGAGGGGGGTATTACTGAGCGGTGTCATGGCTGTCCCTTTGATTGAGCATGACGCGCATCCCAATCCAGTGCCAAGCCGAACAAGCCACGCCTTGCGAGCAGCACCACCAAAATAATCAGCGGTCCTAAGATGATGGGCCAGTGCTCAGTCATGCCCTTAAGCAATTCTTCACAGCCTAACAACGTCAATGCACCCACCAACGGGCCCAGTACGGTGCCCATACCACCCAGCACCACCATCACAATGAGCTCTCCGGATACTGTCCAAGCCAGATAAGCGGGTGAGGCGTATCCGGTAAGGTTGGCGTACAAAAAGCCCGCCACACCCGCGATCACGCAAGACAACACATAAGCACTGAGTTTGTAGCGCAGTGTATGAAAACCCAAGGCGCTCATGCGCCTTTCATTCATACGGCAAGCTTGTAGCACCATACCAAAAGGCGCGTGCACCATATGTTGTGTCCACACCACCACCGCCAACACGCAAGCAAATGAGGTGTAGTAGAGGGTGAGGGGTGCGCTCATGTCCAAGCCCACTAAGTTACTGCGCAAAGAGATCGATAACCCGTCGTCCCCACCGTACTGTTTAAGGCTGACAAATAAGTAATAAAACATTTGGGCAAACGCCAATGTAATCATGATGAAGCCAATGCCACTTGTTCG
>JAGWXI010000042.1 GCA_018969975.1 Burkholderiales bacterium
GACTTCATGGGCGAAGGTCGGGTCATACGACACACAGTTTGGAATGGTGTTGGCCATGATGTGGCTATGACCGTCCTCATGTTGCAAGCCTTCGCCATTCAAGGTGGTACGTCCAGAGGTGCCACCAAGCAAGAAACCACGCGCCTGCATATCGCCAGCCGCCCAAGCCAAATCGCCAATGCGCTGGAAGCCGAACATCGAGTAGTACACATAGAAAGGCACCATGATGCGGTTGCTGGTCGAGTAGCTAGTAGCCGCGGCAATCCAGCTGCTCATGCCGCCCGCTTCGTTGATACCTTCTTGCAGAATTTGACCGGCTTTGTCTTCCTTGTAGTACATCACCTGGTCTTTGTCGACAGGCGTGTATTGCTGGCCAGCAGGGTTGTAAATACCGACTTGGCGGAATAAGCCTTCCATACCAAAGGTGCGCGCTTCGTCGACCAAGATGGGCACCACACGGGGACCGATCGCCTGGTCACGCAGCAGTTGGGTCAAAAAGCGCACATAGGCTTGGGTGGTAGAAATTTCACGGCCTTCGGCAGTGGGGTCCATCACAGCTTTGAAGGTGTCGATGCTAGGCACGGTGAAGCTCTCGTCCGCCTTGGTACGGCGATGAGGCAAGTAGCCGCCAAGCGCTTTGCGACGCTCGTGCAAATAGCGCATTTCGGGGGTGTCATCCGCAGGCTTGTAGAAAGGAATCTTGGCTAATTCGCTATCAGGGATAGGAAGATTAAAACGATCGCGGAAGATTTTGATGTCTTCGTCCGTCAGCTTCTTAGTTTGGTGAACGGTGTTTTTACCTTCTCCTGATTTACCCATACCAAAACCTTTGACGGTTTTGATCAGCAAGACAGTTGGCTGGCCTTTGTGGTTGACCGCTTTGTGATAGGCCGCATAGACCTTCTGTGGGTCGTGGCCACCACGGCGGAGATTCCAAATATCGTCGTCGCTCATGTGGGCGACCATCTCTAAAGTCTTAGGGTCCCGACCAAAGAAATGTTTGCGCACATACGCACCATCATTGGCTTTGAAGGCTTGGTAGTCGCCGTCCACAGTTTCCATCATGATGCGGCGCAAGGCACCGTCTTTGTCACGCGCTAGCAAGGCGTCCCAATCGCTGCCCCACAAGAGTTTGATGACATTCCAGCCTGAGCCGCGGAACTCGCCTTCGAGTTCTTGCACGATCTTGCCGTTACCGCGCACAGGGCCATCCAAGCGCTGTAAGTTGCAGTTCACTACGAAGATCAAGTTGTCTAGGTTTTCACGTGCAGCTAAACCGATAGCGCCGAGCGACTCGACCTCGTCCATTTCACCGTCACCGCAGAATACCCAGACCTTGCGGTTTTCGGTATTGGCAATGCCGCGTGCGTGCAGGTATTTCAAAAAGCGGGCTTGGTAAATCGCCATCAAAGGACCTAAGCCCATCGACACAGTGGGAAACTGCCAAAACTCTGGCATCAATTTCGGATGGGGGTAGCTAGAGAGGCCTTTGCCGTCCACCTCTTGGCGGAAGTTGAGTAACTGCTCTTCGGTCAAACGTCCTTCTAAATAGGCACGTGCATAAACACCTGGAGACACATGGCCTTGGATGTAGATGCAATCACCGCCGTGGTTTTCGCTCTCGGCATGCCAAAAATGGTTGAAGCCTGCGCCAAACATATGGGCCAAAGAAGCAAAAGAGCCAATATGGCCGCCAAGGTCGCCACCGTCCTCTGGGTTGTGGCGGTTGGCTTTGACCACCATCGCCATCGCGTTCCAACGCATGTAGGCGCGTAGACGTTCTTCTATTTCTATATTGCCGGGGCAGTGGGCTTCATTTTGCGGTTCGATGGTGTTGACATACCCCGTGGTTGCTGAAAAGGGCATGTCGATGCTGTTTTCGCGCGCATGCTCCAATAATTGCTCTAATAAGAAGTGTGCTCGCTCAGGACCTTCTGCACTGATGACTGCCGATAAAGCGTCCATCCACTCGCGAGTTTCTTGGCTATCTGCATCATTGGTCGCAAAAGTTCTTAAATCATGGGGAAGTGCCGACATTTCCGTCTCCTAAGTTACTTATGTTTTTGTCAAATGTAGCCCAATTTTGGCATAAAAAGCCGTAAATTTCAAATAACGCTATTGTATTTTGCATAATGAAATTTATAAGCCATTGATAATCCCTAGCCAATCATGTTGAGACCACTTCTACAACTCCCCAACAAACCAATTGCCCTTGCATGGCGTAAGTGGTGGGGCACCCAAACGCCCAGTCGGCAAGACAGGTTTGCGTTTCTTGCGCCCTTAATGGCTGTACTCATCTTTATGGTTGTCATAACGAGCGTCTTTTGGTATTTGAAATACGAAGAAATCGAGCGTGAACAGGAAATAGTGCGACGTGATGTGGAATATGCACAGCAAAGAGTAAGGCTGCGGCTTCTTGATAAACAAGAGGAATTAACAAGATTTTCCAAGGACTTATCAAACCAACGCTTAGGCACGAAAGGATTTATTACTTCTGCCCAGAAAATCATCGATGAGACACCAGAACTCTCTAGCCTGACATGGCTAGACATCAAACGTCGCGTTGTCATTAGTGTGTCAAGTGCTAATGCCAATGCTTTGTTTGAACTCTACCCAGGCGTTGTAGTCAACGACCCAGCTGTTGTCAGCGCTTTTCAACTCACCAAGGAATTAAAGCAGCCCATCTACTCCAAACCCGTCACTTATAAGAACGCAAGCCCAGCCCCTTTTTCTAATCTGCAGTTGCATATTCCAGTGCTCGATCAAAATATTTTTGACGGAGTCATCGTTGCGGAATTTGGACTCGAGGGAATTTTGCGTTACGCCATACCAGCTGAGATCAGCGGTCAATACTTTGTCTCGCTTCGCGATGATAAAAACAATGTATTGGCTGGACAGGCCAACAAAAATAAGCCCCGCGTAACCGAAGTATTGCCCTGGATTGTCAAAAACAACGAGTACGAAGTACCCGTCATGCCGGTTGGCTACTCCTTGTCGATACACGCCCAAACCTACCGAACAACACCTGGAATGATCGGTAACGGCATGTATTGGTTGGTGGCTATTTTGAGCGCTATGACAGCATGGCTGTTAATTGGTAGTTGGCGCCACACCCGCCGTCGAGTCCAAGCGCAACAAGCGCTGATGGCTGAAACGAATTTCCGACGTGCGATGGAGAACTCTATCCTGACAGGTATGCGCGCCATGGATTTAAAAGGGCGCATTACGTATGTGAATGCTGCTTTTTGCCAAATGACAGGCTGGACTGAGGCTGAATTGGTGGGTTGCTTCCCTCCCTTTCCCTACTGGCCGGAGGAGGACCACGCACTTTTGAGCTCAAGACTTCAAAAAGAATTAGAGGGAAGCACATCGACAAATGGGCTGCAAGTTCGTGTTAAACGCAAGGACGGTGAATTATTTGATGCGCGTTTGTATGTATCTCCCCTAGTCGATGCACTCGGAAAACAAACGGGGTGGATGACGTCCATGACCGACATCACTGAACCAACCCGAATTCGCGAACAACTCACAGCTGCACACGACCGTTTCACCACCGTATTGGAGGGCCTAGACGCCTCCGTTTCTGTAGCACCATTAGGCAGCGAAGAACTTTTATTTGCCAACAAGCTCTACCGCAAATGGTTCGATCCCACCACCAAAGGCCATTTGAGTTTGGTCATGCAAGCTGGACTCCCGCGCACTAACCAAAGCACTTCTACGGAGCTTGCCACCGCAGTATTGGAAGACGAAGACAGCGACCCCCTTGCTGGTTTTCCGATCGACGATTTGCAAGAGGTGCAAAGTGAAAACGCCGAAATATTTTTGCCTGACCTGGGCAAATGGTTGGAGGTACGCTCACGTTATCTCAATTGGGTCGACGGCAGATTGGCGCAAATCGTTATTGCCACCGACATTACACCGCGCCGCCAAGCAGAAGAACAAGCCCAAGCGCAAGCCGAACGTGCACAAACCGCTAGTCGACTCATCACCATGGGCGAGATGGCTTCCAGCGTGGCGCATGAACTCAATCAACCGCTGACTGCAATCAATAATTACTGCAATGGAATGGTCTCGCGCATCAAGTCGAAGAACTTGAATGAATCAGACTTAATAACGGCTCTAGAAAAAACAGCCCACCAAGCGCAGCGTGCGGGTCAAATCATTCAGCGCATTCGCAGTTTTGTAAAACGCAGTGAGCCCAACCGCACTTTATCCAGCGTTCCCCAACTAGTCTCTGAGGCGGTGGAGCTTGCGGGCATTGAGTTGCGCAGGCGACAGGTGCGTTTAAGCCAAGTGATAGCTAGCCGACTGCCACAAGTCCATGTAGATCCAATCTTGATTGAACAGGTGTTGGTTAACTTAATGCGCAATGCAGCTGAATCGATTGACTCTGCGCAGCGCCCCTTTGCCCGCCGACAAGTTGAACTCAAAGTGGTTCCTCGAATAGAACGAGGACTTTCAGTCATTGAATTCAGTGTTACGGATACAGGCAGTGGCTTAGCACCAGAAGTCATGGATCGTTTATTTGAAGCATTCTTCTCGACCAAGGCTGAAGGTATGGGTATTGGATTGAATTTATGCCGAAGCATTGTTGAATCGCACGAGGGTCGAATGCAAGCGGAGAACCTCTACAATGCCAATCAAATAACGGGTTGCAGATTTTCTTTCTGGATACCTGCTCGCTAAATTTGGAGTTTTATTACATGAGTTTGATTCCCAAAAAAGGTACTGTGTATGTTGTCGACGACGACGAGGCTGTGCGCGATTCATTGCAATGGTTACTCGAAGGTAAAGACTACCGCGTTAGGTGCTTTGACTCAGCAGAAACATTCCTCAGTCGCTACGATGCGCGTGAAGTCGCTTGTTTAATCGTTGATATTCGCATGGGCGGCATGTCAGGACTCGAACTGCAAGACAAACTGGTTGAACGCAAGTCACCATTGCCAGTTGTCTTCATTACTGGGCATGGTGATGTGCCCATGGCAGTTGACACTATGAAAAAAGGCGCTATGGACTTTATCCAAAAGCCCTTCAAAGAAACTGAATTGGTTGCATTAGTCGAGCGTATGCTTGATCACGCCAAAGACACATTCGCCGATCACCAACAAGCTGCCAGTCGCGATGCATTGATGGCCAAACTGACTACGCGTGAAGCCCAGGTTTTAGAGCGGATCGTTGCAGGCCGGCTAAATAAACAAATTGCTGACGACTTAGGTATCAGCATCAAAACTGTCGAAGCCCATCGCGCCAACATCATGGAAAAGCTCAACGCCAACACCGTAGCTGATTTGCTTAAAACAGCGTTGGGACAAAACGGTGCTAAAGCATAATTTCGCGGCAAAGCATGACCGCACAAATTATTGACGGTATCGCTCTCTCTCAGAAACTACGGACACAAGTTTCACTAGGCGTTGCCAAACTCGCTCAGCAAGGAATCAAACCAGGTCTCGCGGTTGTTTTAGTAGGTGACAACCCAGCCAGCCAGGTTTATGTTCGCAATAAAGTCAAAGCTTGCGATGAAGCTGGCTTTCATTCCATCCTGGAGAAATACGATGCGACTTTGAGCGAAGCTGATTTATTGCAACGTGTCGACGCTCTCAATAGCGATTCCTCCATCCACGGCATCTTGGTGCAACTTCCTTTGCCTGCACACATTGATGCCCAAAAAGTTATTGAAGCCATCAGCCCTGCTAAGGATGTGGACGGATTTCATATCGCCAGCGCTGGCGCTTTGATGACTGGCATGCAGGGCTTTTGGCCCTGTACACCCTATGGGTGCATGAAGATGCTTGAGAGCATTGGATACGAACTCAAGGGAAAGCATGCCGTCGTCATTGGCCGTAGCAATATTGTTGGTAAACCCATGGCCTTGATGCTCTTGCAACAAAATGCCACCGTCACAATTTGCCACAGTGCTACTGGGAACCTCAAAGACATCACACTGCAAGCCGATGTAATCGTGGCAGCAGTTGGTAAACGCAATGTACTCACGGCAGACATGGTCAAACCTGGTGCAGTAGTCCTCGATGTCGGTATGAATCGCAATGATGAAGGCAAACTGTGTGGTGATGTCGACTTTGAAGGCGTAAAAGAAATTGCAGGCTACATCAGCCCCGTCCCAGGTGGTGTTGGTCCTATGACGATCGCCATGCTATTGGTAAACACCTTGAAATCTGCGCAACGATGAATTACCGTGCCAACCCTTTGCTTGATTTTTTTGATCTTCCGCAGTTTGACGCCATCCAACCTGCGGATATTTCTTCTGCATTAGATGTGCTTTTGGCAAATGCTGAAAAAGCGCTGGATACTGTCACGTCGCCAGACTACCCAGCACAGTGGAGCGAAATTTCTTCGGTATTAGATGTACATGTTGAAAAACTCAGCCGTGCGTGGGGCTCTGTAAACCATCTGCATTCTGTAGCTGACTCGCCTGAACTGCGCTCTGCCTACACCGAAGCCTTGCCGCGTGTCACTGCTTTTTATACACGCATGGGTTCTGATGATCGGCTTTACGCCAAATACAAGGCTATTGCTCCCACATCGCTCAACGCAGAACAAAAACGCGCACATACCTTAGCGATACGCAATTTTGTTTTGTCTGGTGCAGAACTCACTGGATCAGCCAAAGAACGCTTCGCTCAAATACAAGAACGTATGGCCGATGTAAGCCAAAAATTCAGCGAAAACGTGCTCGATGCTACGGACCAATGGTCTTTGCTAGTGCCTGCTGAAGAATTAGCAGGCGTGCCAGCCGATATTTTGGAAATGACCAAAGCCAATGCAGAAAAAGCAGGCCTTCAAGGGCACCAACTCAGCTTAAAAATGCCTTGCTACTTGCCCATCATGCAATTTGCGCACAGCTCTGCATTGCGAGAAAAACTATATCGCGCCTATGTCACGCGGGCCTCAGACAAAACGCAAGACAACACCACCTGCATTCAAGACATATTGGCCTTGCGCCACGAAGAGGCCCTGCTCTTGGGTTACGCGAATTACGCAGAAGTCTCCCTGGCAACCAAGATGGCGCAGTCTCCAGCAGAGGTGATGCACTTCTTGCGCGATCTTGCCAAACGCGCGCGCCCGTACGCAGAAAAAGACGTTGCCGAATTACGCGAATTCGCGGCTAAACAGTTGAACCTCCAAGATCCTCAAGCTTGGGACTGGACTTACATTGGCGAAAAGTTGAAGGAAGCGCGTTACGCTTTCAGCGAGCAAGAAGTAAAGATGTATTTCACAGCCCCTAAAGTGTTGGCGGGTTTGTTCAAAATTGTTGAGACGCTTTTTGAAGTCAGTATTCGCAAAGACACAGCGCCTGTATGGCACCGAAGTGTTGAGTTCTACCGCATTGAACGCTCTGGCGCATTGGTCGGTCAGTTTTACCTAGACCCTGGTGCGCGTTCTGGCAAACGCGGAGGTGCATGGATGGACGATGTGCGTGCACGTTGGTTGCGCCCTGACAACCAACAATTACAAACACCAGTCGCGCATTTGGTCTGCAACTTCGCTGAAGGTGCTGGCGGCAAACCGCCACTGCTGACGCATGACGATGTGATCACCCTCTTCCATGAGTGCGGCCATGGTTTGCACCACATGCTGACGCAAATCAACGAGCGTGATGTTTCCGGCATCAGCGGCGTGGAGTGGGATGCTGTTGAACTTCCTAGCCAGTTCATGGAAAACTTTTGCTGGGAATGGTCGGTCTTGCGCCATATGACTGCCCATGTCGACACTGGCGAACCATTGCCCCGCGAACTCTTTGACAAAATGCTGGCTGCCAAGAATTTCCAAAGTGGTCTGCAAACTTTGCGTCAAATTGAGTTTTCATTGTTTGACATGCGTTTGCATTGCGAAGGCGAAAAAGCACAAAACTTTATGCAGATCTTGCAAGAAGTGCGTGACGAAGTGTCTGTTTTACAACCGCCTGCTTGGTCGCGATCACCGCATACCTTTAGCCACATATTCGCAGGTGGCTATGCAGCAGGCTATTACAGCTACAAATGGGCCGAGGTGCTCAGTGCTGATGCCTATGCTGCGTTCGAAGAAACAGCCGCACCGGATGGTTCACCCAATATCGAAACGGGTCGTAAATACCGCGAAGCCATTTTGGAAGCCGGTGGCAGCAGAACAGCGATGGAATCGTTCATAGCTTTTAGAGGCCGAGAACCGCAATTGGATGCGCTGTTGAGACATCAAGGCATGTCTAACTGACTGTTGTTAACTCGCTTGGTATCTCTTCAAGCGGTTTTATTCAAAGGTCAAGGTCTTCACACCGCTAGCTGTAGCTAGCAAACAAACTTGTGCTTTTTGGTGGGCAAAAACGCCCACTGTCACTACACCAGGCCATTGGCTGATGGTTGACTCGAATGCCAGCGGGTCTTTGATCTGTAAACCGGTCACATCCACAATGTGTTGCCCGTTATCGGTGACTAAAGGCTTGCCCTCTTTCATGCGAACAGTTGCTTTGCCTCCCATTGCAGCAAACTGCTTGATCACACGCGCAGTCGCCATAGGGATCACCTCTACTGGGAGTGGAAAGGTCCCCAAAGTCTCCACTAGTTTGCTTGCATCGGCGATGCATACAAACTTCTTAGACTGCGCCGCCACAATTTTTTCGCGCGTTAAAGCGGCACCGCCTCCTTTGATCATGAAGCCGTTGTGGTCAATTTCGTCCGCACCGTCGATGTAGACCGAGAGTTCATCAACATCTGCTGCTTCAAAAACCTGAATGCCGCAGGCATGCAACCGCTCAGTAGATGCCACTGAACTTGACACCGCTCCTTTGATCTCGTCTTTTATCGTCACCAAGGCATCGATAAATTTGTTCACAGTAGAACCTGTACCCACACCCACAATCTCGCCGCGCACCACATATTGCAAGGCGGCTTGCCCCACCAAAGTCTTTAATTCGTCTTGTGTCAGGGCGGTATTCGTTGCAGGGGTGCTCATGGGCGAAAATCCTTGGATCATCAAAGATTGAGATTATCCATGTCGCTTTTGCCATATTCGTGGGCCCGCCCTTTTCTGTTCTCAATGGATGCTGAAGTTGCGCACGAGCACACGCTTGCAATACTTGCCAAATCGCAAAACACCCCTTTGCAATGTTTCTATGCCCAAAAAAGAATTGAAGACCCAATCCAACTTGCCGGACTCACCTTTCCCAACCGTGTTGGCCTAGCCGCGGGTTTGGATAAAAACGCCCAATGCATCGACGCCTTCAGCGCTTTTGGATTTGGTTTCGTAGAAGTCGGCACCGTCACACCCAAAGGCCAACCAGGCAACCCTAAGCCACGCATGTTCCGCTTGCTTGAAGCTGATGCCTTGATTAACCGGCTTGGATTTAACAACGAAGGTTTAGACGCCTTTTTACACAATGTACAAAAAGCGAAGTTTCGCCAACAGTCTCAAGCGCGCCCCATGCTCTTGGGCCTCAATATCGGTAAAAACGCATCTACGCCCATTGAAAACGCTGCCGACGATTACCTCATTTGCTTAGAGGGTGTCTACCCGCACGCTGACTACATCACTGTCAACATCTCGAGTCCGAACACCCAAAACCTGCGCGAACTTCAAAGCGACGAAGCACTCGATGCTTTGATTTCGCAACTCACCGCTAAACGCACGGAATTAGCACAACGCCACCACAAGCAAGTTCCCGTCTTTATCAAAATTGCCCCTGATTTAGATGAGGCGCAGATTAGCGTCATTGCCAACACACTAAAAAAGCACTGCGCAACCGACGCTACAGCTTCTTGGGGCTTAATAGCGACCAACACCACACTTGCGCGCGAGGCCGTATCTGCTTTGCCACATGGCAATGAAACTGGGGGTTTATCCGGCAGACCGGTTTTTGAGAAAAGTAATGCAGTCATTCGTCAATTGCGACAGGCTATGGGGCCTAGCTTTCCCATCATTGGGGTGGGTGGCGTTTTGAGTGGTGAGGACGCCATTGCCAAGATCAAGGCAGGAGCTGATGTGGTGCAGATTTATACGGGCTTGATCTACAAGGGCCCAGCCTTGGTAACCGAGGCATCAAAGGCTATCAAATCCTTAAACAGTTGACCTACGTCAATACCCCAATCTCCCAGACTTGAAAAATAGTGTCTACGTATTGGACATACATAGATACCGAGGAGAGAGCTGTGAGTCATATCAGTCTTAGAACCATCAACGAAGAACATGCAACGCTTTCTGCCATGTTGCAATCGCTTTTGATGATGATCAAGCGCGGACCGCATGATGCTCCTGAGCTTTTCTTTGATATTTTGCGGGCCATGCTTTTTTACATCGATGAAGTTCCAGAAAAGCAACACCACCCTAAAGAGACTGAATTACTTTTCCCACTCGTATCCAAACGTTCACCCACGTGCGCAGAGGTCATTCAACGACTCAATACAGAACATGAAAAAGGCGAGGCCAGTATTCGTGAGTTGCAACATTTGTTACTGGCCTGGGAAATATTAGGGGATTCGCGTCGTGGTGCATTTGAAACAGCTGCGCAGCAATATGTTAATTTTTACAAAGAGCACATGCACCTAGAAGAAACTGTCATCATTCCTGAGGCTTTAAAAGTATTGAACGCAGATGACTGGAGACTGGTAGATGCTGCGTTTTCATTAAATTCAGATCCTCTATCGACCACTAAACAACGCGACTCTGTATACGACCGTTTGTTCACAAAAATTACTTTGCGTACGCCTGCTCCTATTGGCTTAGGGCAAGATTGATCTTTTAATGCAGCAATTCAAAAATGCAATTCTTTGCGCACTGCATCACCAATTGCCAAGGAACTAGTCAGTCCGGGCGACTCTATTCCAAATAAATTAACCAAACCCTTGACGCCGTGTTGTGCAGGGCCTTGAATACAAAAATCAGCGGCTACTTCGTGTGGGGCAGAAATTTTAGGACGCATACCAGCATATCCAGGCTGCAAGGCATCATCAGGCAAAGCGGGCCAGTATTTACGAACTTCTTGGTAGAACGCTTGTTCGTGTTCGAGTGAAACGGCTAAATCATCTGGTCGATCAACCCACTTCACATCTGGTCCAAACTTAGCTTGTCCACCCAAATCCAGGGTCAGATGCACACCTAATCCGGCCTTCTCAGGGACGGGATAAATCAACCTCGAGAAGGGCGATTTACCGCTCAAGGTGAAGTAATTGCCCTTGGCAAAGTAAGCGGTTGGAACGTGCTCTGCCGATAAACCATTGAACTTAGCTGCTAACCACGGCGCTGTTAAACCTGCAGCGTTAACGACCAAGGGCGTCATCAACTCAGTGCCGTCTGCCATGTGCAAAACAATTCCCTCAGGCGTGCAGTCAGCACTTTCTACGTTGGCATGAAACACCACCAAGCCACCCGCATTTTCAAAATCACCCTGCAAGCTCAGCATGTAAGCATGGCTGTCGATGATGCCCGTGCTTGGCGAATGCAGGGCTGCCAAGCACTCTAAAGCAGGTTCCATGCTTTTGGCTGTTTTGGCATCGATTCGAACCAAGTCTGTCACACCATTGGCGTGGGCTTTGGCTTGAATAGCCTCCAAAGTAGGCACTTGACTAGCATGGGTAGCCACAATCAGTTTGCCACAACGTTGATGCGCTATCTGATTTTTTTGTAAGTAGTCGTAGAGTTGGTGGCGCCCTTGCACACACAGCTTAGCTTTTAAAGAACCATGCGGGTAATAAATGCCAGCGTGAATCACTTCGCTGTTGCGAGAACTGGTGCCCGTTCCGATAGCATCCGCTGCCTCTAGCACCAACCATTCACGCGCCCCAAAAGGCGAAGCCGTTGCCAAAGCTCTGGCAACGGCTAAACCGACGACACCGGCGCCGATCACGACGCCATCGACTTTATCCACGTTTCAAATTAACGCTTTTTAGCGGCTGGTTTGCGCGAAGCGGTAGAAGTTGCACTTGCCGCATTGAGTGCATTAGCTGACATGGTTTTGTAGTTTGACTCAGCAACTTCGCTGGCTTGTTTGACTGCTTTTTGTACAGTTTCTAGTGCGTTGTTACCAGCAGCAACTGCAGTTTTAAAAACAGCAACAGCAGCTTCTGTTCCAGCTGGCGCGTTTTTAGCTGCGTTATCTACCAAAGCGTGAAATGCTTGTTGCGCTTGCGCAGCTTTTCCCTCTACCGTACCTTGGAAATACGCGCCTGCACCGGAGGCGATTTCGTAGAGGTGACGGTTATAGGCAACTGCTTTTTCTGCCAGAGGCTGAAACAAGCTTGATTGCAATGCCAATAGTTCTTGGGCGTCCTTCACGCTTAAGCTGGCATGAAGGTGTTCTTGCGAGTCAGCCATTGCAGATTTTGCAGCTGCAAGGTTCAATTCGATAAGTTCTTCAACACCAGAAAAGGCCTTGGTGGTCAAACCGACTAAAGTCTCCAAGTTGGCTTTGTTGGCGCTGACGATTTGCTCGGAAGTGAGTGTCATGAAATATCTCCAAAAGTTAAAAATGAAAATGTGGGCGATCGCCACTGAGCTTAGAAATGAAATCAGAAGCGAGCGAATGATTGAATCAACAAATATTTTAGGTGTGAATAGGGAGAAATAAAGCCGTTCGAACCGTGTTAATGCTTCTTTAGAGTACCTAGACTAATTCGCTGAAAAGGCCATTTAACTGCTGTGCGCCCAATGTTTATTCCACTCTTCTTTATAACGGGTGGCAAGTGAAGATGATTTAAGAATCAAAAAGTTCTCAGCGTTTCGTGTTTCAGCTGAGTTAGTGAAATTAAAACTTCCAGTAATCACAATATTTTCATCAATCACCATCACTTTGTTGTGCGCTATCGCATGCTTGCCATCTTGACGCATACTGACTTGTGCGTTGTCGAATAAATCCACAACATAGCGATTGGTGTGGTCACTTTTTTTGTCGAGCAACACCGATACCCTGACCCCTCGTTGGTGCGCGCGAATGATCGCTTGTGCAATTGCATTGTGGGTAAATCCGTAAGCCTGCACCAAAATCTCACTTTGACTGGCGTCTATGGCCTTGACGATTGCTTGAGCTGCTCCTGCAGGAGGCGTGAAGTAAACCCCAAGCACTTCTGCCTGCGAAGAACCCCTTGCGGAGTTGTTGTCCGCACTGGCCGTGCTAACCGTTTCGCCACCTTTTAGCGCCACCAAAATCTGGGAAAGCACCACGCAAACTATAAAAAACAGGGAAATCCACTTTTTGCTCATAAGCTGGATGCTAATGGCAATTTGTTAAAAATATCGTTTTTACTAAATTAGCACCAAAAATGATATGGCGTAGTAAAGTGCAATTGTTTTGAATTCTTCTGACTCGCCCCCTAACACGCACCAATACTTATCGCCTGCTACTTTGCGGGCGATTTTGTTGCTGTCTTTTGCTACTTTTTCTAGTATGTCGGTCCAACGCATTTGTGATCCCATGCTGCCCGAGTTGTCTAAATTTTTTAATGCCCCTATGGACTCTGTAGCTCGGGTTGTCTCTTTGTTTGCAGTGGGATATGGCGTGATGCAACTTCTTTATGGCCCTTTGGGTGACCGATGGGGAAAGTACCGGATGGTGATATGGGCGACTTTGGGCTGTGGTTTCGGTTGTATGTTGTCCGCACTCAGCACTGATTTGGACCAACTCGTGGCGGCTCGCATAGTTACTGCCGTTTTCTCTGCGGCCATCATTCCTATGTCACTGGCATGGGTTGGGGACGCGGTGGATTACCAAAGAAGACAAGAAACTTTGGCACGTATTGGTCTAGGAACAATGCTTGGCATTACTTCTGGGCAATTTTTTGGAGGTTTTTTAACAGACTTATTTGGCTGGCAGTGGGCCTTTGTAATGATGGCCATAGTGTTTTGGTCAGTGAGCTTTCTTCTCTGGCGCCATTGGCAGCAGCTTGGAGAGACGAATTTTCAAGCGCAAGTTTCATTAGGATTTTTTAGACAACTTTTACAAGCTGGAAAAGAGGCATGGATTCGAACGATTTTGACCATCGCCGTTTTAGAAGGTGCTTTTGTGTTGGGCTTGCTTGCAATTACAGCAACGCACTTGCACCATAAATTTGGTGTCTCACTCACTGTTGCAGGTGCCAGTGCAGCATTATTTGGCTTAGGAGGCATGCTCTACATGGCGACTGCCAAATTTACTATACGTAAATTTGGCGAGACAGGCCTCTCGCGTATTGGGGCTAGTGCTTTGTCGCTGAGTTTTTTGTTGATTGCTTTTTCACCTTGGTGGCCATTGGCCATGCCGGCTTGTTTTATCGGTGGTTTTGGTTTTGCAATGTTTCACAACACCATGCAAGCCCATGCCACACAAATGGTGCCAACAGCTCGCGGAACAGGCGTCACCTTGTTTGCAGGATTTTTGTTTTTAGGACAATCGATGGGTGTCTTGATGCTGGCGCATCTACTGACGTATTTTTCTTCAAGCATGGTTATCGGAAGTGCTGCTTGCGTTGCGTTAGCGCTTGGGCTTTATTTGGCCCAAGCAACGAACAAACGAAATGCCCAAGACACATCTTGACCTAAAACCTGTATCAGCAGATCTACTTAGTACGTTCACAATAAGCCCCTATTTTTAATCTACCAACTATTACTAAATGAACGCAGATATTGAATTGCTTGCACAACAACTAGAGCGACACCCAGATTACAAGGTGCTGCGAAGGTTAAAGCCCAACACTATTTTTAATGCCGAACTATCTTCCAATAATCTTTGTCGAGGTGTGGTGTTAGATACAGAAACAACGGGGATGGATTCAGCTTCAGACAAAGTCATTGAGCTTGGCATGTTGTTATTTGATTTTGACCCTATCTCTGGTTCTATTCATAAAGTACTTGAAGTCTTTGATGAACTTGAGGACCCTGGATTTCCCATTCCACCTGAGACGATTGCGGTGCACCACATCACTGATGCAATGGTTCAGGGTAGGCAAATAAATGATCGACGCGTTGAAGAATTACTCGCGGATGTTCAAGTAGTCATTGCACACAATGCAGCATTTGACAGACCTTTTGTTGAGGCGCGTTGGCCTATTTTTGAATCATTGAATTGGGCCTGCAGCATCAAGGACATTGATTGGCGACAAGAAGGGTTTGGCTCTGCCAAACTGGAATATTTACTATCTACACAAGGCTATTTTTATGAGGCGCACCGTGCTGAAGCGGATTGCCATGCATTGCTTGCCCTACTCAACCATGTGTTGCCTCTGAGTCAACAAACAGTCTTATTGACGCTTCTTGAAACCCTGAACAAACCCATGAAGAAGGTCTACGCAGTAGGGTCGCCTTTTGAAACCAAAGATATTCTCAAAGCCCGCGGTTATCGTTGGTCAGCCCAATTGCGTTGCTGGAGTCGCCTGGTTGCTGGCGACAAAGAGTTACAGGACGAACTTGGATGGCTGAAACACAAGGTGTACGGTGAAAGAAAAGCCCGCTTAGAAGTTGAAACGCAAGGCCCGCGGGTGCGGTATTCAAACCGCGAAGGCCATAAAGAGTTTGTAAATTTGTAAATTTGTAAATGCAGAATTATTTCAACGGTAAGAAATAATTTGCCAAGGCACAGGGCAGGTCGGCACACTTGGGTAGAACTGTTGGTACGAACTGCAGTAGTACGCTTCTTGAGGAAGGGGCGAATAAACGGGTGGATGCACCACCACCACAGGTCGCGTTGCAGCATAGAAAGCCCCACTCAAAATAGTGGCCCCAATAACGGGACCCATCCAGTTGTGGTTCCATCCGTGACGGTACTCATAACCGCCGTGGTGGTGGTGACGAAATCCACCTCCGTATCCATGACCACCACCATGGGCAAAGGCAGATAGTGCAAAAGTACCCATTAAGAGTGTGATTAGTAATTTAGTAATGTTTCTCATCGAGAACTCCTAGCTCCTATAGTAAAGACACGACGACCTTCACTTCAACGCACAAGCCCCTTACGGGGATGACAGTTCGGCCGTTATGAGGCATTGGGCATTAAGAGGCTAAAATACTCCTTTTGACCGATATACAAAACGATGTCACGCCCAGAAAAAACTGAAATCTCTAACGATGGTTTGCGCTACAAATCCAAAAAAGGTGGCTCCCCCTTTGAAGGCCTAGGCAGAACTGGTGACACCATGAGTTGCATCAAATGCGGTGTCCATAAGCCCAGAAACAACGGTTCTTTCAAGAGAATTCTTGGCTCATCCATGTTTGTCTGCTTTGACTGCAGTCCTCCCAAGAAAGAAGCTGCGCCAGCCTCTTCTGAGTCGGCGGACAAAGCCAAAGCCTAAGAATTTAAAAAAATTCCACCCGGGCTTATCCGCTCCACTCACTCTAAGCGCATAACGCCACTTGGCTTAAAACCAAGATCGGCAACTTTGCCCTTTTTAGCGCGGTGTGCCTTGGCATTATTGAGGCTACGAATTTCCAAGACTTCTTCGCGGGCTTTGCCACCACGCCCCACCCCATGAATCCGAACACTGCGTATGTAAGCAGCTGCGCCAGCAAGGCTGTCCTTGGCTTCGAGGTCGATCAACATCAGACCACGACCACCTTTTTCCATCGATTTGAGCTCTCCAATTGCAAAGGTCAGGAAACGTCCGCCAACAGATGCGCAGGCAACATGCACTGCAACTGGCCAGGGCGATTCCCCTGAACCCCCGCTAACAGGCGAAGGTCGGCACATAGCCTCGCCTTCATTGACTGTCACAAAGGCTTTGCCACCCTTATTGCGCGAAACCATATGCTCAATATTTGCCAAGAAACCATAACCGCCAGAACTACTAAGTAAATAAGTAGCTTTGCCTGGACCAGCGACGTAATGCAAGAGCTGTGTACCTGCCTCGAGGTCAATCAAGGTCGTGACGGGCTGACCATCGCCCCTTGCTCCGGGTAACGAAGCAACAGGCACCGAATAAATACGCCCATTCGAACCAAAGGCGATAAAGGTATCCACCGTTCGGCATTCAAAAGTGCCATACAAACCATCACCCGCTTTGAACGCAAAACTACTGGGGTCGTGGCTGTGACCATTACGGGCACGGACCCAGCCTTTTTCGGAGACCACCACGGTGACGGGTTCATCGACCACTTTGACTTCAGCGACGGCTTTTTTCTCTTCCTGGATCAGTGTGCGGCGGGGGTCCGCAAAGGTCTTGGCGTCGGTTTCGATTTCTTTGACGATCAAGCGGCGAAGGGCTGTTGGGTTACCCACAATGTCCTCAAGACTGGCTTTTTCTTCTTTCAACTCTTTGAGCTCTTGCTTGATCTTGATCGCTTCTAAGCGCGCCAATTGGCGCAGGCGAATTTCTAAGATGTCTTCGGCTTGGCGGTCGCTCAATTTGAAGCGTTGGATCAACGCGGCTTTGGGCTCGTCGCTCTGACGGATGATGGCAATCACCTCGTCAATGTTGAGTAGCACCAACTGCCGCCCTTCCAAGATGTGTATGCGGTCCAGAACCTTGTTCAAACGGTGTTGCGAACGGCGCAACACTGTCGCTTGGCGGAACTCTATCCACTCGGTAAGCATCTCGCGCATCGACTTTTGCACCGGACGCCCGTCAATACCCACCATCGTCAAGTTGATAGAAGATGAGGTCTCTAAACTGGTGTGCGCCAGCAAAGTGGTGATGAGTTCTTGTTGCTCGATGGTGCGGGTTTTGGGCTCAAACACCAAACGCACAGCCGCGTCTTTGCTGGACTCGTCGCGCACGACATCGAGCACCGACAACACGGTGGCTTTGAGCTGGGTTTGCTCAGGGCTCAGGGCTTTTTTGCCGGCTTTTACTTTGGGGTTGGTGAGCTCTTCAATTTCTTCGAGCACGCGCTGGCTACTCACGCCGGGGGGCAATTCGTTTACTACCAACTGCCACTGACCGCGCGCAAGGTCTTCAATCACCCATCGGGCGCGCACTTTGAGGGAACCACGTCCGGTGCGGTAAGCGTCGGCAATATCGGAAGCACTGCTGATGATTTGTCCGCCGCCCGGGTAATCGGGTGCGGGTAAAAGCGCTAGCAAGTCTGCATCACTGATCTTGGGAGTTTTGATCAACGCGATGCAAGCGTCCGCCACTTCGCGCAGGTTGTGGCTGGGGATTTCAGTCGCCATACCCACTGCGATACCACTCGCGCCATTGAGCAATGCAAAAGGCAAACGCGCTGGCAACTGTTTGGGCTCTTCGGTGGATCCGTCGTAGTTAGGCTGGAAGTCGACCGTGCCTTCGTCGATTTCGTCGAGCAACAAAGTGGTGATTTTGGCCAAGCGCGCTTCGGTGTAACGCATGGCGGCGGCTCCGTCGCCGTCGCGCGAACCGAAATTGCCTTGACCGTCGATGAGCGGGTAGCGCTGCGCGAAGTCTTGTGCCATCCGCACGAGTGCTTCATAAGCGGCGCTGTCGCCGTGGGGGTGGTAACGGCCGAGTACATCGCCCACGACTCGCGCGCTTTTGACGGGTTTGGCGCCGGTGTTGCCACTAAAGCCCAAACCCATGCGGGACATGGAATACAGAATACGGCGCTGCACGGGTTTTTGGCCATCGCAGACGTCAGGCAAGGCGCGGCCTTTGACTACGCTCAAGGCGTATTCCAAATAGGCGCGTTGGGCGTAATGGCCCAGGGCGATGCCGTCGTCGTTGCCGGCTGTGGGTAAATCGGGGGTTAGTACATCAGAAGACATAAAGTTACTTGTTAAAAATTTCTATCAGGGTAGCAAAGGTAAGACTAGCTCTTTTAAAAAACTATTGTGCTTATTTTTAGCGGCAAGCCAATCACCGTATCAATATGCCCGTCTTTGAGCAGCTTGGTGCGAATGCGCTCTTCAGCGCCGCCACGAAACAGCACACCGTGCGGCAAGATGATGGCCATCACGCCTTCGTCTTTGAGGAAGTAAAAGCCGTGCAACAAAAAGGCAAAGTATGCAGCCGACTTAGGTGCCAAGCCGTGGTTTTTAAAGCGCACATCGTCGGCCATCGTCGTCTTCATTGCTCAAATTTTTATGTTCTTCAATCGCTTGGCGGTCGCGTTGCAGCTCAAGGCGCAGCTCTTCCTCGCTGGGCAATATCAGGCGGTATTTGCTGGCAAATAATTGCTCACTGCCATTGAGCACCGAGTACCGAGCCACCGATTGGTCTTTGCTGCCGCACAGCAAAATGCCCACCGTGGGGTTGTCGCCTTCGCCTCGGCGCAGCTCGTCGTACATGCGCACATACATGTCCATCTGCCCGACGTCTTGGTGCGTCAGCGGCCCGGTTTTCAGGTCAATCAGCACAAAGCATTTGAGCAGGTAGTTGTAAAACACCAAATCGATGTAGAAGTCTTGCGTTTCGGTGCTGATGCGCTGCTGGCGGGCCACAAACGCAAAGCCCTTGCCCAGCTCCATCAAAAACTGCTGCAACTTGTCCATCAACGCCGTCTCCAGCGTGGCCTCTAGCAAGCGCCCCGTGTCGGGCAGGCCCAAAAACTCCAACATCACCGGGTCGCGCACAAAAGCTCTGGGGGATTCATCCAGTGCGGCCAAGTTGGCCTGTGCTTCAGCGTTCACTGCTGCTTTGTCTTGGCTCAGCAGCAGACGGTCGTAATACAGGGTGCCAATTTGCCGCTCCAGCGCCCGCGTGCTCCAGTTTTGGGTGGCCGCCTCATTCACGTACCACTGGCGGGCGTCTGGGCTGTCCACCCGCAGCAGCAGGCGATAGTGCGTCCAGCTCAATTCGCGACGCACTGCGTCGCGAATTGGAAAGGCCAAGTAAAAGCCCCGCATATGGCGCAAATTGGTGGCATCAAACCCACGTCCAAACTCGACGGACAGTGCCTGCCCCAGCTGCACCAGCAAACCGCGCCCATAGGCGGCGCGCTGTGCTCCGCCTTGCTCAAACTCAACAATGTGCTGCCCAATGTGCCAATAGGTTTGCACCTGCACCACATCCACCGCACGCAGCACTTGCTGGCGTGATTCGGCAATGAGTTGGCGCAGGCTACCCAGCAAAGGGGTAATGCCTTCGGCTTGCAGCGATGGTGCGTTAGATGACTTTGGGGTTTTGGAGGTCATTTGGTCTCCCTTTATTCGCTGTGAAGTACCGAGGAATTCTCGGTAGTTGCTAACAAGGCTCTGAGACTTGAACTGTCAAGCATTCCTTGACACTTGGCATAAGCATCAGTTGTCAAGTTTTGCTTGACAACTGAATTGCAAACCAAATCGTCGGTAGTATTCATTTGACTGCTACTGTCTTCTGTGATGTATGGGTTTGGTTAACACATGCTCTCTTGTTACTCAAATGACAAGGGCAATTGAGCTAAAGGGGCTGTAGCAGGAGAAAGCACGCTGCAGGTTCCAGCCCAGCTGGAGGCGATTGCTTTCTTCGTCTTTGAGGCGGCGGAACTCTTTGACTGATTGATGGCATGGGCTCTAAGCGAAAGAGACGACTTTAGAATTGATTTTGGCATTAGATTGCGTCATTAATGTAATACTAATCTAAACATCAATCTCAATTGAATCGCCGTGCAACTCCATCAACTCCCTACGCGCAGACGCTTCGCCCTTGCCCATCAACTGGGTTATCAAGCCTTCAGTTTGTAGGAAGTCAAGTTGCCCGAGCTGGACCGGCATCAGACGCCGCGTATCCGGGTTCAGCGTCGTGTCCCACAACTGTTCTGCGCTCATCTCGCCCAAGCCTTTGAATCGGCTGATGCTCCACGCACCTTCGCGCACACCGTCTTTACGGAGTTTGTCAAGGATGGCGGTGAGTTCGCCTTCGTCTAAGGCATAGACTTTTGAAGCAGGCTTTTTGCCACGGGCGGGCGCGTCTACTCGGAACAAGGGTGGACGTGCCACAAACACATTGCCAGATTCAATCAGCTTAGGGAAGTGTCTGAAGAACAGCGTTAACAACAGAACCTGTATGTGCGACCCATCTACATCCGCATCGCTCAAGATACAAATCTTGCCGTAGCGCAAGCCGCTTAAATCTGGCGAGTCGTTGGGCCCATGGGGGTCGATGCCAATCGCTACGGAGATGTCGTGAATTTCGTTGTTGGCGAACAAGCGGTCGCGCTCGACTTCCCAAGTGTTGAGGACTTTGCCGCGCAGGGGCAGGATGGCTTGGTTTTCTTTGTTACGACCCATTTTGGCGCTGCCGCCAGCGGAGTCACCTTCGACCAAGAAGACTTCGTTATCGGCCGTGTCTTTGCTTTCGCAATCGGTCAATTTGCCTGGCAAAACAGCCACGCCGGAGCCTTTGCGTTTTTCAACTTTCTGGCCTGCTTTTTGGCGGGTCTGAGCGGCTTTGATGGCGAGTTCGGCTAATTTTTTGCCGTACTCGACGTGTTGGTTAAGCCAGAGTTCTAAGGTAGGACGTACAAAACTAGAGACCAAACGCACGGCGTCGCGCGAGTTCAAGCGTTCCTTGATCTGCCCTTGGAATTGCGGATCCAACACTTTGGCGCTCAGCACAAAACTGGCGCGGGCAAAGACGTCTTCGGGCATGAGTTTGACGCCTTTGGGCAGCAAAGCATGCAACTCGATAAAGCTTTTGACGGCGGTAAACAATCCATCGCGCAAACCTGAGTCGTGTGTACCGCCAGCGGTGGTCGGAATCAAATTGACATAACTCTCGCGCACGGGTTGGCCGTCTTCGGTGAAGGCGACGGCCCATTCCGCGCCCTCGCCTTCGGCAAAGCTGTCATGGTTGCTGTCCGCATAGCCTTCGCCTTCGAACAGAGGAATAACGGGGTCGCCGTTGAGCGTTTGCATCAAATAGTCGCGCAGGCCG
>JAGWXI010000130.1 GCA_018969975.1 Burkholderiales bacterium
GAGGCTTGTCCGCCCGGCAGTTGGTTGTTGCCAAAAATAAAATCGGCGATGCGTCTAAAGCCTTGGCTACCTGCATCATCCATATCGCCTTCGACCCACGTTTGCGCGATCAGGTAGGGCGCGTATTGCCGAATTTCGAACTTCCCCGATTTGGAGATGACTTTGAAAGCTGGTTCTTCAATGGCCATGGCAAAGGATGTGGTCAAAAAGATATAGCTAAATAATAATAAATTTTTCATGGCGGATAGATTTTTTTTAAAAGGTGGATTCAAGCACGAAGTGCAACTTTGAATAACTGATGGTTGGGTGGCTGAGGATGTTTAGCATTCAAGGCTTCTTGACCTGGCAGTCGAAGTTGCTTATGACCTACAAACACCTCAGCCAAGCTGAAAGATATCAGATTCATGCCCTCATGAAAGCCGGACACGATCAGTCTCAAATAGCCAAACTGCTGGATCGGCACAAGTCCACCATCAGTCGGGAGTTGAGCCGCAACACTGGCTCTCGGGGTTACCGCCCCAAGCAGGCTTGTGAGATGTCTGCTGATCGAGCGCAGAACAGCCGCAACGCCAATACGGTGCCAGCTTGGGTGAATGAGCAAGCGCAGTTGCTGCTGCAATTGCAATGGAGCCCCGAGCAAATTGCCTCTCAGTTGCCCATCAGCCATGAAACCGTTTATCAGCATGTTTACGCCGACAAGGCGCAAGGCGGGACGCTTTGGAAGCACTTGCGCTGTCAGAAGCAAAAGAGGAAGCGCTATGCAAGTGGCCGAGACCGGCGAGGACAAATCCCCAACAGACGGCCTTTGAGCGAGCGGCCCTTGCATATTGAAGCAAGACGACAAGTGGGTCATTGGGAGTGCGACACCGTCATTGGTGCCAGCCACAAAGGGGCTGTTGTGACGATGGTCGAGCGCAAAAGCGGGTATGCCGTAATGGCCAAGGTAGAGAAAAAGACGTCTGAATTAGTCAGCTCAGCCATTGTGGACAAGCTCCAGCCTTTGGCTGCAAGGGTGAAAACGCTGACCTTTGACAATGGCAAAGAGTTTGCAGGGCATGCCCATATTGATCAACAACTTCAAAGCACGGCCTACTTTGCCAGGCCCTTTGCAAGTTGGGAACGGGGCAGCAATGAAAACCTCAACGGCTTGCTTCGCCAATACGTTCCAAAGAAACGAGCCATGTCCACAGTCACTGATGAGGAAATTAGAATGATTCAAAACAGATTGAATAACAGACCAAGAAAAAGATTGGGATTCAAAACACCCGCAGAGGTGTTTCATCAATCACTCGAGCGTTTTGCGCTTCGAACTTGAATCCGCCAAATTAAAAATCCCGCACTTTGGCGGGATTGCATCTAGCGTAAAGCAGATTACTTTGACATACCGTCTTTTTTCATATCATCTTTTTTCATGTCATCTTTTTTCATACCATCTTTGGCCATGGCATCTTTCTTCATGCCGTCTTTGGCCATGGCATCTTTTTTCATGTCATCTTTTTTCATGCCATCCTTTGCCATGGCGTCTTTAGACATAGCGTCTTTCTTCATACCATCTTTGCTCATTTCGTCAGCTTGCGCAACTTGAAATGTGCCAGCCATGACCAAACAGGAAATCAGGGTTGCAATTTTTTTCATGTAAATCTCCAAAAGTAAAAAGCACAAACGTGCGAAATAAGGCGGAAGCTGATGATCAGCTACCACCAAACCAGTTGTAACCTTGGTCTTCCCAGTAGCCTCCAGGATTCACGTTAGTCACAAAAATTTCTTGAATGTATTTAGGATTTTTATAGCCCAATTTCGTTGGCATTCGCAGCTTCATTGGGTAGCCATACTTAGGCGGCAGTACCTCATCAGCGTAGGTCAAGGTGAGCAATGTTTGTGCATGAAGCGCTGTGGGCATGTCGATGCTTGTGTAGTAGTCGTCATGACATCTAAAACCTACAAATTTTGCAGTGCTATCTGCTCCTATACGCTTGAGAAAATCACTGAACCGCACGCCACCCCATTTACCTATTGCACTCCAACCTTCAACACAAATGTGTCGCGTAATTTGACTGGTTTGTGGAAAAGCACGCAACTCAGTAAGAGTCCAATCTTTAGTGTCTTGAACTAAGCCAGATACTTTTAATTTGAAGTTGTCGGGACTGGGACGAATCTCATCCTCACCGTAGAACGCATTAAACGGAAAAGGTTTTGTCAACATATCTTCCGAGTATGTTGGAGCCATCTTGTTGGGATCAAATAACCAACTTTGCACGCCGTCATTGAAGCGAGACATCACCATCAATGCTTCTTCGATGGAGTCCTCGCTGGTCATAGTGCACCCAGTGAGCATAGAGATGGCACCCAAGCTAAGTGCTCTCTTACCAAACAAACGTCGTGTCGAAAGATCTAGGCCTTTGTAGACGTCTTTGATGATTTCTTTCTCATGGGGATTAAAAATCTTCTTCTTAGACATGTTATTTACCCCTGATCATGATTAGTAGAGTTTTAGGAACAAGAGCAACCATCAATAAATGCACGAGGATGAAAAATACTGCAAAAGACATGGCGGCAAAGTGCACCACTCTGGCGTTATCAAAGCCGCCCATCAAATCTCGAAGAATTGGAAACTGAACGGATTTCCAAATGGCCAAGCCAGAGGCAATTAAGATGACGATGTCAAGGATCACCGACAAATAGGCTAGCTTTTGAATGGTGTTGTACTTACTTAAATCTTCATGCGCAAGCTTGCCTTTGAGCGTGTCTAAAACGTCTTTGATGAGCTCTTTTGGAGTGATTGGGAAAAACTTCTTCCAGACTCGACCCGTGAAGAAGTTGAGAGTGAGATAAATCAGTCCATTGACCACCAACAGCCACATAAAGGCAAAGTGCCAAAGTAACGCTCCGCCTAACCAGCCCCCTACGGTCAGTTCTCGCGGGAACAGAAAATCAAAGATCGGGGATGCGTTGTAAATCTTCAATCCACTCATGATCATGACAATGACAGCTAAGGCGTTGAGCCAATGTGTCACTCTGACGAAGAGCGGAGCTATTGGGTGATGAGCTTGGTGATCCATGGACCCAATGTAAGAGTCCACCGGTCACGATAAGTCCCAATTAATGTACTTTTCATCTCATTTATGTCTTGCCTCATTCTGGTGCGGCAAAGTCCAATTTGGTCGCGGGAAGTGGCATGTGTAGCCATCGGGGTGTTTCACTAGGTAGTCTTGATGCTCATGCTCAGCCTGCCAGAAATCACCCACTGGCTCCAACTCTGTAACAACCTTCCCCGGCCAAAGGCCCGAGACGTCAGCATCATGGATAGTTCTGATGGCCTCTATCCGCTGGGTTTCACTTGTGTAATAAATGGCTGAGCGATAGGACATGCCGATGTCATTACCTTGGCGCTTTGGCGTTGTTGGGTCATGAATTTGGAAAAAGAATTCCAAAATGCGCCGATAGCTAATCAAACTGGGATCGAACTGAATTTCGATGCCCTCCGCATGTGTGCCGTGGTTTCGATAGGTGGCATTCTTAACATCTCCACCTGTATAACCTACTCGCGTGCTGAGCACCCCAGGGAGTTTTCGAATTAAATCTTGCATGCCCCAAAAGCAGCCT
>JAGWXI010000131.1 GCA_018969975.1 Burkholderiales bacterium
CGCGGGTGGTTCAACCCAAGACGGCACCTTGCAACAAGTGCAAGCGATTTTGTCGGAAGGTTTTGATGCCGCTCCGCATTTTTCATGCATAGGCGCAACACGCGACAGTGTGCGTGAGCAGTTGGCCGCATTCAAAGCCGCAGGCATTCGACGCATGGTGGCTTTGCGTGGCGATTTACCTAGTGGCCACGGCACATTTGGTGAGTTTCGTTATGCGAGTGAATTGGTGGCGTTCATACGCGAAGAAACGGGCGACTATTTCCATCTCGAAGTGGGTTGCTATCCAGAAGTGCATCCACAAGCCAAATCGCCTGAGGCGGACTTAGAAGCCTATGTCACCAAAGTGCGTGCCGGTGCTAACTCGGCGATCACCCAATATTTTTACAACAGCGATGCGTATTTTCGATTTGTCGACGATGCCTACAAATTAGGTGCAGATATCCCCGTGGTGCCCGGCATCATGCCCATCATCAGTTCGACACAGTTGATGCGTTTCTCAGATGCATGTGGAGCAGAAATTCCGCGTTGGATTCGTTTGCGCTTGCAAGCCTTTGGTGATGACACTGCATCGATCAAAGCATTTGGTATAGATGTGGTGGCAGATTTATGTGAGCAATTGCTCAATGGCGGCGCGCCAAGTTTGCATTTCTACACCATGAACCAAGCGCAAGCAGTCAAGCAACTGGTCGAGCGCATCAGCGTTCATCAAAGCTGATCACGACGCGCGGGGTTTTGGCGCGTGCTTGGCACGACAGAACAAATCCTTGGGAAATTTCTTCATCGCTGAGTGTGAAATTTTTGGCCATTTCTACTTGGCCTTCCATCACTTTAGCGCGGCAGGTGCAGCACACGCCACCTTTGCACGAATACGGTAAGTCGAGACCGTGGTTAAGTGCGGCGTCTAATACCAGGTCGTCAGACCCAATGCCCATGTCGTAAGACTTGCCGTCTAGTTGCACGGTTAAGGCAATGGCAGGCTGGGCTTTTGCTTTTTTGGCGGATGCATCTGTTTGTTGGCCAATGCTGCGTGAGGCTTTTGGTTCGCCAGTAGCTTGCGATACAAAGCGCTCTGCATAGACCCGTTCTTTGCGTGCACCTGCTGCTAGCAAAGCTTTTTCAGTGGCTTCGATCATGCCTTCAGGTCCGCAAATAAAAACTTCATCCATACTTTTGACTGGCAACAAAGTTTGCATGATGGCGTTGACTTTTTCACCATCGATACGGCCTTCAAGCAATGGCACTTCTTGTGCTTGGCGCGAAAGAATATGGATCAGCGTTAAACGGTCAGGGTAAGTGTCTTTGAGGTCTTGTAAAGCCTCGTTGAACATCACACTGTCCATGCGGCGATTGCCATAGACCAAGGTGAATTTAGATTCGGGTTGGTCTTGCAAAGTGCTCGCCATGATCGACAAAATCGGTGTGATGCCAGAGCCCGCCGCAAAACCAACGCGGTGTAACGCGCGAGGACGTTGCACACAAAAACGCCCTTGTGGCGGCATCACTTGCAAACTGTCACCGGCATGCAAATGCTGCACTGCCCAATTAGAGAACACACCACCTTCCACGGGGCGAATGCCGACTTGCACAGTGCCTTCTGCACGCCACTGTTGCAAAGATGAACAAATGGAATAACTGCGTCGAATATCCTGTCCATCGATCGTCGTACGCAGAGTTAAAAACTGCCCCGGAGTGAAGGTGAAGACTTCGCGTAAATTGGTGGGCACAGTAAAAGTGACGGCGATAGCACCGCCCGCTTCAGCATCTACGCGTTTAACGGTCAAAGCATGGAATTGGGTAGCAGCAGACATCGTGTCAATTCAATCAATAGGGTTTGAAATAGTCAAACGTTTCAAGACACGCTAGACATTTATAGAGCGCCTTGCAAGCGGTAGACCCAAAGTGAGAAATCTCGGTGGTGTTGTCTGATGTGCATTGGGGGCATGCAATATTTTGATGGGCCGCAGTGCGTTTGGCGAATGTGAGCACATGGGTCTTTGACCTAGATGCATTTGCGTAGGCCACGGATGTTGCACAAGCCAAGGGAGGTGCAATGCCATAGGCGCGCAGTTTTTCATGTGCCTCTGCAGTCATCCAATCAGTGGTCCATGCAGGAGCCAGTTGTGTCACCACGCTAGCCTTGTGACCTAGTTGCTGCATGGTTGCAAGCACGTCGTCATGGATTTGCTCCATGGCAGGGCAGCCACTGTAGGTGGGGGTGATGACAACTTCGTACCCTTTTGATGCGTCACCACGCACATCGCGCAGGATGCCCATTTCGCGCAAGCTCACTACTGGAATTTCTGGGTCGGTCAGCGTTTCTAAGGCTCGCCAAATTTCCAACAGCAACTCGTCTGTGTTCGACCCATCAGCTCCCGCTGAGACTTTAGGCGCAAGCGAAGTTGTCGATGCAGCGTTCACCAAACACCTTCTGGATGTCTGCGCGCCAAGCCCTGCATCTCTTCTAACAAATACGTCAAATGTTCTGAATGCGCTTGTTGTTTGCCTGTGGTGATGAATCCGCCTGCAGTTGGCATTTGTAAAGTGGCTTCGCTGAGCGTGTTTTGCAGTTGTATTTCCCATGCATGACGAAGGCGGGGAATATCAACGCCTACTCCGTTGGTCGCAACGCTGCTTTCAAAATCACTGGCACTCCAAAATTCTTGGGTGTAAGGCATTAAATGGTCCAGCGCAGCTTGGGCCTTGTCATGCGACTCTGACGTGCCGTCGCCAAACCGCACCAACCAATCACCCGCATGGCGCACGTGGTAGCGCACTTCTTTGAGCGACTTGGCCGCAATCGCAGCGAGTTGCGTGTCGCTAGAACTTTGTAAACGGTCCCACACCAGCAACATCAAACTGCTGTAGAGAAAATTGCGCACGATGGTGACGGCGTAATCTCGGTTGTCAATGGCATACCCAACCAATGCGCCGTGGTGTGGCAATTCGAGCAAGGTGTAGTTGCGAAACACATGCGCATCACGAAAGTAAGCCAGGCTGTCTTCGGTGGCGCCATCGCCTATGAGGGTCGCAGCGTGTTGGTAGAGCATGCGCGCTTGGCCAATCAAGTCCAAGCTCATATTGGTCATGGCAATGTCTTCTTCGAGCACGGGTCCATGCCCGCACCATTCGCCATTGCGTTGTCCTAATACGACAGCGTTGTCCGCTAAGTGCAATAGGTAATCGATGTGCGCTGCGTCAGCGTGTGAGGACGCAGCCATCACATATGCCCCACTTCATCGGGGATGCTGTAGAAGGTGGGATGGCGATAAATTTTGTCGGCTGCAGGGTCAAATAATTCTGCTTTGTCATCAGGCGCACTAGCCGTGATGGTGTTGGAAGGCACGACCCAAATGCTCACGCCTTCTTGGCGACGGGTGTAGACATCGCGTGCCATTTGTAAAGCATGTTGCGCATCGCTGGCGTGCAAACTGCCACAGTGTTTGTGTTCCAAGCCTTGCTTGCTGCGCACAAATACTTCCCACAGGGGCCATTCGCTCAAAGCTTTTGTAGGTGCTGCTGGTGTGGTGCTCATGCTGCTTCCTTCATCTGCTTGGCTTG
>JAGWXI010000043.1 GCA_018969975.1 Burkholderiales bacterium
GCCCATACACGACTTAAATCAGCGACAGTGAATAAAACATCCGCAGGCTGGACCACTTGGCCGGTAGAAATTCTTCTTTCAACAACTACCCCTTTGATAGTAGCCATGACACTTGATACCGAATCAATAGATCCAGTAGTTGCCAATTCTTCAACTGCCTTCAGGTTTACGCCAAGTACTCTGAGTTGATCTTGGGCTGCACGGGTTTGGGCTGAAGCTACTTCGTATTCACTTTCACGACGTTGAAGTTCTGCTGCGCTAATCACATCTGCTTCGAATAAAGTTTTAGCGCGCTGAACGGTACGCTTGTGAAACTCTTTTTCAGAGCGTGCCTTAAGGTAAGCCAATTGCGAGCTAGATAATTCGCTGCTATTGATCAATGCAAGCGTGTCGCCCCTCTTGACTTCGGTTCCAAGTTGCGCGTTTATCTGCGTTACCCTGCCGGTCACACTAGCACCAATGCGCGTAAGAGCTTGTTCATCAAAGTCAATTTGGCCAGCAACTTGCAAAATGTCCGATATCTCGCTGTTGTCGACTTCTGAAACCTTTAATTGTGCTTGAAGGGTTTCGTTGACACTAACACTGAGGGGGTCTGGTGTGACTGCCAAATTACTGTCGATTGGAGGTTTTTTACACCCAGTGATCGCTAGCGTAGCTAGCAGTAGCGTACAAGAAAGTCGAAATAAAGTATTTGTCATTGGTGGAGAGCTTTAGTTGGAGTTTTCAGGCAATATTGCTTTCAAACGCTCGATCTCGGTCCATGCACTAGCCAGTTCGAATCGCGCAACAATTAATTCATTTCTAGCTGCGCGAAAAACACGTTGGGCGTCTAGCACCTCTAGAAATCCTTTTTCACCAGCCCTGTAGGCAATTTCAACAACGCGAACTGCATTGGCAGCTTGTCGCACGATGCCAGATTCCAAAGCAAACATTTGCGATTGGGCGATCTCGTATTGTTGGTAAGCCACTTCCAGTGACTGTAGAAGTGAAAATTCTTGGTAGGCGAGTTCGTTAGTAGATTGTGATAAGCGCGCAGTTGCCTCTCCAATGGGGCCGCTGCGTTGATCCCACAGCGCAAGAGTCAGTGAAAAACCAATACGCTTGTGTTTATATTCAGAGTCGATTTCTTGGTCTGCACGAAGGGCAATTTTTGGAAGTCGAAAAGCTTTTTCTTGACTAAGTTTGCTGTCGTATTGTTGCCGTTCAGCGCGAACGCGTGCAAGTTCTGGATTATTTTTAAGGATATGTTCACGTGTTTTTTCGATCGGAGGCGGTGGTGGCAGTTCGACACCGAAGTCGTGAATTAAAAATTGTTCAGGCAGTTGAGGCCCCACCAGGGCCCTGAGGCCTGCACGCGCATGTTTGATACGAGACTCTGCAGATTGGGCAAGTTTTTGTACATTCAATAATTCAGCGTCTGCTTTGAACAATTCAAAGCGCGCAGCTTCTCCGGTTTCCACCCGCAAAGCAATCCGACTTCGAATGCCCTCCATAAGCTTGCTGTCTTCTTTACTGGCTCTTTCTTCAGCAAGTCTTCTGATAAGTTCAAAATAACGAATTCTCAATCTAGCTAAAAGATCGGATTTGAAAGCTAGTTCAGACGCTTGTACGGCCCCCAAATTGGCTACTGCAGCATCTATTCTTGGTAGTCGGTTCCAAGGCATATCTAGTTCTTGGGTGATGCTGATAGTTTTGAGCGATCCGTCCATGTTGGTAGGGGAAGTTCTGGGTGTTCTAGTACCGTTGAGAACTTCAACTTGGGGGTTAGGAACGGACTGGGCAGTTTTAATTGCAAAACGCGCAGATTCAACAGAATTGGTTATGCCCTGGACAGCGCGACTGCTAGCAAGCATAAGATTTTCGAGATCTTGCAAGCTATATGTTTTTTGCGGATTTTGTGCCGGTACGACTGAGCTTAAGGAGGCGAAAAAACAGAAAACAGCGAATCGAAAAAGGGTAAGGTTATTTATTGTTTCAAGCATTCGAGAAAATTCAAATTAGCAGTATTTGAAAGAATACTTTTATTCTCGTTGATTTACAGCAACATGGTTATTTAGCCTTATCAGCATCAGGGGGAGTTAGTACTATTTTTTTTGAATATTGACGGGAAATTACCTTGGCTTCTGGTGGTTCAACGCACAGGCCTTGCGCATTGGGTATCAGTCTGCTGTCAGATAAGCACCTAGCTGGCCCTTTGCAAACCAGAGGACCTGTCACATTCATCTTGGTAATTTCGCTACCTTGGGGGCAGGTTTTGTCTTTTTTCTGATCGAAATTTTTTATGCAGTAACCTTCAAAGGTCCACTGAAGACCGGTAGGGCAGGATACTTTCTCCGCATACGCGATAAAACTCATGAGGGAAAAAATACCTGCACACAAGATTGCACGAATAAATGTCGTACTCATCAATTTCTACACCTTGTCGCGCACCACGTTAATCATTTGCTGGTCTTTATCTAGCGCCATAACCTCGTCAAATCTCCAGCCGAAGTTCAAAAGCATGGTTAAAAACAGGCGAATGGGGACGCCATCAGGAGAATAATCAGCGGTGTGTGACATTTCAATGTAGCGTCCAGAAGCATCTTCTTTGATGGGAAACTCAAAAAAAGGAAATTTCTTTTTCGCTGCATCCGCAACTTTGACTACTTCCTCTTTGGGAACCCCTTCACGAGCATACCCCTTGCCTATGAGGGTGATGGACTTGTTTTCGGGAGATAAACGCAAAAAGAATGGGTAGACGATTTGCCAACTTCTGTCTATTTTCAAATCCCCGTTTTCTTGCATCTCTGTACGGACTTGGCGTTTTCTATCTGTCAATATTTCATCCAGCACCTGCATGGTTACCAAGTCTGGTTTCACAGTCATGGGCATATCACTGTCCATAGACTTGCACCGAGTTTCCTCAACTGCTTCCATAACATGGTGTGAAAAGCGAGGAACATCACGCCAATTCACAATCATTCCGGTTTGCATTTGGATTTGCAAAATCTTGACTACGTCTTCAAAAACAGGAATCTTGACTTTGATTGTGGCGGGTGCTGACTGGATCGGATAGTCTCTGTAGAGGTGGTCAGGTTTTCGTAAAACAAATGTTCGGTAGTTGACAACGTCATTGATGACGTTCTCCACATTGATGCCAAAAAAGTAATGCTTTACATTTTTTTCTTCGCAGACTTTTTTGTAAAAGAAATTTAGATGTTTCTTTAAGTTGGCAATACCGCCGTATTTTTTGAGTAGATCTTCCATTTCCTAATCCCCTTGAAGTAGTCGGCAGAATAATGTTTTCATACTGACAAAAGAGGGCGTTGCTCTAAAGCAAGATGGGATAACAACCTACACCATAGCAACACTCCGTTGCCATTGTAGGTGGTAAAAATTTACATTACAAATGCGTAATTTGTGTAAAAGGAAAAGTTTTTACTACTTTTATTTCTTGAACGGTGCAGGTTCCAACCGAGTTAGGGACGCCGCCCCCTAAACACTTGCCCCTAGAGACACAAAGTGCGGGCCCTAGAACGCTAGGTTTAGACAAAGTGGAGGGAGCAGGGCATGACGCTTCTTTGCCGGCAAGTTTGGCGCATTGCATGCCGGAAAAACTCCAAGCCAAATTGCCAGGGCAAATAACTTTTTCGGCATGCGCAAAACTAACTAGAAAGCTGGTCGCTAAAAGTATTCCTAATTGTTTAAAACGCATAACCAACTCCAGTAAAAACAGAACTAAGTGCATATCGGTCGGTAAGTGACGAAACTTTAGCTCAGTAGAGTTTGCTTAAGATCAAATCGATGCTAGATGTAATGAATCATTACAGAGAATTAACTTTCATTTTTTAAATTGCCACTTTTTAAATCCAAATAACATTTAAATGAAACCTTTTGATTTATGGGGGGAAGTAGTTGTAAGCTGCCGCCGTGGGCTTTAGCGATTTCTTGGCAGATGCTCAAACCCAATCCAGATCCTTGTTGGGTATTGATTTCAAGATTATTGGATTCAAGATGGCGATAAAACCTTTCAAATACACGCTGGTCTAGACCGGCAGTGTTTAAGTGCGTTGTGTTTGTAATGGTGAACGTAAGCTGCTGTGGGTTGCAAGAAGCATCGAAAATAATTTGCCCACCTGAGAAATTGTATTTGTATGCATTGCTAAAAAGGTTGAGCATGAGCTGGGTGATTAATTCTTTGTCGCCTAACATTTGCAAACCCATTTGCATATTTTTTTTGACCTCAATATCTGGCCTATAGGCCGAGTAATCTTCAATCAAATGATCAACTAACTCGTTGAAGTTGATCATTTCTTGATGTTTTGTTAGACGGCCAGAGTCTGCTTGCGACAGCATCAATAATTTGTTGGTAATTGAAATTAATCTTTCCACTTCATCAATAACCAAAGAGAGTTGAATTTGATCATCAGATCCGTCTTGCGACCTGTTAAGGATTCTTTGTAAATGGCCACGAATAATAGTTAGGGGTGTTTTAAGTTCATGCGAAGCATCGCTTGAAAAACGATTGGCATGCTGATAGCTAAACCGAGATCTATCTATGAGTTCATTAAAGTAGTTAATGAAACTATTTAATTCCTTGTATGTGTCGTTGGCCTTTAGATTAGACCGATTTACTGGATTTTTGATGTCAATTTTTGAAAATAGTCTTTGAATATTTTTGAAAGGTTCAAGTGCGGCATACGAAATAAAGAATGTCAGGAAAACAGCATACAAAATTAAAATAGGGTAGATCTGTAAGCCCATTCTGTCTCGCACATCAAGTGTATCGAACATCCGTTGCTTCAACACTCCTTTGTCCAATGCAACCAAATAGTCAACATTTTTTGGCAGTTTTGTTTTAAATAACCTCCATTCAATTCCGTTAACTTCAACATCCTTGTAGCTTACAGTTACACCTTCTAATTGCCGGTCTAAAAAATTCCACTTGTCAAAATTTTTATCAGATGCTGCTAGTAGTTCTTTAGAGAAAATTTGATCTGATGGATTTTGAGATGGCAACACCACAAATTCATGGGGCTTGAGTCCTTCAATCGCATAAATTAAATGGGTTTGAAGTTTTTCTGCACCAGTTTTGTCACCCAGGGAAGTGCTGATACGCGTAATTTGACGTCCAAATAACTCACTCTGGTAGGTTACCAGTGGCGCGCTTGCCGAAAATCGAATTGTCAGCCGCGAAGCAAGAACAAATATGGCGATACCTAAAAAAACAAATATAAATATTCTTAATTTAAGAGATCGCTTCATTTGATAGCGTTCAATCTGTATCCAACGCCACGAATGGATTCAACTGGAAATGGTGAAGTGTTTTTGGTGTCTGTATCAGATAATTTTTTTCTGAGACGTTGGATACACACATCCACAATATTTGTTCCCGTATCAAACTCAATTCCCCAGGAGCGTTTGAGAATCTGTTGGCGTGAAAAAATTAATCCGGGAGAAAGCATCAAACATTCCAAAAGCATGAATTCTCTTTGCGTTAGAGTCACTGTGCGATCTTGGTAAGTAGCTACGCGTGTGAAACGGTCCAAAGAGATGCCGCTTTGCTCAATTACTTTTTGAGTGCTGCCTATTTTGCGTTGTACCAAGGTTTGCAGTCGGATGATTAATTCTTCAACAAAAAATGGCTTGGGCATGTAGTCATCGGCGCCAGATTCAAACACCTTAAGCCTGTCGTCTAGTTCAGTTCTTGCTGTCAACATAATGACAGGGGTGGTGAATTCTTTTTTTCGATATTCCTGTATGACCTGAAAGCCGTCAAGCAAGGGCAGTCCCACATCAAGGACGATGGCATCAAATGTTTTAATCAAAGCGGTGTTAAGACCCCTAAAACCATCGAGTTCGTGGTGGATCGCGATGTTGGCAGCGGCGAAACCCGCCATAACAAAGTCTGCAATCTTTTGTTCATCTTCTATGAGTAGGACTTCCATGTGCGGATTTTGACCTATGGAGGTATCCAGATGATTCGGTTACTAACTTGTAATAATCTAGACTCGGTTTTAACCAGAGATAAGATGCGGCTTGTTAGAGCTCTCCTATGACGCCAATGGCGACTTAGATCGTGAGAGTTATCTCACCAAAGTTGTCAACGGGAAGCAAGTTGTGAGTGAAATATTGCCACCAGTTAACAAAAAGTAAATCTTTAAGAGAAACCATGTCCGACAGCAATAAGTTCAAGCTCGCAGGTGTAATGGGCATGCCCGTTTACCAATCACGATCCCCCATCTTGCACAACTACTGGTTGGCCAAGTACGGACTCAAAGGAGCGTATGGACACTTTCCGGTGGAATTAAAAAACTTGGAGGCTGCTATGCGTGGTTTGTCTGCGCTGGGTTTGGCTGGTTGCAACATCACCTTGCCACACAAAGTGCATGCGATGAAGATGATGGACCATATTGACCCTTTGGCGCAGCGCATGGGTGCGATCAATTGCATCGTGGTCCAAGAAGATGGTGCACTTCACGGCTTTAACAACGATGGGTACGGCTATATCCAATGCGTCAAGGATGCCAAGCCAGATTGGCGCGCTGACGAAGGTCCTATCGTAGTTGTAGGAGCTGGCGGCGCAGCAAGAGCCATTGTGTTGAGTTTGGTAGATGAAGGTGCGGCAGAAATTCGTTTAATTAATCGCACCAAGTCCAAAGCACTAGAGCTGAACGCGGGTGTGGAGTCGATCGTGAAAGTGTTTGACTGGAGCGAGCGTAATGAGGCTATGCGCGGGGTGGCCATGTTGATCAATACCACCAACCAGGGTATGTACGGTCAGCCAGCACTCGATGTGTCTTTGGATGCTTTACCGAAAACTGCTCTCGTATCTGACGCCATCTATATTCCCCTAGAAACACCATTGTTAGAGAATGCCCGTTTGCGTGGTAATCCCACTGTGAATGGATTGGGCATGTTATTGAACCAAGCGCGTCCTGCATTCAAGGCTTGGTTCGGCGTAATGCCTGAAATTACTGATGAGTTAAGAAAAACTATATTGGCTACGTTCTGAAATGGGAATTCTTTCTGTTAAAAAGATTGATTCCCATTGCCATGTTTTAGATCCAGCAACCTTTTGTAAATTCAACGGTTTCTAGAATTCGACCTGCTTGGTATGGCAAATACCCGCATGCTCCAATTGGTTGGCAACACGGAACGCTAAATCTTCCCGCCAAGGGGCGGAGATGATTTGAATACCCAATGGCAAGCCTTCATTCGCACTAGGCCACATGGGAGCGGCCACGACAGGACATCCTGCAAATGAAATGGGTTGCGTTAGTAAACCCATGGCCGCGCGACTAGGTAAGGTTTGACCTTGAATTTCTAACCACTCTTGGCCGATAGCAGTAGCGCTCACAGGTGTGGCAGGCGCTAACAACACATCCCAGTTTTCAAACAATGCGTTGACTTTGTCGCGGTACATGCGGCGAAATCTTTGGGCTTTGACATACCACGCCGCAGGTTGGAGTGCGCCAGCCATAAAGCGGTCTACGGAGAGGGGTTCCATGTCTTCAATGCGGTGGCGCAGGTTGTCTAAATGCAAGGTGCCACCTTCACTGGCTGTAATGATGAATGCGGCGACGCGTCCTAAGATAGCGTCTGGCCATTGCACTTGCGCATGCACGCCCAAGGCTTTTGCTGCGTTAGCAACCACCTCGCGCGCTTGGGGTGAGGCGTTATCTTCAAAGAAACCGTTGAGAACGGCTATTCGCAAACCTTGTGTGCCTTGTTTTAAACAAGGCAACACGGGTTGAACTGTTTTGACGTGACAACCAGGGTCTTGCGCATCGGGGCATTGCATGGCGTCATACATGGTGGCTAAGCCGTCCAAGGTATTGGCAAAACCTCCTAAATGGTCAATGCTATTGACGAAAGGAAAAGTCCCTCGGCGCGATAACCTGCCAAAGGTGGGCTTGAGTCCCCACACTCCACACAAAGAGGCGGGAACACGAATAGAACCATTGGTGTCAGAGCCCAAGGTCAAAGGAACTTGGTGGGCAGCCACCGCAGTACCGGATCCCCCAGAGGATCCGCCTGAGATGCGGTTGGTGTTGTGCGGATTTCGGCAGGGGCCATAGTGGGTGTTCTCGGTAGTGAAACCGTAAGCGAATTCGTCCATATTGAGTGAGCCGACTAAGACGGCACCAGCGGCTGTCATTTGTTGGATCAGAAACGCGTCTTGCTGAGCTGGCACGTGCGAACGGTTAACGATAGAGCCAGCTAGAGTGACTTGGCCTTCTACATCAAACAGGTTTTTTGCTGCAAAAGGCACGCCTGCTAAAGGCGGCAGGGAAGCACCAGATGCACGTAAAGCATCAATCGAGCATGCTTTTTGCATGGCACGATCCCTATGTGTGGCTGTAAAGGCGTTGACTTTTTCGTCCGTTGTATCAATGCGTTCGAAACAATGTTGAAGTACCTCACAAGCACTGAAACTGCCTTGAGAAATACCTTGCGTGATGTCCGAGCTCGAGAGGTGGTGAAAACTCATGCTGCGATTTGCTTGGGGCAATAGATTTCGGCGATTTCCAGGTCAGCTGGGTAGTCCACTTGGTCAAGTAATTGCGCCATAGCTTCGGTGCGTTTTAAGTGAGAGACCACACGAAGCAACCTGGCTTCGTCAGTTGGTAAACCTAAAACTTGTGCGTTAACTTGTGCAAATTGAAACAACTGTTCATCGGTCATGGTAACTGTCCACTACTTAAGTATTAGCCCGCAACCAAACCAACTGCTTTGACGCCAGCTGCGCAAATTAGTTCATCTTCATCGCCAGTTCCACCACTAGCGCCTACGGCCCCTAATACTTGACCAGAGCCGTCTTTGATAAGAACAGCGCCGGGTTGGGGCAGAAATTTACCTTCAGCGGTCGCAGACAAGGAGACAAAGAAATTGGGGTTGTCTTTGGCACGTTCAGCTAATACGCGACTTGATGTCCCAAATCCAACTGCCCCCCATGCTTTTGCTCGTGCAATATCAAAGCGAAACATACTTGCACCGTCTTCGCGTTCAAAGGCTACCAATTGACCAGAAGCGTCAAGTACTGCAATACCCATGGGTTTGTAATTCGCAGCGCGTGCTGCTTGGCGAGCGCCTTGCAAAATTTGGGATGCTTGTGCAAGAGTGAGGTGTGACATGAATAGTTCCTTGAGTTAAGTGATACTTTGCAAATTATCGTGCCGTAATTGATTCGAGCTGTCTTGTGCGTAACTCGCACAACCCACAACCCGGTTTCTTCGAACGCGATAAACTGAATTATTATTTTGCTCAGTAAGGATAAAGCACTTGAATACGATGACAACCAGGTTTGGAAGCGGGCAAGCAGTTCAACGATTAGAGGATGACCAATTACTCAAAGGCGCTGGTCTCTATACCAGTGACGTAAATCCACCAGGGCAAACCCACATTTGTTTTTTTCGATCCCCTTATGCACATGCGCGCATAGTGAAGATCGATACATCCATTGCTAAATCGATGCCGGGTGTTCATTTAGTCATAACTGGAAAAGAGTTGACTCAAGCTGGTATCAAACCCATGCCACGCCCGATTGGCTTTAGACGCGCAGATGGTTCAGCAGTAGCGTCTGCTGATCGCCGCATACTGGCATCGGATCGCGTTCGCTACAGCGGTGAAGCAATTGCTGCTGTTGTGGCGGATACGCAAGAGCAAGCGCGCAATGCAATGGAAGCGATTGCGGTTGAGTTTGAGGAGCTACCCTGCGCTGTTACGCTAGAAGATGCACTTAAACCAGACGCCCCTTTACTGAGTGATGCGAGTGACAACCGGGTTGCTGAAGCCCGCTATGGAGATACTGCGTCCATCGATACAGCGTTTGCTCAAGCAGCGCATGTTGTCTCTTTGGATTTAAATCACCAAAGACTGATGGCTGTGACGATAGAGCCGCGCAGCGTATTGGCTTACACGGAAGCTGACCGGTTAATTATTCGTATCAGCAGCCAAATGCCAACCGGTGTCCGCACTATGGTTTGCGACCTGTTAGGTCTTCAAACAGAAAAGGTCCGCGTTATCGTTGGCGACGTTGGCGGTGGCTTTGGAATGAAAACAGGAGCCTATCCTGAGGACGTGGTGGTTGCGTATGTCGCCCACCAATTACAAAAACCTGTCAAGTGGATTGCAGACCGAAGCGAAGAGTTTCTCAGCAGCACCCATGGCCGCGATATTTTTAGTAAAGCTTCGCTGGCCTTAGACGCTAATGGAAAAATCTTAGGCTTGCGCATCCATACCTTGGCCAATGTTGGCGCCTACCCCACGATGACGGGTGTGGCCATTCAATTAATGATTGGCCCTTGGGTGCAGACCAGTGTCTATGACATACCCTGCATCGATTTCCATTTCACTAGCGTGATGACCAATACCGCAACCACCGGGGCTTATCGTGGTGCAGGCCGTCCTGAAGCTATTTACAACATCGAACGATTGATAGATGAGGCTGCGCGCCAATCAGGCATCGATCGAATTGCACTGCGCCGCCTCAATTTCATACAACCACACCAAATGCCTTATAAAAACCCGATGGACCAAACCTATGACACAGGTAATTTTGAGTCCATCATGAACCAAGGTTTAGAAAAAGCTAATTGGGAAGGGTTTGAAGATAGAGCCAAGGCATCCGCAAACAAAGGACTTTGGCGTGGATTAGGGATTGCCACATTTTTGGAGTGGACTGGCGGTAACGCTTTTGAAGAAACGGTGCAAATCAAAGTCTTGGAGGATGGGGTGATAGAGGTGTTCACAGCCGTCACCGCCATGGGCCAGGGTATTGCTACCTCTTTGGCACAGTTGGTGGTGGATGTATTTGGCGTGCCCTTATCGCAAGTACGAATTTGTATGGGCGATACCGACCACAGTAATGGTTTTGGAAGTGCGGGTTCTCGATCCTTGTTCACTGGCGGTTCAGCAGTACACGTAGGCGCGGAGAAGACTTTGGACAAAGCCAGAGAGTTAGCCGCCCAGGCACTAGAAGCTTCCACCCAAGATTTGCATTACGCTAGTGGCGAGTTTTTGGTGGCAGGTACAGATCTCAAAATTAGTTTGGCAGCTTTGGCCGCAAAACAACCCCATAAAAAAATTGAATTGCAGTCAACCAACACTGTCAATGGCCCAACTTGGCCTAACGGATGTCATGTGTGTGAAATTGAACTAGACCCGCAAACTGGTTTCGTCAGTGTTGTGTCTTACACCTCCGTCAACGATGTAGGGCGCGTTATCAACCCCACCATCGTTCGAGGGCAATTAGACGGAGGAGCGGTTCAAGGCATCGGCCAAGCTTTATTGGAGGAGGTGGTCTATGACTCAGAAACCGGACAGTTGTTAACGGGTAGTTTGATGGACTATGCCTTGGCACATGCTGACATCATGCCGCAAATGTTTTCAACGCACATGGACGCTAGCATCGCATGTAAGAACAACGTCTTGGGCGTTAAGGGAGTTGGCGAATTAGGAACTATTGGCGCTACACCCACAGTTGTAAATGCTGTGGCAGATGCACTAGCGCGCAATGGAAAATCACACTTAAGTGCGCACTTACAAATGCCGCTCACTCCATTTAGGGTGTGGCAACTTATGTATAGTGCGTGAAATTTTTTTATGAAAGTCAAAATGTCAAATTTCCCAATTGAAAATAAACGCAAAGCAGACCATTCCATCAATACTGTATTTACAGACCGCTGGTCTCCAAGAGCTTTTTCAAATGCGGCTATTACGGAGGACGAACTTTTGACTCTTTTAGAGGCAGCGCGTTGGGCTCCATCTGCCTTCAATGCCCAGCCTTGGCGATTTGCATATGCTTTGCGTGGAGACCCCTTGTTTCAGCCATTGGTTGACAGCATGGCACCGATGAACCAACTCTGGGCTCCTAAGGCTGCTGCACTTGTTGCTATTGCCTCTTTCAATTTCTGCACACCGCCTGGTGCGACTGCCCCCATACCGAACGGATCGCATGAGTTCGATACAGGTGCGGCCTGGGCCAACATTGCCATGCAAGCTACTTTTTCTGGTTGGTTTGTACACGCATTAGGTGGCATTGATTTTGAAAAAGCCTCATCTGCAATCCATCTGCCTGCAGAGCATCAACTACATGCACTTATTGCTATTGGTAAACGCGGAGATCCTAGTGTTTTACCTGATGCGTTGCGCGAAAGAGAGTCGCCTAATCCACGTAAACCAATTCGCGAATTAGCTGTTCGCGGAAAGTTTTTGTAAGTACTGATTTTTTGATTAAACTCTCGCCTGTTTGGTAAAGTTTAAAATTAAAAAAATTAAAACGAAAAGGACAGCTTCTTATGGCACGCCTGAGTAATGCTCAGTGTTTAATTTTTCCTGAATGGGGCTTCTGTGCCCTTTGAACATTGCGCTCAGTGCCAAAGATGTTGTCACGTTGAACCAGGATATCCAGAGTTGGAAATTACCCTGACAGCGAAAGAAAAATTAAAGCATGGACAGCTTTGCATGAACGGCAACTGTGAACACCTAGGACCTCAAGGATGCTTGCTTGGGGATGAGAAGCCCTTCTCTTGTAAGCTCTACCCCCTCTCTTTTAACCCAAATTCTCAGACGTTCTACTTTGACGTGGAGTGTCCGATCATGCCCGCGTACGTGGATCAACTTGCTTCCCCTAAAAGTATTGCTTCCAAGCATTTAGCAGCAATGGCTTCGGGCATCAAGAAGCACATGAAAACTGATCCTGCATTTTTAGAAAGTAACTATTCAGTCGACACCAGCTACTTTGCATTAAAAAAATTACCAGCACAGCCCTTGAAGAAGGAAGTACAAAAATGAGCGGTTCTATGGCACTACGCATGCCCGAGTTATCGGAGCATCACGAAACATCCCCCCTTCACTCCCACGATGACCCAACTCCAGATGTCAAACAAATTGGCTATCAAACCTGGACGCAGGAGAACTTGTGTGTTGACAGCCACCATAACGATATTCACTACTACACAAGCCGATGGGATGCCCTGTGCCCTTATATAGACGTCTCCCACGAGATGATGGCCCAAGCACCTCGACCTTTTGTCGTGTACGCCTTACCTCCAGATAGCCAATTTGGTGTACCGATCAATGACAAATATGGTCTGGTGCATGTGTCTGACGAAAACTTCTGGATTGAACCGCGCAGAGAACGTAAATTTCGTGAACTAGAAAAAATGTATAAAACTTTTAGTTACTCGGAGTCCGTGGTTCCTGGTAGCGCACTTTCGCTAGAAGATCTTTTTGCGATGGGCGGCGAGCATTTCGAAGCCTATGAAATAGATGACCGCGAAATTGAAGGATTCCTAGACTACATCCAAACTCTCGATGTACTCATATTGCAAGTGCACGATAGTGCAGGTGTATTGGTTTTGACTGACGTTTCGGTGCTTTTGCCAAAGTACGATCAGGTTTACGGAAGTTTTTGTCAGTGGAATCGGGACTTTAAAAATCGCTCACCAGGAATTTATGCTTGCTTGTTGGCGTCAAAGTGGGCTGCTAAAAACGGATACAAGTACTACAACCTAGGCCCTGTCGATGACTATGGCTACAAAGCTTTATTTGTCACTGATTACGAGCCTATCTATGCGATAGCCCTGACAGACCTAGACCACGAATTAGTTCTAGATCCCTCGTCTCCATTGCACGTTGACTTCAGGCCCGAGCAACTTAATCAAATTTACAGACAAACTCCGCATTTGTTGGTAAAGGCGCCACCACCAACGCCTATCATTCCTGCACAAGCCGCTCAAGAAGAATGATGAACGCTGGATAAAAGCGCGTTTATTTAAACACGTGCTTTTCTCCAAAGCTTTTGTCGTAATCGATAGTGAGTTCTTCGCCGGCGTTGATTTGTCGCAGTGATACCAGTTCCCCAACCTTCGTGAATTTCAGGCTAGGCTTTTTCGAGTGGTTGAGATAGACAGACATGTTTGTGGCGTTCATACCGTAAACAGGCACATCTACTTTCTTCTTTTTGTTATCGACATAACAAAACATATGAATGTGCTTGCGAACTGGTGTAGGTAGATTGTTGAGTTCATCTAGTGTGATGGTGAGTTCTTTGGTTGGCAGCCAACTGCGCAATGGATTAATCCCCTTGGGAATTTGTCGCATGGCAAATACCCCAATACCTGCAATTTTTGAAACACCGAGATGGCAATAGACATCTTCTTTTAGATGTTGAATGAGGGCTTTTTTTGTTTTGAGCATGGCAATGCGGTTGGGTAGTAAATAAAACAGCCGATAGTGTCGCGTATTTAGGGGGTATTTTTCAACAAAGCTCGGGATACTTCAGCTTCAATGAGCTTCTGGGCTGCGAGGTGTGTTGCTGTCATAGGGCGCTTGGCTGAATGGACCAACATGAGCTGACTCAAGAGTTGTGGCTTTTCGATACGGTGGACATTGAATTCCTGCATATTGGCAAAGTTACGTAGGGTGTAGGCTGGCAAAACAGCAAAGCCCATACCCTCTCTCACTAATTCCAAGATGGCGTTGAGACCGTCAATTTCCAACACAATTTGGGGTTTGACATTGATGCGCTGCATTTCAGTATCTATCAAAAGTCGAAACGCATTCGGTCTGCTGGGAACGATCAAGGGCAATTTTCCTAGAGATGCAAGCGGCATAGAGCCCTTCAAGGCCATGCCAGCTTGTTTGGCTGTTTCAAGCGCACTACCCTTACCTGAAATGAGTACCAAGGCTTCTTCGTGAATCAGGGCCATCTCTATGTCTGGAGAATGCGGTGGGTTATAGAGCAAAGCCATATCCAGTCTTCCAGAGCGCAAACTCTCCAACATCAAAACGGAAAAACCTTCAGTCAAAGACAATTTGGCTTGGGGTAGGTATTCGCGAAATGACAAGGTCAATGCAACGGTAATGAGTTTAGATAAGCTCGGGGGTAGGCCAATAGAAATGCGACCCGATAAGGCGCCTCGCACTGAGCCAAGCACCTCTTTGGCTACTTCTACTTGATGCAAAATGCCACGTCCGTGTTCAAGTAATACCAAGCCCGCTTCGGTCACCGTAACACCGCGACCATTTCTGAGCAGTAAATTTTGATGTAATCCAATTTCTAACTGGCGTACGTGGCGACTTAGCAAAGGTTGCGCGATGCCGAGTGCCGAGGCTGCTTTGGTAAAACTTCCTAACTCGGCAACTGTGACAAAAGCTTCGATTTGTTTGAGGTCCATAAATAGCTTGAAAACGAATATCGAATTATCGGATATTTAATTTAGGCATATCAGCTAGTCTCTGTCTTGTCTCGCTAAACGCCTTCAAATGCCTAAAAATACAGAACATGCAAACGCCTATCCCTTGCCTCTTCATGCGTGGTGGAACCTCAAAGGGTCCGTTTTTCAAAGAATCCGATTTACCCGCAGACATTGCGACAAGAGACCGCGTGTTGTTGTCGGTAATGGGCTCACCAGACAAGCGGCAAATCGATGGTTTAGGCGGGGCGCACCCACTGACCAGCAAAGTGGCGATCGTGCGTAAGAGCAATAAGCCCGGAGTAGATATCGATTTCTTGTTCGCCCAACTGCAACCCGACAAAGACACAGTCGACACCACGCCCAATTGCGGCAATATGTTGGCAGGCGTGGTGCCTTTTGCCCTTGAAACTGGTTTGGTGCAGGCGCAGGGCGATACCAGTACCTTTCGCGTCTTGACACTCAATACCGATATGGCGTGCGACATCACGGTGCAAACACCTTTGCTACCTGTGTCAAAAGGTAGCACTTCAAATAAACACACATCCTCAGCCAAACGTTATGTCGAATATGCAGGTGACGCCCGCATAGACGGCGCACCTGGCAGTTCAGCACCTATCACCATCAACTTTCTGGATACCGCGGGCTCTGTCTGTTCTTCCTTGCTACCCACTGGACAAGTGAAAGACACCATTACTGTGACTGGTGAAGGCTTTGCACCCTTCACATTGGACGTTACCTGCATAGACAACGGTATGCCTTTGGTCATCTTCAGAGCCAGCGACTTGGGTCGCACGGGCTATGAATCAGTCGCTGAACTCAACGCAGACGAAGATCTTAAAAAACGTATTGAGGCACTGCGCTTGCAAATCTCATTGATGATGGGACTAGGCGATGTCGCACAAAAAAACTATCCCAAAATGACATTGATAGCACCACCCAGAGATGGTGGCTCGATCACCACGCGCTCCTTCATTCCCCATGTTTGCCACGACGCTATCGGTGTGCTGGCTGCGGTCACGGTAGGTACTGCATGTGTATTGAAAGGATCCGTGTGTGAGGGCGTCGCCGTCATGCAAGCCGGAGCCACGCAGCATGTATCGGTAGAGCACCCTACAGGTGAATTCAGCGTAGCTTTAGAAACAGACCCGAACAATCCCCAAAATGTGACCAAAGCCGCATTGCTTCGCACCGCTAGATTGCTGATGCGTGGTGAAGTGATGGTTCCGCACGCAGTGTGGGCAGGGCGTTAATTTTCAATATTTCAAATACCAGACACTACTTATGAGCCACTCTAAACCCCTCATCATCGACGTCCACGGTCACTACACCACAGCCCCTAAAGCGCTTGAAAATTGGCGTAATCGCCAAATCGCAGGTATCAAAGACCCAGCGATGGTGCCCAAAGTCAGTGATTTAAAAATCAGCGACGACGAACTGCGCGAAACCATCGAGACCAACCAGCTCGCCAAGATGAAAGAGCGTGGTTCTGACATCACCATATTTAGCCCGCGGGCCAGTTTTATGGCGCACCACATCGGCGACTTTCAAGTCTCTTCTACGTGGGCCGCCATATGTAATGAACTGTGCTTTCGTGTTGCACAACTTTTCCCTGATAACTTTGTGCCTGCCGCCATGCTGCCCCAGTCTCCCGGAGTGGACCCAGCCACCTGCATTCCTGAATTAGAAAAATGCGTCAACGAATATGGCAATGTAGGTATCAATCTCAACCCTGATCCATCGGGTGGCCACTGGACGTCACCGCCGTTGAGCGATAGGTCTTGGTATCCCATTTACGAAAAAATGGTGGAGTACGACATACCCGCCATGGTGCACGTGTCTACCAGTTGCAATGCATGCTTTCACACCACAGGCGCGCATTATTTGAATGCTGACACCACTGCATTCATGCAATGTTTAACGAGTGATTTGTTCAAAGATTTTCCGACTTTGAAGTTTCTCATTCCGCACGGCGGTGGTGCAGTGCCTTACCACTGGGGCCGTTTCAGAGGCTTGGCGCAAGAGTTGAAAAAGCCTTTGCTCCAAGACCATTTGCTCAATAACATTTACTTTGATACCTGCGTGTACCACCAGCCTGGCATTGACTTGCTTACACGCGTCATACCTGTTAAAAATATTTTGTTTGCCTCAGAGATGATTGGCGCTGTGCGCGGCATAGACCCTGAGACAGGCCATTACTATGACGACACCAAGCGCTATATTGAATCGGCTGCCAACCTCAATGCAGAACAGCGTTATGCGGTGTATGAAGGTAATGCGCGCAGAGTGTTTAGCAGACTAGACACCCAACTCAAAGCCAAAGGCTTGTAATTCACCCCGATTATTTTCAAAAGGAATTTTCCAATGACCGAATTAGGAATCGTCAAACGCAACATCGTGCGTGCAGATGCCAATGCAGTGCAAAAGCTTGGTAAGTTCGGTGTTGCCACCGTGCACGAGGCTATGGGCCGTGTGGGATTGATGCAGTCTTATATGCGCCCGATCTACAGCGGTGCTCAAGTATCTGGCACAGCGGTGACCGTGCTTTTGCATCCAGGGGATAACTGGATGATGCATGTAGTTGCCGAACAAATTCAACCCGGCGATATCGTTGTCGCGGCTATCACAGCTGATAACTGTGATGGATTTTTTGGTGATTTGTTGGCGACCTCTTTCATGGCGCGTGGTGCCAAAGCTTTGGTGATCGATGCAGGTGTTCGCGATGTGCGTGAATTGACATCCATGGGATTTCCTGTGTGGAGCAAAGGTATCAGCGCTAAGGGAACGATAAAGGCCACGATCGGCTCAGTCAATATTCCTGTGGTCTGTGCTGGCGTGAACATAGAGCCTGGTGATGCAGTCGTGGCCGACGATGATGGCGTGGTTGTGGTTCCAGCAGCCTGGGCACAAAAAGTGGCCGACGCTGCACAGGCCAGAGAAGCCAACGAAGGCGAAAAGCGCGCCAAATTAGCCGCTGGTGAATTGGGCCTAGATATGTACAAGATGCGCGAGTCCCTTGAAAAAGCGGGATTGCGTTACATCGACTAACTTAAGAAAAAAATGGAATTTCAAAAAACAGCAGGCTGGCTAGATTGGTACAGCGGCCCTAGCAAACCAACATTCAAACTGCCTGCAGGCGCAGTAGACGCCCATTGCCATGTATTTGGCCCTGGCGCAGAGTTTCCTTACGCACCTGAGCGCAAATACACGCCATGCGATGCATCAAAACACCAGTTGTATGCCTTGCGCGACCACTTAGGTTTTGCACGTAATGTCGTAGTACAGGCTACTTGTCATGGTGCAGACAACCGGGCCATGGTGGACGCTTTGGTGCAATCAAACGGCAAAGCCCGCGGTGTCGCCACTGTGAAGCGCAATGTGAGTGATGCAGAAATACAAGCGATGCACGATGCGGGTGTGCGTGGCGTGCGTTTTAACTTTGTCAAACGCTTGGTCGACTTCACACCCAAAGACGAACTCCTTGAAATTGCAACCCGTATTAAAAAATGGGGTTGGCATGTGGTGATTTATTTCGAAGCAGTTGACTTACCTGAACTGTGGGACTTTTTCACTGCGCTACCGACTACCGTGGTGGTCGACCACATGGGTCGCCCCAATGTGGACAAGCCAGTCGACGGTCCAGAATTTGAGTTGTTTGTGAAGTTCATGCGCGAGCACAGCAATGTGTGGAGCAAAGTAACTTGTCCAGAGCGTTTATCTATAAAAGGGCCTAAAGCTCTGAATGGTGAACAAAACGCCTACCAAGACGTGATTCCTTTCGCCAAACGCATCGTGCAAGAGTTCCCAGACCGTGTTTTGTGGGGCACCGATTGGCCACACCCCAACTTGAAAGACCACATGCCCGATGACGGGTTGCTGGTCGATTTCATTCCACACATAGCACCGACGGCAGAGTTACAAAAGAAATTGCTGGTCGATAACCCCATGCGTTTGTATTGGCCTGAGGAGGCATAAATGGCTTTAGATAAACCCTACTTAGATGTGCCTGGCACCATTATTTTTGATGCAGAGCAATCGCGCAAAGGCTATTGGATCAACCAGTTTTGTATGTCTTTGATGAAAGCCGAGAACCGCGAAAAATTCAAAGCCAACGAGCGTGCTTACCTTGATGGCTGGCCTATGACCGAAGAACAAAAGCAAGCGGTATTGGCGCGTGATTTGAACTGGTGCATGCGCACAGGCGGCAATATTTATTTCCTGGCCAAAATTGGCGCGACGGATGGCAAGAGTTTTCAGCAAATGGCAGGTTCTATGACCGGGATGACCGAAGACGAATACCGCAACATGATGGTTGGTGGTGGTCGCTCTATTGAAGGTAACCGTTACATCGGCGAAGACGGGACCGCCCAAGCCCAGCACCAGCCCCAAGGCTCTGCTGGCAAAGCATCTGCATAAAAGTCATACATAGAAAGCACCCAGAGATGGCAAAAATTACCGCATCGGTTTACACCTCGCATGTGCCTGCGATAGGCGCAGCGCTGGATTTAGGCAAAACACACGAACCGTATTGGCAACCAGTATTTGAAGGCTATGAATACGGCAAGCAGTGGATGAAAGACAACAAGCCTGACGTCATTTTCTTGGTCTTCAACGACCATGCGACAGCATTTAGCTTGGACATGATTCCTACCTTCGCCATTGGAACGGCAGCTGAGTACCAACCTGCCGACGAAGGTTGGGGACCTCGGCCAGTGCCTGTTGTCAAAGGCCATCCAGAGCTGGCTTCACATATTGCGCAATCCGTTATCCAACAAGACTTCGATCTAACCATCGTCAACAAAATGGATGTAGACCATGGGTTGACCGTTCCTCTGTCTTTGATGTGTGGACAACAAGACCCTGTTACAGGCGCTTGGCCTTGCCCTGTAATTCCTTTTGCGGTGAACGTCGTGCAGTACCCAGTGCCTAGCGGTCAGCGTTGTTTCAATCTCGGACAAGCCATTCGCAAAGCAGTCGAGAGTTACGACGAAGACCTCAATGTGCATATTTGGGGAACTGGCGGCATGAGCCACCAGTTACAAGGTGCGCGCGCAGGTTTGATCAACCGTGAATGGGACAACCAGTGGCTGGACATGATGATCAACGACCCCGTGGCATGCGCCCAAGTGCCGCACATTGACTACGTGCGCGAAGCCGGTAGCGAAGGCATTGAATTGGTCATGTGGTTGATTGCACGCGGCGCTATGTCCGATGTGAACGGCGACAAAGTGACTGGCACAGCCCCCAAGCTCGTCAAGCGTTTCTACCATGTGCCTGCATCCAACACCGCTGTCGGACATGCTATTTTGGAATGTCAGTAATTGTTAAATTTCGGAGCAACACACTATGTCTAAAACCATCAAAGTGGCGCTTGCAGGCGCAGGCGCATTTGGCATCAAACACTTGGACGGCATTAAAAATATTGATGGCGTGGAAGTCGTTTCACTCATTAGCCGCGAGTTAGAAAAAACCAAAGAAGTTGCTAGTAAATACGGCATCCAGCATGTGACGACCAATCTGGAAGACAGCTTGGCTTTGCCAGAAGTCGATGCCGTCATTTTGTGCACCCCCACACAAATGCACGCAGCCCAAAGCATCGCTTGCTTGAAAGCAGGCAAACACGTACAAGTGGAAATTCCTTTGGCAGACAGTTGGAAAGATGCTGAGTCGGTGGTTTCTTTGGCCAAAGAAAAAGGGCTGGTCGCCATGTGTGGTCACACACGCCGCTTTAACCCCAGCCACCAATATGTGCACAACAAAGTGAAAGCAGGGGAGTTCAACATCCAGCAAATGGATGTGCAAACCTATTTCTTTCGCCGCACCAATATGAACGCGCTCGGCCAACCCCGTAGCTGGACAGACCACTTGTTGTGGCACCACGCTGCGCATACGGTAGATTTGTTTGCCTACCAAGCCGCTAGCCCGATTGTCAAAGCCAATGCGGTGCAAGGCCCCATTCACCCAGCGTTGGGCATTGCTATGGACATGAGCATCCAATTGAAAGCAGCCAACGGTGCAATTTGTACTTTGAGTTTGTCTTTCAACAACGATGGGCCCTT
>JAGWXI010000044.1 GCA_018969975.1 Burkholderiales bacterium
AGACTTGAAACGCTGATGACTAATTTTGACTCCCTACTCACCACCGCCGACCGCGCCTTGCGCACAGTCTTTACCCACCACCACGCGAGTCGCAATAACCCAGCCAGCGGCATAGCACAAGCCCCACTGAGTGACGCAGAAAAACGTGAAGCATCAGCCTTGATGCGCGTCAATCACGTAGGCGAAGTTTGCGCGCAGGCGCTCTACACCGCACAAGCTTTAGCGACCAAAGACGATTCATTACGCAACCATTTGCAAGCCGCCTGCGAAGAGGAAACCGACCACCTCGCCTGGACAGAAGAGCGCTTGAGGCAACTCGGTGGCCGCACCAGCCTTCTCAACCCCCTGTGGTACGCAGGTGCGTTTGGCATAGGTTTTGTGGCCGCCAAATTGGGCGGCGACGCTATGAGTCTTGGTTTTGTAGTGGAAACAGAGAATCAAGTGGAAGCGCATTTGCAGAGCCATATGCAACGCTTGCCTGAAAACGACCACGCCTCACGCGCAATAGTGGCGCAAATGAAGGCGGATGAAATGCGGCACGCCCAAGAAGCGCAGGCTGCTGGTGCGGCGGAGTTGCCAGCGCCTTTCAAAGTTTTGATGCGGGTAGCGGCTGGGGTGATGACTGCTGTGGCGCATCGGGTCTAAAGGGTGCAAATATGCAGATGAAAACCAAGACCGGTTTGTTAATTCAAAAGCCTACCAAAGCGAAAGATTTCTTTCCACCTGAGACTTTCAAGGCACTCGTCTCCTTGAAACGCACTTAAGACGGGCTAAAGTTTCGGCATAGTCTAGAAATTTAGCGTTGCAAAAACAACCGATAAGCCGGATTCAAGGTCTCCTCCACATACGGATACCCCAATTCCTCTAAGAACTTAGCAAAAGCCTTACGGTCTTTAGTAGGCACCTGCAAGCCCATCAAAATGCGCCCGTAGTCCGCACCTTGGTTGCGGTAGTGAAACAAACTGATGTTCCAGCCTGGGCGCATGGCCAGCAGAAACCGCATCAATGCGCCCGGGCGCTCGGGAAACTCGAAACGCAGTAAGCGCTCTTCTTGCGCCAAGGTGGAGTGCCCGCCAACCATGTGGCGGATGTGCTCTTTAGCAAGTTCATCGTGTGTCAGATCTATCGCCTCAAACCCATGCTTAGTGAAATGCGCGGCGATTTTGTGGCTTTCGCCTTTAACGCCGGTGGTCAGGCCCACAAAAACATGGGCTTGTGTGGCGTCACTCATGCGGTAGTTGAATTCGGTCACATTGCGCGGCGTTTTGCTGCCGCCAAAACTGGGTAATGCGCCTATCAGCTCGCAAAAACGGCGCAAGCTACCAGGTTGCTCAGGGATGGTGACGGCTAACAAGGCTTCCCGCTCTTCACCCACTTCGGCGCGCTCGGCGACGAAGCGCAGGCGGTCGAAATTCATATTGGCGCCGCACAAAATAGCGGCGTAGGTTTCGCCTTTGGTTTTGTGGTCGGCGACATATTGTTTGATAGCCGCGACAGCTAAGGCGCCAGCAGGCTCCACAATGCTGCGCGTGTCGACAAATACGTCTTTAATGGCCGCACATACCGCGTCGGTATCGACAGTCATGTAGGCGTCTACCAAGTTGCGCGAGATCCGGAAGGTCTCCTCACCCACCAACTTCACAGCCGTGCCGTCTGAGAACAAACCCACGTCATTCAATGTGACGCGCTTGCCTGCGCTGACCGACTGCATCATGGCTGAGGAATCGTCCATTTGCACACCAATCACCTTGATTTCTGGCCGCACAGCTTTGATGTAATTGGCCACGCCCGCGATCAAACCGCCGCCGCCAATGGCGACAAACACGGCGTCAATTGTGTTGAGGTTCAAGCCCTGTAATTGGCGCAGCATTTCCATCGCAATGGTGCCTTGCCCCGCGATGACATCTGGGTCGTCAAACGGATGGACGAAGGACATGCCGTTTTTCTTTTCGAGTTTGAGGGCGTGTTGGTGGGCGTCGGAATAGCTGTCACCGAACAACACCACATCGCCTCCCAAAGCTTTAACGGCGTCGATTTTCAAAGCAGGTGTGGTGATGGGCATCACGATGACTGCCTTTGCACCCAGCCGACTAGCCCCTAAAGCGACGCCTTGCGCGTGGTTACCAGCGGAGGCGCAAATCACGCCTTTTTTGAGTTGCGCAGGTGTGAGATGCGCCATCTTGTTGTAAGCGCCACGCAGTTTGAAACTGAACACCGGTTGCTGGTCTTCGCGTTTGAGCAGCACGGTGTTGTGTAGGCGGCGACTCAGGTTTTTCGCAACCTCCAGCGCCGACTCTTGCGCGACGTCGTAGACGCGCGCGGTGAGGATTTTTTTAAGGTAGTCGGCGGGTTGCAGGGGTTTGTTTTGGGGGGTGGGCATGGGGGAATTGTCTCTTAAGAAACGCTAATGAATTGTTTAAGCAAAGCATGCACAACGGGTTTGGTTTTATTTGCACATTACTGTTTTTCAATCTCTTGCAATTTATTGCATGCATGCTATACAATGGCTTATCAACTTTTATTTTTCAACGCATCAGTCCAAGCCGATATCCAAGATTGGCCAACGCAAATCTTTGCAAGTTTTGTCCGAATTGCAGAACAAATGGAAGTCAGTGGCCCAAACCTTGGCTTGCCCTACACAAAAGCCATGGGTGGCGGCTTGTTTGAAATCCGAGCCAGAGGTTTAGAAGGAATTGACAGGGCTTTTTTCTGCTGCGTGAAAGATCAAAAGATCTTGGTCTTGCATGGATTTATCAAGAAAACCCAAACAACACCAAGGCGCGAATTGCGCCTAGCTATAAAACGAATGAAGGAGGTCAAAAATGCTTAACAAAATCAATGAAAAAAAGGCTACCAAGTTTCAGCCCGTAGCTTTCAACGCCAAAAAGCTAGCCGAGACAAAACGGGCTTCAGATCCAGCATTTAAACAAGCCTATGACGAGCTTGAAACTGAGTTTGCCGCTTTAGCAACTTTGTTGGAAGCTCGCCGAGAAGCAGGATTGACGCAAGCCGAAGTAGCACAACGCATGGGAGTGAGCCAACCCGTTTTGGCAAGAATTGAATCGAGCTTAGGTAGTCGCAAGCACACTCCCTCGCTGAACACTCTCAAGCGCTATGCGCAGGCTTGTGGCAAGCGGCTCGTTATCAGCATGGTGTGACTTGCCAATTTATGCCTTCAAGGCGCGAGTCATTTATTCACTTTCCACTAATCTACTTGTTCTCTCAACCAGCTGGTTAGCCGTAAACGCCAGCAAACCCACTTGGTCGTTAGCTTGGAACAGTGCGTCGTGCAATATGTCCATACGCCCAACATATTCGTGAACCAATTGGTTGCGCAGTTTTCTGACGGATATCCAAGCATCTGCGCTTTGAACCAAGCCGAGTTTTTCTGCGCGGTCTAGGTTTTCTAGGGCAGTGCCTACTGGTTCTTGCACTGCGCGCAACCAAGCGGGGAGGTATTTATCGCCCAGCAAATCTTGCAAACGCCCGAATCTTGCGACAAAAGCGTCAACGCGTTCTGCAAAATCAATGTCGAGCATTTTGTTGACCATGACTTCTTGTGACCATGGTTGCGCAAACAAGCGTTGATTGGTTTGCTGCAAATGCAAAAGCTCTAGTTTGGCGGTCTCTTGTAGCGTTTGCAAACGTGCTTTTTCTCCGTCGCTCAACACAATAAAACTCCTTCTTGTAAGGCGATACGGTCGATGGGCTGGGCTTCTTGGCTGGCGTCCATCAAACGCACATCTACTTTGCGCCCATCCAAAAGCCGCTCCAATTTGGCAGCCAGTTGTGCGCTCTCCCATACCCATTCAGGCAAGGGCTTGGAAACGCTGACGTGTAGGTCTATATCGCCACCCTTGGCGTTGTCGTCCAAGCGCGAGCCAAATAAACGCACCTGCGCTTCATCACCCAAACGGCTCTTGACCGTCTCGACGATGATGGCAATGGCTTCAGGGGTTAGGCGCATGGCTTAATTTTAGGCTTCCACCACCTCAAACCCCGTCGTAATCTCCGCCGTCTTCCCCAGCATGATGCTCGCAGAGCAATATTTCTCATGGCTCATGGCGATCGCTCGCTCCACTGCTGATGCGGGTATGCCTTTACCCGTCACGGTGAACTGCATGTGGATGCGCGTGAACACTTTGGGATCCACTTCAGCGCGTTCGCTGGTGAGTTTGACACTGCAACCGCGCACATCATGGCGGCCGCGTTTCAAAATCAGCACCACGTCGTAGGCGGTGCAACCACCCGTGCCAGCTAATACCGTTTCCATAGGACGCGGCGCTAAGTTTTGTCCACCGTTTTCTGGTTTCGCGGCGTCTGGTGCGCCGTCCATCGTGATGACGTGGCCGCTTCCCGTTTCTGCAACAAAACCCATAGCTGATCTTGTGTGGCTGTTGCCAGTCCAACTGACGATGCATTCCATAACTATTCCCTCATGCTCTGTAATAGGTGCTGTTTAAAAGTGTTGCAATTGTCTGACAATTGTTGCGAAGGAAGGACTTCTTAGTTAAACTGCAAACTTGTCTCCTCCACCCTCAAAAGTGGATTCAGCCCCGAGTTGCAAAACTCGGGGCTTTTTTTCGTCCGATTTCCTAAAAGCGCGATTATTAATTTTTCGTTAAGGCTTACGCCACAGACTTGATTTACCTCTAGGCAGAGTCCCGTTTTGGGACTAAAATTAGCAAATGCGTGTGATTGCATTGAAAACTTTACGTGACTTTATCGTCCAACACCCCTCCTCTAAACCTGCTTTATTGGCTTGGTATGAAGAGGCGGGTAAAGCAAAATGGCAAAAGCCAATGGATATCAAAAAACAGTTTGCAAATGCTAGTTTTATTGGACAAAACCGAGTTATTTTCAATATCAAAGGAAACGACTACCGCTTAATCGTAGCCATCGCATACCGCCTTGGCGTCGTCTACATCAAATTTGTAGGTACCCATAAGCAATACGACATCATCAATGCATCCACCATAGACATGAACTGATCGGAGTGACCATGGATATTCAGCCAATTCGAACCAAAACAGACTATAAAAATACCCTCAAGGAGGTATCTAAACTAGTAGAACTTGACCCACCACTGGGAAGCAATGATGGCGACCGTCTCGATATTTTGGTCACCATGGTGCAAGCCTACGAAGCACGGCATTTTTCTCTTGATATTCCGGATCCAGTGGACGCTATTAAGTTTCGTATGGAGCAACAAGGCCTAAAGCCTAAAGACCTTGAGCCAATGATTGGTCGTAGCAACAGGGTTTATGAAGTTTTAAATCGCAAACGCCCGCTAACACTAGCCATGGTTCGCAAACTTCATGCTGGACTTGGCATTTCAGCTGAATGCTTAATCAACCAATAGTCGCACCTATTTTTTTATTGGTAATTCCAAAACTAGTGAGGACGTAACCCCCATTTGAGGCCCTAACTCCGCTTTCTTTGGCCCAGTTCCGACAACGACCAATCCGTCAGACACGGTTTGCCCAAGGCGATAGGGTTTAGCTGGCTTTCCATCCACAGATATCAGCGCAACCCCTTGCGAGGGGCCGCCATCCATCACCCCTACCAACACAAATCGACTTGCCAAACTGGCACTTGCCGATTGAACAGGGGCTGCGCCCAAGGCTTTAGAGGCGGACAAAGAGTCCACGTCAGGTGAAACTTGTTTTTGCTCGGAGCCAGCAACCACGGCGTCAACAGGCACACCACCCCCCCATTGCAGCGCAAAAACGACCGCGCTGTAAGCCACTACCGCCCATACCAGTAGGCTAGTCAATCGCAAAAAAAAGTGGGCAAATGGTGGTAACGACGAGCGAAGAATTTGCATAAGTGCATCATAAAAGAACATTAACGCGACAACTATTACTCATTATTTAAATAAAATGTTGTACTTTATTGAATTTTATTTAATTTATCAAAGACATCACAAAAAAACAAAGAGCAAGGGGACGCAGATGAACCAAGTCTTATCATGCACCACTCCATCAAAGTTAGCCCTTCTCATGCACCCCTTGCAAGCCAAAAATATCCTTCGCGTTAAACCCAAGCAACGCGGCTTCACCCTGATCGAGTTGATGGTCGTCCTAGCCATCATCGGCATACTTGCAGCTCTTGTGGTTCCCAACGTTCTCAATCGCGCTGACGACGCGCGCGTCACCGCAGCGCGCACCGATATTGGCAATTTGATGCAAGCGCTCAAGCTCTACCGCTTAGACAACCAACGCTACCCCAGCGCCGAGCAAGGTTTGCAAGCTTTGGTGGCCCAACCCCCCGCAGGCCCCGCACCATTGAACTGGAAGCCCTATATTGACAAACTGCCTAACGACCCTTGGGGCAAGCCTTACCAATACATGAACCCAGGCCTCAAAGGGGAGGTGGATGTGCTCTCGTTTGGCGCCGATGGTCAAGTGGGTGGTGAAGGTAAAAACGCCGACATCGGCAGCTGGCAATAAGCACCATGCAGGGCCAGCGCGGGCTGACTTTGCTGGAGCTCTTGGTGGTGCTGGCCATCATTGCTGTAACCACTGCTGGTGTGGCCTTGGCAATGCGCGACAGCGGGCAAAACCACTCAGAAAAAGAGGCTCAGCGACTGATCGCCCACCTCGAGGCCGCCCGCGCGCAGTCGCGCGCGCAAAGCCTGCCGCTTGTTTGGCGCGCCACGGAATCGGGTTTTGTGATTGAATCGCCCGCGCTTGGTACTAACTTTGTAGCGCAAAGAGTGGAGTGGCTTTCTGCCGACACGTCTGCAGAAAAGACCAGCATCTTGTTAGGGCCTGAACCCATCATTGCGCCAGCCACCATCACGCTCACCCATTCAAGCGGCCAGAGCTCGCGCGCCCAATCCATCAGTTTGCGCATAGGCACAAACGGGCTTTCGCCTTTTTATCGCCTGCCATGAGAAAAGATCTGGGCTTTACCCTGCTCGAAGTGCTGGTAGCTTTAGCGGTGGTTGCCATCACCCTGTTAGCCGGTGTGCGCGTGAGCGCTTCTCTCACCCTCAATGCCCAACGCCAAAGCGACGCCATGTTGGCCCAACTATGCGCTGACAACGCGCTCATCCAATTGCGTTTGTCACAACAATTGCCCAATGTTGGCGTTACCCGCGTTACCTGCGAACAAGCGTCACAAACCTTTGACGTAGCCCTGACTGTCAACACCACGCCCAACCCTGCATTTAGACGAGTCGACGCACAGGTATTTGACGCAAAGTACCCACTTCTTCGTGTGACAACCTTGGTGGGGCGTTACTGATGCGCAAGGCAAAACAAGCGCTCCAGCAAAGCGGCTTCACCCTCATCGAATTACTGATTGCTGTCGCTCTGATGGCTGTCATGGCGGGCTTGGGTTGGCGCGGCTTAGATGGCTTGGTTCGCAGCCGCGAGGTCAACCAATCGCGCGTAGATGCAACCGCGGTCTTACAAACCGTTCTCGCGCAGTGGCGCTCTGACTTAGACCATTTGGCATTGGTGCCTGGTATCAACGACGCGGGTCTGGCATGGGACGGGCAAACCTTGCGCATCACGCGCCGCGCCAGCACCCCTTTAGCCAACGGTAGCGATGCAGGTTTATGGGTAGTTGCGTGGACGCGCAGAGACGGTCGCTGGTGGCGATGGCAATCCAATGCGCTGCGCGATAGGACCCTCCTCCTTGCGGCTTGGGGCCGTGCTGAACGCTGGGGCAAAAATGCCAGTGCAGAAGACCAAAATTTTGAAACCCCCTTAGTCGCTATAGACCAGTGGCAAATTAACTACTTTCGTGCAAATGCTTGGACTAATGCGCTCTCCAGTTCGGGGGTTTTGCCCAGCGCAGGAAACACCACCCCGATCAGCGCAGCGCCAGATGCCGTTCGATTGGTCATACAACTAAAACCAGAGCGCAATGCGTCAGCCCCCAAAGGTCGCATCACCCTTGACTGGGTGCGTCCTAACTTCAGCAACAGCAAAACATGAAGCGCCAAAACTATCGCGACCGCGGCGCCGCCTTGTTAGCTGCCATGTTGACCGTGAGCTTGGTTGCCATGCTGGCCGCAGGGGCGGCTTGGCAACAGTGGCGCACTGTCGCAATCGAGGGCACCGAGCGCGAACGAGCCCAAGCACAATGGTTATTGCTTGGCGCCCTGGACTGGGCTCGCGTCATCCTGCGCGAAGACGCCCGCTCTGCCAACCCAGAAACCCCCACCGACCATTTGGCTGAACCTTGGGCTATTACCCTGCAAGATGCGCGCTTGTCCACTTTTTTGTCTGCGAATTCCAGTAGCGCTGCTGGCATGACAGGCACCGATGACGCACTTGCCCAGCAGGTATATCTCTCAGGGCAAATCAGCGACTTGCAAGGCCGCTTGAACATAGGTAATTTGCTACAAGGCAACCAAATTGATCTCAAGTCGTTAAAAGCCTTTGAGCGCCTGTTTGAAGCTCTTGGCTTACCCACAGCGCAACTCAACACCCTGACCCAAGGACTGGTCTTAGCCCAAACGCAAAAAGAAGGCGCCTCTCTTACCCCGCAACGTGTCTCGCAACTCTCCTGGTTGGGCTTGACTCCACAAACGCTGCGTGTTCTGGGTCCCCATGTCAGCTTTTTGCCGGTCCGCACGCCTGTTAACCTCAACACCGCCTCGCTAGAAGTGTTGTACGCAAGTGTGGGGAGTTTGAGCCTCGCCGATGCGAAACGCCTAAGCGATAGACGCGCACAAAGCCCTTGGACTAGCTTAGAAGCGTTTCAAAACGATGCCGGCAAACCTTTTGGGCTGGATACCACAACGCACAGCGTCAATTCGCGGTTTTTTGAGGTGTTGGGGCGTCTACGCATGCCAGCAACCACCTTGGTAGAGCGCTCCGTTGTGCAACGAGACCAAGTCGAAGTCAAGGTTTTATGGCGCGAGAGTGGCTCTCTACAATGACCAACCCATGTTGATCATCTCGCTTCCCCACCACGCTAAAGAGGCGCATGCTGGTTATGCCCATGTCCATTCAGACGGGCACCAAGTTGTTCGCGGCGCTGTTGGGCCAGCTTCCCTGCTCTCGAGCGCTGCTGGCGAGGTGGTGGCTTTAATTCCCCCTAGCCGTCTATCTTGGTTGAGCGTCCAGTTCCCTCCAGGCAGCCATGGGACACGTTGGCTCCCCGTACTTGAAGGATTACTAGAGGACCGTGTGCTCGACGACATGGCTGACTTGCACTGCGCTCTAGCACCCTCAAGCGCAAATGTGCCTAAAACAGGTGGTGTAGCCCTTGTGGCCATCTGCTCCAAATCTTGGCTAAGAGAAGCACTAGCTCCCCTGCACGCTATTGGCTTGGTCGTCCAACGCTTGGTTCCCGAGTTGTCTCCCCGCGCACAGCCTTTGCTGTGTGTGATGGGTACGCCAGAACTCTCACAATCGGTTTTATGCCACCACCAAGGCGTTACCCTGTTGCCCCCCAATGTGTCGCAGTGGTCAGCCTTCCCACCCTATGGCGCCTTCGCCTCTCTTGCTCATGCGCAAGCCCCTTTAGTTGCCGAACCCGCCATGGTCGAGCGGGTCGAGCAACTGCTGCAACGTCGACCCCTCATGCAAAACGCTGCGCAACGCGCAGTGGTCGCAACCCAATCAGAATGGGATTTAGCGCAAGGCGAATGGGCGCAGGGCAGAACGCAACGTTTCCTGCGTTTGGCACAACAAGCTTGGCAAACTTTGTTACATGCGCCGGCTTGGCGCAGTGTGCGCATCGGTTTAGCCACACTGTTAGTTTTGCAGGTGGTGGGGCTCAATGCCATGGCCTGGCGCGAACAACAAACAATTGGCCTGCAAAAAGCCCAACTCGACAAAATACTCACTAGCACTTTCCCCGCAGTTCGCTTGGTCATAGACGCCCCACTTCAGATGCAACGCGAAGTCGATACCTTGCAACAAAAAGCAGGTCGTGTTGCCAGCACCGATTTCGAGCCCATGCTCGCAGCTGTTGCAAACGGTTTGCCAGAGGGCGTTTTACCCGCGCAATGGCATTTCGCCAACCGTGTGCTGCGCGCACAAGGTTTGACCCTCCAAGCGGCACAAGCCAATGCTTTGCAAATAGCCCTTCAAGCCAAACACCTTCAATTGCGCCAAGAAGGCAATGATGTGTGGGTGATCCAACCAGAGGCAAGGCCATGAAACGCACTGCCTCTTTTTTACAAACGCGATGGCAAGGCTTAAGTGCGCGTGAGCGTTTGTTGTTGGTAGGCCTTTTAAGTGGCTTCGGTTTATGGCTGTTTTTTTCTGTGGCTATCTCACCGGCCTTGCGAATCCTCGCCTCTAGCGCGGACCAGCGCGCCGCCATTAGGCATCAGCTTGAAAACATGCGCGTACTTCAACAACGTGCGCAAGAATTACAAAAAACCAAACCGCTAGGGCGCGACGAATCGCTCAAAACTTTGCAAAGCATCACCCCGGCCAACAACCCAGCATTGCAAATGACTATTCAAGGCGAGCGCATACTGGTACAACTCAAAAACCTTCCGGCCTCGCAACTAGCCTCATGGCTTGCGCAAGCCAGAATCAACGCACAAGTTCTGCCCGAAGAAGTGCACATCACCCGCGTGGCAGCATCAAGCGCGACAAACTCTTCTGCGAATTCGCTCACAACAGCATGGGATGGGCAAATTGTTTTACGCTTACCCGTTGGACTGCAGCCATGACCCAAGGTGCCAAATGGTCCCTAACAGGCGCCATCATTGGCGCCTGCATTGCCTTGGCTAGCCAAGCCCCCGCCAAGTGGTTAGCCCAAGCTATTTCTAACGCCAGCCATCACAGGTTTGTCTTAAAGCACGCACAAGGCACTGTATGGAGCGGTTCTGCTGTTGCCTCGCTCTCAGAAGGGGTAGGGGCAAGACCAAGCGCATCCCCGCTTGAAATGGCCTTGCCCACGCGCTTGCAGTGGAGTTTCTCTCCCGGTTTGGATAGCGCCTCTTGGGGCTTGGTCATGCGCGCCCAAATAACAAGCGCATGCTGTACGCCCGAGCCTTTGCAAATGCGCATCTCTCTTGGCTGGCAAGGTTGGCGTGTTGAGATTGCCAACCAACAATCCCAATGGCCGTTAAATTGGCTAGTAGGCCTAGGCTCGCCTTGGAACACGGTTCAGCCCCAGGGCAATATGCAATTGCGCACTCAGGGACTTAGTTGGCAATCTGGTGCCGGTTCGCCCAAACTTCTTGGCTCCGCAGAACTGACCCTTGTGCAAATGGCCACGCCCTTGTCAACTTTGCGCCCTCTTGGAACTTACCTTTTGCGCATACAAGGCGGTGACACAATGTCGCTCTCTCTGTCCACCCTTGGCGGTGGTTTGCAACTCAGTGGCAACGGCCAGTGGGCAGATGGCCGGCTGCGGTTCAGGGGTCAAGCCCGTGCCCAGCCTGCCTTTGAAGCAGCACTTTCGAACTTACTCAATATCTTGGGCCAAAGACAAGGCGCCACCTCCATTTTGGAATTAGGTTAACTGTATGAATTTGAACAACACGTCCTTTTCACTGCCCACTTGTGTACTTGCACGCAAAAAACCGCTTTGCAGAAACTCTCAGTGGTTATGGGCCGCTCCTCTTTTGGTAGCCGTTTTTTTCTCAGCGGGATCACCCTCCTATGCTGCAGGGCCGGCTAAAAAAGATGCTGCTGCCGAACCCCTGACCCTTAACTTTGTGAATGCGGAGATTGAATCGGTAGCACGCACGCTTGCAACCTTGCTGCGCCGAAACTTAGTGGTTGACCCGCGGGTCAAAGGCACTATCAGTTTGAGCACTGAAACACCTGTTACTCCCGCCCAAGCTTGGCAACAATTTTTAGCTGTCATTCGCTTGCAGGGGTTCGCAGTAGTAGAGGCCCAAGGCTTGTTCAAAATCTTGCCTGAGGCGGATGCCAAATTACAAGGTGGTAGCGTCCAACAGATGAACCGACCAGGCGCTAGGCCCAGCGGCACAAGTAACTTGGACAGTGCCGACCCCAGTTCAGTGCATGCAGGTGGGCAAGTTGTTACGCAAATTTTTAGGCTCAACCATGAACAGGCCAACAATTTATTACCTGTCTTGCGCCCGCTTATCAGCCCCAACAACACCATCAACATCAATCCCGGCAATAACTCGTTGGTAATCACGGACTACGCAGATAACTTGCAACGCATTGCGCGCATCATTGCTAGCCTAGACGTCTCCAATGCTGGCGATGTTGAAGTCATCTCCCTTAAAAACGCAATAGCAATCGACTTAGCGCCCTTGGTTTCGCGGTTGATTGAACCCGCCACCAGTGCTGGCGTTGTTGCAGGTGCGCCAGCCTCCCCGAGCAACGACTACAAGACCACCTTGATTGCTGAGCCCCGAAGCAACACCCTGATATTGCGTGCCGCTAACCCAGCACGGGCCGCTTTGGTGCGCTCTTTGATCGACAAACTTGACCAGCCCGGCACACAAAACCCCAGCGGCAATATCCATGTGGTGTATTTGAAAAACGCCGATGCCACCAAATTAGCCGCCACCTTGCGCGCTGCTGTCACAGGTGAGGTGCGCGCTGGCGCCAACAACCCCACCCTGAACAACACGGCCAACAACCCCAATGCGAGCGCGCAAAATGCGGCTCTAGCACCAACAGGCAGCTCCAACAATGCCAACACCACCGGCGGGCAAATACAAGCTGATACCGCTACCAACGCATTAATCATCACTGCACCTGAACCGCAGTACAGGCAACTACGCGCGGTTATCGACATGCTCGACCAACGTCGTGCCCAGGTCATGGTGGAGAGTTTGATTGCAGAGGTCAATGCCGACAAAGCCTTGCAAATGGGCATTCAGTGGCAAGCACCTTTTGGCACGAATACCCTAGGGGGCACCAACTTTGGCAGTACCGGCAATATTGCGGGGCTGTCACAAGGCAGTACGACCGCAGCAGCAGCTGGCGTGAGCACTGGTCTCAATATCGGTACCTTGCGCTCTGTTAATGGCAGAAACGTACTCGGCAGTTTGGCTAATTTTTTAGAGACCAACGGTGACGCCAATATTTTGTCTACGCCTACTTTACTCACCTTGGACAACGAGGAGGCCAAGATCGTAGTGGGGCAAAACGTACCCTTTGTCACGGGTCAATACACCAGCAACAACACAGCAACCGGTTCTGTCAACCCTTTTCAAACGGTAGAGCGCAAAGACGTGGGATTGACCTTGCGCGTGAAACCGCAAATCAGTGAAACTGGCACTGTCAAACTCACCATCTTCCAAGAAGTCTCTAGTGTCGATTACACCAAAGCCTCTTCGATTGGATTAGTCACCAACAAACGCAGTATTGAGTCCAATGTTTTGGTCGAAGACGGTTCAGTCATTGTGTTGGGTGGATTGTTGTCGGACACTTTCTCGGGCACCAAAAGTCAAGTTCCAGGTTTGGGCGATATTCCCGGACTGGGTTGGCTGTTTCGCAGCGAGACGCGTAGCCGTTCAAAAGCTAATTTAATGGTGTTCTTGCGTCCTATCGTTGTGCGCGACGCCAACGCCACCGAAGCTTTGAGCAACAATCGCTACCAACAAATGATGGGGGTTCAAAATAGCTCCCAGCCCAGCAGCAATATCTTGCTCGACACCGGCGGCTCTGCCAAGTTGCCACCTATCAAAGAGTCCCCCAAGCCCCTTGGTAAGTGATATGCGCCGATTGCTTCCCTATGCCTTTGCCAAAAACTATCAACTCTTATTAGAAGAAGAGGGTGATGCTTGCACCCTTTGGCACAGCGACGCGCCTGACCTAGGCGCTTGGAGCGAAGTTACCAGGCGCTACACCATTCACGCATTTGAATATTTAGACAGCACCCGTCTTGCCAAGCGCATCAGCGAGGCTTACGCGCAAGTTGATTCCAACGCTGCCAGCGTGGTCAATGCAGTCGAAAACGATGAAGATATTCAACGCATGATGCAAGCACTACCAGCGGTAGAAGATTTGCTCGAAGCAGCCGACGATGCGCCCATCATCCGCATGCTCAATGCTTTGCTGACCCAAGCTGCGCGCGATGGAGCAAGTGATATCCATATCGAACCCTATGAGCGGCATTCCAGTGTGCGCTTTCGCATTGACGGTACTTTGCGCGAAGTGGTGCAACCCAATCGCGCCTTGCATGCGGCATTGATCTCGCGCTTAAAAATCATGGCTGAACTCGATATTGCAGAAAAGCGTTTACCCCAAGACGGTCGTATTTCTTTGCGTTTGGGCCAACGCGCTATTGATGTTCGCGTCTCCACCTTGCCTAGTGCGCATGGTGAACGTGCGGTCTTGCGATTGCTGGATAAATCACAAGGACGTTTGAGTTTGGAATCAGTGGGCATGTCTGGCGAAACGCAGCAACGATTCGCGGCATTGGTGCAACAACCCCACGGCATTATTTTGGTGACCGGCCCGACAGGCTCTGGCAAAACCACAACGCTGTACGCTGCGCTACAAACCTTAGACGCTACGCGCAGCAACATCATGACCGTCGAAGATCCGATTGAATATGAATTGCTAGGCGTAGGCCAAACCCAGGTCAATCCCAAAATTGATTTGGACTTTGCCAAAGCCTTGCGCGCCATCTTGCGACAAGACCCAGATGTCATCATGATTGGCGAAATACGTGATTTTGAAACAGCACAAATCGCAATTCAGGCTTCTCTCACTGGCCATTTGGTTCTTGCCACATTGCATACAAATGACGCAACCAGTGCTGTCACGCGATTGCATGACATGGGTGTGGAGCCGTTTTTATTGAGTTCTTCTTTACTAGGTGTTTTGGCGCAACGCCTGTTACGCAAAATCTGTACAGCTTGCGCTGGCAAAGGCTGCCAAGCATGCGGTCAAAGTGGCTACCAAGGTCGCACAGGTATTTACGAGTTGCTCACTACCAATGACGAAATGCGTGCCCTCATTCATGCGCAAGCCAGTGAGGCCCAATTACGCGAGGCGGCTTTGCGCAATGGCATGACCTTGATGCGAGAAGATGGTGAGCGTTTGGTTCGCTTGGGTATTTCCTCCGAAGAAGAACTCATTCGCGTGACGCGCGACTAATGCTTGGCAATTATTTGTATGCCTGCCTATTCGTTTGAAGCCCTAGACCCACAAGGCCAAACAAGACGCGGGGTTTTAGAAGCTGAAACCCAGCGACACGCCCGCGCCCAATTACGCACACAAGGTTGGGTGCCGCTCAAAATTCAAGCCCAACAAGCGGCCAAGAAGGGGCTACAAACCGTTATTTGGGAATCCCAGGTATTTAGCCAAGATGCATTGGCTGTGTGGACCCGCCAATTGGCGGGTCTCGTGGGGGCAGGTCTTACGCTGGAGCGCGCTTTAAGCACCTTGTCGCAAGAAGCAGAGACCTCTCGCCAACGCGACCTAGTGGCGTCTTTGCGCGAGGAAGTCAATGCTGGCGCCACATTTGCAAAGGCTTTGGCGCAACATCCGCGGGCTTTTTCTGCTGTCTATTTAGCGGTTATTGCTGCAGGCGAGCAAAGTGGGCATTTAGACCTTGTTTTGGAGAGTTTGGCAGATGACCTGCAAAACCAACAAACCTTGCGCAACAAACTTATGGCTGCAACTCTATACCCTGCAATAGTGAGCGTGGTAGCTTTATTGATTGTGTTTTTCTTGCTCACCTATGTAGTTCCGCAAGTGGCACAGGTGTTTAGTAGCAACCAACAAACGCTGCCTTGGCTTACTAGTTTTATGTTGGGCTTGAGTGCTTGGGTACAGGCGTGGTGGTTGTGGTTTTTGTTGCTGGTGGTCGCAGGAACTTGGGTATTGCGACTCGCGCTACGTCAAAACGATTTTCAACAGCGCTTTGATGCTGCATGGTTGCGACTTCCTCTAGTAGGTCGTTTATCGCGTGGTTATAACGCTGCACGATTTGCCAGCACTTTGGCCATGCTCGTTGCTGCAGGCGTCCCGATTTTGAAAGCCTTGCAAGCAGCCTCTCAAACCTTGTCCAATGCCGCTATGCAAAACGATGCACAGGAGGCTTTGGTCCTGGTGCGCGAGGGCGCTCCCCTCGCCTCTGCATTAGCCCAGCATGCGCGCTTTCCGCGTTTATTGGTAATGTTTGCGCGACTTGGTGAGCAAACGGGCACCCTGCCCACTATGCTGCAGCGTACTGCGCACCAACTGCGAGAAGATGTTCAACGCCGCGCTCTTGAACTCGCTACTATTTTGGAACCCCTGTTGATTGTGGTGATGGGGGCCGTGGTCATGCTGATCGTTCTGGCTGTGATGCTGCCGATCATCCAACTCAACCAATGGGTAAGGTAACGGTCATGGGCGTTTCACTACAAGGTAAATTGGTCGTGGCGATTTCGTCGCGCGCGTTGTTTGACTTCGAAGAAGAAAACCGCGTGTTTGAGCAAAACGACGACCGTGCCTATATGAATCTCCAACTCGAGCGGCTAGACGTACCCGCCAAACCGGGTGTTGCGTTTTCTTTGGTTAAAAAGTTATTGGCATTCAATAGCCCAGACTCTCAGCGGGTAGAAGTAGTGATCTTGTCGCGCAATGACCCGGTGAGCGGCATGCGGGTGTTTCGCTCAGCGCAACACTATGGTTTGCCCATTCAGCGTGGCAGTTTTACGCGGGGGCAAGCACCTTGGCGCTATTTAAAACCGTTGCATGCCAATTTATTTTTATCCACCCATTTAGCCGATGTACGTGCGGCACTAGAGGCAGGTGTGCCCGCTGCGCAGGTGTATCCACATTCTGCACATGCCTCCCTCGCCAACCCCCACGAAGTGCGTATTGCATTTGATGGCGACGCAGTGCTGTTTAGCGACGAAGCGGAACGGGTTTTTCAATCAGAAGGGCTCCATGCTTTTCAACAGCATGAGAGAGACCATGCCGCAAAACCCTTGTCTGCTGGGCCTTTCAAGCCACTGCTCGACGCTTTGCAAGTCTTGCAACACGCTGGCATGCCCGAAATGCGATTGCGCACTGCCTTGGTCACTGCACGCAGTGCGCCCGCACATGAACGCGCTATTCGCACTTTGATGAACTGGAATATCGAAGTCGATGAAGCCATGTTTTTAGGCGGCTTAGAAAAAGGCGAATTTCTGCGCGAGTTTGAGCCAGATTTCTTCTTCGACGACCAAACCGGCCATATCGAATCTGCTGCGCGCCATGTGCCCGCTGGACATGTTGTCAGTGGTGTTAGAAATTTATGAGTGGTTCAAATTTAAATGCTTCCAAAAGCAATTGGCAAAAGACTCGTCTGCAGTTGGGTAGAGTGTGGGCTTTGTCCCTGCCCTATTTCCAGTCAGAGGACAAATGGCGCGCTAGAAGTTTGTTGGCAGCTTGCGTAGGCTTGAACCTGGGCACGGTCACCATGATGGTGTTGTTCAACGACTGGAATCGCGTTTTTTATGACGCCCTGCAAAACCGTGATGCCGAAGTTTTTTGGCAACAACTGGGTGTGTTCGCAATTTTGGCGACTTGCTACATCGTTGTAGCCGTCTACAAGTTCTACCTCACCCAGTTACTCGAGTTAGGTTGGCGCGCGTGGATGACGCGTGATTATTTACAACGCTGGTTATCGCACCATGTGTTTTACCGCCTGGAACTTCAGGCGCAAAATGGCACAGACAACCCTGACCAACGGATTCAAGAAGACGTGCAGCAGTTCACAGCAGATACGGTTAGCTTGTCATTGGGTTTGTTGGACGCCTCTGTCACCTTGCTGAGTTTTGTGGGGATTTTGTGGACTCTCTCAGGTGGCTTTAGTTTTGCGTTGGGTGATGCGTCCTACAACATCCCAGGCTTTATGGTGTGGATGGCATTGTTGTATGCGCTCAGCGGCAGTTTGCTAGGCCACTGGATTGGCCGCTCAATGGCCTCGCTCAATTTCCAACAACAACGCTTGGAGGCCGACTTCCGTCACCATTTGATGCGTGTGCGTGAATACAGCGAAGCCATTGCGCTGGACCGCGGCGCTGGTATCGAGCGCGCTTCTTTGCAAACTAGGTTTGCACAAGTGATCGATAACTTCATGCGTTTGTTGCGTGTGCAAAAGCGCTACACCTGGTTTAGTTCTGGCTATGGCCAAGCGGCGGTGGTGTTTCCCATGCTGGTAGCGTCACCGCGTTACTTCAGTGGCGCGATTCAACTTGGCGAGTTGATGCAGATATCTTCTGCCTTTGGACAGGTGCAAGAGTCGCTGAGTTGGTTTGTCTCTAACTACAGTCGACTGGCTTCTTGGCAAGCAACCACATTGCGTTTGACAAGTTTTCAAGACCAGATGCAAGCAATCGAAGCCTCGCGCTTAAAGCAAACAGCTACCGCACAAGATGGTTTAGTTGCACCTGATTCCGACACTTCGGACTTAGGTACATCAGGGCTCCATCAACTCAAAACGCCTGCACTCACTATTCGTCTTCCTAACGCAGAGGTGCTGTTAGACCATGCAGGTTTTCAAATCAATGCAGGTGACCGCATATTGATTCGAGGTCCATCGGGTTGTGGCAAATCCACGCTGCTGCGTGTGTTTGCAGGCATTTGGCCTTATGTCCAGTCATCTAATACAGAACCCATCGCTCTGCCAGAAGGTACGGTTTTCATGCCGCAACGCCCTTACTTTCCAAAGGGCAAGTTGCGTGACGCGCTCACCTACCCTCAAACACATTCGCTGCATAGTGATGCGCAATTGCAACAAGCTCTGATGGACGTCCATCTTCCCCAGCTCATCGACCAATTAGATGAAGAGGGCCACTGGAGCCAGCAACTCTCGGGTGGCGAGCAACAACGCCTATCGATGGCACGTGTATTTCTCAAACAAGCGCGTTGGGTATTTGCAGATGAAGCCACCAGTGCCTTGGACGAGGCTTTAGAGCAAGCGATGTATGAAAAATTACTAGCCATGGTCAACGCCAACAATGGCGCGTTGGTGTCTGTGGCACATCGACTTAGCGTATCTGCGTTTCACAACCAAGTATGGGAGTTTGAAACTGCCCCCATGGGTAACCCTGCAAAATTTGTCGTGAGACCGTCAGCGCTTCCAGCGCAACCAACCCTTAGCCCGTAAATCGCAAGCAGGGCAGGTCCCACAACCAAAGCCCCATGCATGGCGGTGCTCGCGGTTGCCGAGATAACAAGTATGGGTGTGTTGCACAATTAAATCCACCAACTTGTCACCACCACCCACCCATGCGCGCTCGCCCAAGTCATGCGCAAGTTGCCATGTTTGGGCTTTGTCTATCCACATCAAGGGGGTTTCAATTAACAGACGTCTGTCCATGCCTAAGGACAAAGCAATTTGCATGGCTTTCATGGTGTCATCACGGCAATCGGGGTAGCCTGAGAAATCGGTTTCACACACACCGGTGACGATCACATCTAAATTACGGCGATACGCCAATGACGCGGCCAGCGTCAGAAACAATAAATTACGCCCGGGCACAAACGTATTGGGCAAACCCGATTGCTCCATTTGAAACGCCATATCGCGCGTCAAAGATGTTTCACTCACTTGCCCCAGCACACCGAGATCGAGCAAATGGTCTTCCCCTAATTTGCCGGCCCATTGCGCGAATGTGGCACGAATTTGCGCCAACACTTCCATGCGCGCTGTGAGTTCTACCACATGGCGTTGTCGGTAATCAAAAGCCAAGGTTTCAACATGCGCATATTGCGCCAATGCATGGGCCAAACAAGTGGTGGAATCTTGCCCGCCGGAAAACAAAACCAATGCATTGCGGTGGATTGCGCCTCTCATGGCTTAGTTTGTTTCTCTGGCCATTTGAAAAACATAGGATAGCGACGCTCCACCAAAGGGCTGTTAAAGCCCCATGCCAAACAGCGTCCTAATTGCGGTGGTGGTGTGTGGAGGTCTTTCACTGCAAAAGTGCCTTGAATAGACTGAAAAGCTGCTGTCGCCAAATTGAAAAGTAATTCGCGCAAATGTGTACACCCTTGCTCGTTGCCGAGATGCAAGTCGATTGATTTACGCCAACCGCGTGCCATACAAGTACCCACCATTTTTTGCATAGGCGCTGAAGCTTTCGGGCATTCACCATGGGGTACGTTGTTCATCGAGACATCGATCGCTTGCACCACCAGGTTGGTATCAACTGTCACGCGAATCTGCATGTCGTGAATGGGCTCGTTGGGTTGCCAAGTGTGCTCACCTGGAATATCGAACACCATTGGCTTGGTATCACGCAAATGGCCTTCAATATCCCACAGACCATCATCACGTTGAAAGCCTTGGTAGTGAACGCTTCGGGAATGCGCAAGCGCGCGCGGTTGAGCGGTTGATAGGGGCACTTTTTACTCTCTAGTTTCTAACCCTGCAATTGTCTGTCATCTTGACGCACTAAACTAAAGGGCATGCTCTACCAAATATTTTCCCTACTGCTAAATGTCACCGTAAGCTTAGTTGCTGGTACATGCTTGTTGCGGTTGTACATGCAATTTCAACGCGTGAGTTTGTCTTTGCAATCAGGCAATCCTTTTGCGCCATTTATTTTTGCATTTACCAATTGGTGCGTTTTGCCGCTTAGACGTTTAATCCCCTCAATAGGCAGGTTAGATACTGCTAGTTTGCTTGCTGCTTATTTAGTAGTTATTGCCAAGCTGTGTGTTTTGACCTTGATGTCATCGCTAGAGCCTAATTGGAAAGCTATGGCGGTTTTGAGTTTGCTGGAGCTGGTGCATCTGGCTATGTCGAGCATGGTGTGGATTGTTATTGCCTACGCCCTTTTGTCTTGGGTGCGAACAGGTTCCGAGGCCAGCTATTTTTTAGCGCGATTGGTAGAGCCTTTGTTAGCGCCTCTGCGCAGTGTTTTGCCACTGGTTGGTGGGATTGATTTGTCCCCTCTTGCCCTATTGGTTCTATTACAAATTTTAGAAATTGTTATTAACCATTTGACGGGTATGTTGTTGCTGTGACTTACCTATTAACTTTAGAACCTTGTTATACGCATCGATCGGTTTGAAGTTTTTTTTGGTTTACGACTTAGCGGATGATGCCCGCGCCTATGGTTTACAACGTTTTGAGGCACTGCTGCATGGCAA
>JAGWXI010000132.1 GCA_018969975.1 Burkholderiales bacterium
TCCGCCCATGGCATCGACTAGAAATCCAGTAGGGGTCCCGCGGAGTTGCTCAACCAGTTTTGAGTCTGGTCGAATGATGGGTTGGGTTTGTAGTTGGGGAGCATCTTCGATCATGGGAATCCTTTAAAAAGAACTTACACAAAACCAATTACTGAGGATTTACGCTGCGAAGCGCTGTTATTTTTTGAGTTGGCAATCTCAACTCAACCATGCCATAAGGCGCTACCACTTCGCCAGTCAACTGATAGTTATCTACAAATGCCTTGACATGTTTGAGTTCATCTTGTGCATTGAGAAAACTAAAATGTAAGACATTACCTTCTATCCGCGTACCCAGTAAAACTTGTTTTTTTCCATCAACTGTCATTGTTCCTGACAAGCGTTGGTAACGCTGATCGAAATGGATGTGTGATGCATGTGATTTACCGTCACTGGCTAGACCACTTACAGTCCAGCCGCCTCCGACTTGGGCGGGTACTTTCCACAAATACGCTGTGTGGCCATTAGAGTCAATCACTTGATCTGGCTCCCAATCTCCCATAGAAAAAGTATTGGAGACTACGCGAGTGCCAGGCTGCATCTTTAGTATTTGTGGACGTAATTTGGCATTTAATTCTTCAAGCAAATATAAAGTCACTACGCTAGCTTTAGAAAAATCTTCAACAAAAATATCGCCTTGGATGATCTTCACTCTATCGCCAACACCAGAGCGCAAGGCATTGGCTTGCGCCAAGGTTGCTAACTTTTCGTTGTACTCGATCCCGATCGCACGTGCACCAAATTGCTTGGCTGCAGTAATGGGAATAATTCCATCACCAGCACCTAAATCGTAGACAAGGTCTTGCTCCGTTACTTGCGCAGCGCTTAGCATCTTGACTACCAATGCATCTTGTGTGGCAATCCAAACTACATCTTTTCCAGATTGGCCTCTTAGAGGTTTATAAAAATTGTTGTCATAAGAGGAGCAACCCCAAATAACTAACAAAAGCGCGCATGCACTGGCTACAAAATACTGCCTTAAAAAGTCTTTAGTCACTGCCATGATTTTTTTTGAATTAAAGAACCAATTGGGTCGCTAAATCGATGATGTTCTTAGCATGGTAGTTAGTAAATGATTCCCGTTGTAAATCTTGCCTAATATGACCAGGGCCAAACTCATAAGGTCTTTCAATAAATGCCGTTTGTAAGCCGCAATGGTGCGCAGCGAGTAGGTCATCTTTGTGCGCTGCTGCCAACATCACCTCATGCGGTTGCAGGTCAAAAATATGGGCGACCCCTAGATAGGTCTCAGGGTCTGGCTTGTAGTGCTTAAAAACCTCGGCTGACAAAATCAAATCCCACGGGAGTGCGCCGTGCTTTGCCATATTAGCCAATAAACTGAGATTTCCATTCGAGAGCGTCACTATTGTGAATTTACTTTTTAATTGTGTGAGCCCTTGAACTGAATCAGGCCATGGGTTTAGGCGATGCCAAACAAGATTTAGATGTTGCTTGTCACTTTCACTTAATGTTGTGAGGGAGAAGTCTTCCAAAATGCCGTCCAAGATCATGCGATGCAGATCATCAATCTTTGTCCAAGGCAGTTCGCCTGATCTAACCCGCGCCATGGCTGGTTGATAGCCTTTGCGCCAGGCCGTCGCAAATGCGTTGGAATCAACTGGCAGTTTCAACCTTTGTACTTCGGCTGCAATAGAGCCGTGCCAATCTACAACAGTGCCAAATATGTCGAAGGCAATGACTTTAGGTTTGGGATTCATCTGCGATCTCATTGAATTTAAAACACAACAGGTGTCATGCACCCATCCATAGTGAGTGAAACACCAGTGATGTAACTAGCCCTTGAGGACGCTAAAAAAACAACTGCATCTGCAACTTCGCTGGGTTTGGCCATGCGCCCCATGGGAATCCGCGCATTTGCACGTTGCATGGCTTCGGTCTCCGTGATCCCTTGCGCTTTTGCGTCGGCCGCCATGCCTTCTTGTAATCTGTCTGTTAATGTAAGTCCAGGGTTGACAGCATTTACGCGTACACCTTTCGCTGCATAGGCCGAGGCCATGCCCGCGTTAGCCAACATCAAGGCAGCGTTCGCTGCACCACCAGGCATATGAATAGGGCTGGCAATTTTTCCGCCGGCACCAATGACATTCACGATGGCACCAGAGCCACGCTGGCCCATACGTTTGATCGTGGGATCTGTCATGTGGATGTAGGAGAAATACTTGGCTTGCATGGCGGCATGCCAGACCTCCGGTGTTAATTCTTCAGGCGGTGTGCGTTTAGCAGCACCTGCCGAGTTAACCAATATATCAACTGGACCAAAGTGTTTTTCTGCAAGGTTCAACACCTCTTCACCGGCGGTGGCAATTTGTAAGTCAGCCGCGATGGTATGAATCAAATTTGCGGGGTACTTTGCAGAAAGTTGCTCCACCGCATTGGCTAAGTTTTGAGGGGTACGCGAAACCAATGTGACTTTTGCGCCTTCGTTGAGAAAGTTCTCCGCGCAAGCAAGCCCTATCCCTTTGCTGCCACCAGTGATCAAGACATGTTTGTGTTGAAGGTTCAAGTCCATGGTTTTCTTTCTGTGAATGAAACATCATATCGAAAGGTCTATGCTAGAATCTCGATCTTTCCAAAGCGGCTGTAGCTCAGCTGGATAGAGTACTTGGCTACGAACCAAGGGGTCGTGGGTTCGATTCCTGCCAGCCGCACCAACAACAGATAAAGCCTCGAGAAATCGAGGCTTTTTTCTTTTAGGCCAGCAAATCTTGCAGCGTTCTTGCCATCACTTTGGTGGCGCGTCGCAAATCTTCAAGATCGAGTCGTTCATCTGCACGCTTGGCGTGAGATTCCCGCACAGTGCGCGGACCAGCGCCATAGATCACACCAGGAATGCCGCGTTCAACATACAGGCGAACATCGGTGTACAAAGGCGTGCCTACCGCTGGGATGGGTTCGCCGAACAAAATTTCGCCGTGCTTTTGAATGGCATCGACCAAAGGCTGGTTGCCCGCTAAAGGTTTCATAGCGTTTGCCAACAAGATGCGTTTGATATCTACCTTGAGTTGGCTACCACCGCGAGGCGGTTTGAACGATTGCGCGGCTTTTTCAATCGTCTGACGGATGCTGGCCTCCACTTCGATCGGGTTTTCTTCTGGAATCATTCGGCGGTCTAGTTTGAAAACCACTTTGCCAGGCATCACGTTGGTGTTGGTGCCACCATGGATTTGGCCGACATTCAAATAGGGGTGGCTGATACCTTCTACCTCGGAAGTAATTTGCAGGTATTGGGTATTGAGTGCGTGCAAGGCTTGCAATATATGCACTGCACCTTGTAGTGCATCGGTGCCACTGTCTGGAATTGCGGCATGAGCCATTTCGCCATGCACCGTGACTTCCATTTGCAAGCACCCATTGTGTGCTGTGACCACTTGGTAACTAAAACCCGCTGCAATCATCAAATCGGGTTTGGTGTGTCCATGCTCTAG
>JAGWXI010000133.1 GCA_018969975.1 Burkholderiales bacterium
GTATTTATTACAATTTGACCATAAGCCGATATTAAATGTGCAGGGAGTAAATGGCTCGTTTGATTCAAAAGCGTGGTTTTTAGGCAGAAAACAAATAGCTCTTTTGAATCAAATTCACGGTCTTGAGAGGCATAGCGCAAATGGTATGCGTGATGTAATAATTTCTTCATGGAACTTTCTTTCGACTCGCTGGATACGCCAGCCCTGACCAAAGCTCGGCTGTCAGAGATGCTGTATGAACAGCTGGGCTTAAACAAACGAGAGGCCAACGACTTTATTGACGCGCTGTTTGAGCAAATTGTGCGTGAACTTGTAAAAGGTGAGGATATCAAACTCACGGGGTTTGGCAGCTTTGAAGTACGCAACAAACCTGCGCGTCCCGGGCGCAACCCTCGCACGGGTGAAGCTGTGTTGATACATCCAAGACGAGCGATTACGTTTAGAGCCAGCCCACAGCTGAGAGCGCAGATCAACAAAGATTAAGTGGTTGTGACTACTGTTTCAGTAGAAGCTTTAATTGCTTGTTTCTTGGTCGCTCGCTTGGGCGTTAAAAAGGACACCTTCAAGCCATCGATATGGCGCAGGATCTGCTCGGTGCTTGAGTCTTGCGGGTTACCCACAAATATGGACTCGTTGGGTATCAAGAAATCATGCTCTTTGGCCAGCCATGCACTGGAGTGCCATTGTCCCGATTGGATTGCTTGATCTAGTGCAGTTTGCTGTGCATCGCTCCAGCGAGCGCAGGGCATGACTGGGTCTTTGCAGGGAAATTTACCAATCTCCACATTGGCAATCAGCTCCAGTGCGCTGTCCTTGGTTTGACCAAAGATATTGCGAACCGCGTTGCGTTTGCTGGCCGCTGTTTCTGTGCTGTCTGTTTTTGTGATTTTGTTTTTTGGCGAAACATTCAAATACCTGCCCATCTCAAAGTCACCCCATTTATGCATGGGCTCACCATTAGCGCTGTGCTCCACGCTGACAACAAGTGCGAGAGTCTTATAAGCGCGAATGATGGTTTTTTTGCTGCGCATACAAAGCTTAAACAGCTGGTACTTGGCATCCACCTCATAGTGCTGGCCACGAATGCGGGCCAATTGCCATGCTCGCCAAATGTTTGACTGCGCTTCTACGGTATCGAGATATTCAGGTATGGCAATGCAGATCATGCCGGGGCGGGCAAATACTAGATCTCTTTTGAGAAGCAGCAACTCAATTCCTGCACCGAGTTGGATGAAATCTATCTCCATCTGCGGCGAGTCAAATAATCGTGCTCCATTGTCTTGCCACCAATGCATGAAGCAGCTGTATTGGAATATGTCTCCAAAGTCCTGCCAGACTTTGACCAGTCTTGGATCTTGGCAATCGCCGTGTTGTTGGCAACACCACCAATAGTCCTTGCTGCACCGCAAGAAGGCCAGCCACCAGAAATACAGGCTGGCAGTAATTTCCTCCTCTGCTAGAGGCCTACGGGTGTGCATATCCATTTTTGTCTCCTTTAGTTGGGCATCGAAAAACTCTCCTTTTGATAAAAAAATATAAAGCCAAAGCGCATGTCACGTCGCTTTATAGGTTTTTCTCCTAGCCTTGGCTCTGGCAGTGCATCCCGCCTGCCAAAACCTTTGTTAACCCCAATTTCTCAGGAGATAAACCATGCAACTAACCAATGGCGCACTCAAAAAGAGCGCAACCCCACCACCACCCTTGGTCAATCAACTGCCAGTCGATGAACTTGAGGGCGTGGATCTGGAGACCTTTGATCTGAGTGCATTTGTAAGCACTGGCAAGACCAAGGACAAAACAGCCATGGTCACGCTGGCACCCGAAGTCATGAACTTTGTGAAAGAAAGCGAGGAGCTGTTCAAGCTGGGTGAGAAGTTCGAACTAGAAGTGGTGCAGCGCGGCCACCAGTCGCTGTATGAACTGTTGGCATCCATCTATGGTCTGGCCTTGCGCATTGAGGAGAGTGCGCAAAAGGACAAGATCTTGGAGGCGATTCGCAAGGACATGAAAGACAACCACAACATCATCGTCAAGGCCAACAGCACGCCTATCAACGTCATGGTCAAGTATGTGATTCGAGCAGACAAATCCGCTGCCAGCAGATACACCAAAGTCTTGACGGTGGCCAGACAAGAGAACCTCTCCGTAGTGGATTTACCGGCCTACATCACCCGCAGAGGCGGGGTCAGTCAGGCACAAGAGGTGGAGTCCGTGGCATTGGCCAAAAAGTCTGGCGACAAAAGCACCAAAGAGAGAACGGTGCTGATACGTGAGTTCTTCCAACTCATGGGGCTTACCTCTAAGAACAACTTCCAGTTCACTGGAGATGTGATCGTGCACACCGAGCCCAAAGAAAACGACACAGATTCATCTAACTTTTGCGTGTTTGTGGCGCACCATGTATCAGGCGATCAGTACAAGATGATCTCGGCCAATGATTTGGGTAAAAGTTGGGAAGACAACTTGGTCAAGTACTTGGGTAAAAGCATGCCCAGCAACCTGTATCTGCTCGAGCGTGGCATTCGCAATTACAAGCGCAGCATAGCCAACGATCCAACCCAGCCCGAGAGCCTTCGCAAAGACATGGAGCGTCAGCTCACCATCCCCATGAAGTACAAGCAAACCGAAGTCATCGACATGGACGCCACAGAGGATGCACCTCTTTAAATTCACCCCCCGATCCAGTCAGGGCTGTGGGTAACCGCCATGCCCTGGTTGATCTTCTGAATCAAGCAACACCGATTGAGTAGAGGAGATAGAGATGACCAAATACATTGTGATTGAACGCCCTGCGGATTCACCCGTGACCAGCGCTGTTGGTAGCGTTGAGGAGGCGGTGTGCGATATAGCCAGTTCGCTGATGGACTACCCTGGGCCCACCGATAACCTCATGGCGGTGGCTGAGACTTCTGCCATTTCCACCTTGAATACACTTAAAAACCGAGCCCTGTGTTCCTTGGAAATCTCGCCACAGAGTTTTAATACGTGGTGCAAAGATGTGAGCAATATATACGATGCCATGGGCGAACTTCAAAAAGCCAAGGACAAGTCTGAGTCGCTGCTGGAGGAGGCGCTTGAGGAGTTGGACGACGCCTTTAGAAGCAGTCAAGCGTTCAGTGGCTACACGCCCAGCGATCACATCAACGTCTATGGGGCGCTATATCAGTTGGGCACCTCTGAATTGGAGAGAGTCTTTGAGCGAGCGCTCATAGACATGTACAAATTAAAAAGCTTTCAGCCAGAGGAATTCTAGGTTGGAGAAAAATTTATGAAGCTAGTCCACCAGTCTAAATAATCTAAATTGTTCTAGCCCGTCAGCCCAATCATTGTGAGTTGCTTCTCCAGTTCGATGCAGGCCAACTGCGCGGCCATGGGGTTCTTGCCTGCATTGATCTCCAATCTAAAAGTCTCGCCAGCAGTGGTGATGTGAACTTTCACGATACCGGCCTTACTTTTAAATT
>JAGWXI010000134.1 GCA_018969975.1 Burkholderiales bacterium
TTCGTATGGTCGGTGGTCAACAAGCGCTGCTCTCTAACGACGCACAACATGGCGCTGTTGATTTGGAGTTGCGCGCTGACATGGTGCGTGCCGATGATTTAACCAACGGACGGCCCATGCCTCGCATCGCGCCTATGCGTTTGGGCGCAGATGCTTTGTGGTCAAAAAATGCATGGGGCGCACGTTTTGGTTTTATGCATGCCGGAGCACAAAACCGTATGCCTTATTACAGCAATGTCACTCCAGTCACAACGGCTGCTTACACCCTGTGGAATGCAGGTCTGAACTACCACGCACATAGCGGACCTACGCATTGGATGTTTTTCGCCAAACTGGATAACTTAACTAATAAGTTGGCCTACTCTTCTACGTCAAGCCTGACCCAAACGATGTCCAGTAGTTTGGCACCACCGCTTGCTGGCAGAAGTTTGAAACTTGGACTGCAAGCCAGTTTCTAACCTAAGGTTTAAGGCGCCAAACGCTCTCTCATCCAAACAGAGGCGTTTGGCTTGGTATCCAGGCGATAGCGCAACCGGTCATGCAAACGGCTTTTACGTCCTTGCCAAAACTCCCATTGGTCTGGCACCAAGCGATAACCACCCCAGTGCGGTGGTCGCGGTGGTTGCAATAAAAATTGTGCGCCGTATTTCACCGCATTGGTCACCAAGACTGTGCGATCGGAAATGACTTCGCTTTGCGGACTCGCCCATGCGCCTATGCGCGAGTCAAGCGGGCGGCTATTGAAATAGTCGTCGCTTTCTTGCTCACTGACTTTCTCAACGCGTCCCTCAATGCGCACTACGCGTTCTAACTCCACCCAATGGAACTGCAAACTGGCAAAGGGGTTGCCAGCCAATTGCTGGCCTTTACGGCTGTTGTAATTGGTGAACCAAACAATGCCGCGTGCATCCAAGCCTTTGATCAACACAATGCGCGAGCTGGGGCGCATATCACTGCCCACAGTGGCTAGCGTCATGGCATTGGGCTCTGGTAGTTCAGCAGAGATGGCTTCTTGTAGCCAGCCTTCAAATTGTTGGAATGGATCTGCAGCAGAGTCGGTTTCGCTGAGTTCAGCGCGTTCGTAACTTTTGCGGAGTTTTGAGATGTCTTGCATGGTGGTGATGTTAGGTCTTTTTTAATTCTGCTTTAAAGTTCGCGCTATGTCATTTTTAAAAACAGATAACAGCCTACCTACTGTGGTTGTACTCGCAGCGGGTCGCTCCGAGCGATTCAAGGCCGCTTCAGGTGGTCAACACAAATTAGACACGATATTGCAAGGGCTTAGTGTGTTGGAGCGCACCTTGGCAAGCGTACAAGCCAGTGGTTTGCCTTTTCATGTGGTGCGAGCTTTGGACATTGCACATATAGAAAACGCTGGTATGGGTGACAGCATTGCGACGGGTGTGGCTGCAACACAGAGCGCTAATGGTTGGTTGATCTTGCCTGCTGACTTGCCCCTGGTGCTGCCTAAAACTTTATTTGCCTTAGCCTTGGAATTGGCCTCGCATGAAGTGGTCGTGCCTGTGTATGAGAACCAACGCGGCCACCCCGTTGGTTTTTCAGCGATGTGTGGAGAGGCTTTGCGCAAAGTTTCTGGCGACCAAGGAGCTGCGCGCGTGGTTGCGCAACACAAAGCGCATTTGGTGCCTGTTGAAGATATGGGGTGTGTGTTGGATGTGGATACGCCGAATCAGTTGGCGTTGGCAGATAGAGTGCTTTTAGAGCGCGAATAAACGGGTTAGGTATCTTGAGGCCTAGTCAAGTGCGGTTAGGTATGCCACACACCATTTCGCCAGCAGTTATGGAATCAGCATCATGCGCAATATGTTGCGAATTCTTCGCATGCGCCACATCCATATCGCGCGGTAAAGGCACGGCATTTTTAACTGCGAGCACTTCGGCCATGATGCTGACTGCAATTTCAGCGGGCGTTTTGCTACCAATATAAATACCGATGGGCCCCCGCAAGCGCGCAAGGCTTTCATCGGTTTGCTCGAAGTGTTCTTTCATACGCTGATGCCGCGCGGTGTTGTTTCTGCGAGAACCGATCGCACCGATATAAAACGCATCGCTCTCTAGTGCTTCCAGCAAAGCTAAGTCGTCTAGTTTGGGGTCATGGGTGAGTGCAATCACGCAACTGCGTCTGTCAGGTGCGAAGGAACGCACCACGTCGTCAGGCATATCGGAATGCAACGCCACGCCTGCTACGGACCATGCGCCACGGTATTCCTCCCGCGGGTCGCATACGGTCACTGCAAAGCCATTGAAGATGGCCATGGTCGCCAAGTATTCGGTCATTTGCCCAGCGCCGATCAACAGCATGCGGTATTCGGGGCCGAAGGTGTTGACCAATTTCTCTGTGTCAATCTGCAAGTCTTGTGGAGAGGTACTGGTTTGCAAATGGCTCTCGCCAGTCGCCAATACCGTGACACGTTGCACCAATTCGCCTTTTTCTAATCGTTGCACCAGTTCCTCTAATTGCGCGGGCGCAGGATCGAACTCAAGCAACAGCTCTAAGGTGCCGCCGCAGGGCAAACCGAAACGGTGTGCTTCATCGGCAGTGATGCCGTATTTGACGTGTTGGGGCGGACCAGACGGGATTTGGGATAAATCGGCTGATGCTGTAACTTTATTCGCATATGCCTTTGTAAACCTATCAATCAAATCGTCTTCAATACAACCACCCGAGACAGAACCCACCACACTGCCGCTATCGCACAACGCCATGATGGAGCCGACCGGGCGGGGCGACGATCCCCAAGTGCGCACCACGGTGGCTAACAACGCACGGTGCCCCGACTTGCGCCAATCGCGCAAGCTTCGCAACACCATGACGTCTAGGTTGTCCATCGATTTATCGGGTGATGAACCACACCGCGCTGGCGGCAATCACGATAGCCAAGCCCCAAATCCATGTGGGCGTTTCGCCAGTGGCGGCATCTTTCTGGGCGGTGTCGTTGGATGTGGCATCTGAATGGGCGCCACCATGGCGGGCTTGGAGTTGTTCTTCAAATCGGGTGAAGAAGTCTTCGGCCAAAGTTTTGGCGACGCCGTCGATCAAACGCTGACCCAGTTGCGCAATTTTTCCACCGACTTGTGAATGCACGGTGTAGTGCAATTCCACGCCGCCATCGACGGGTTTGAGATCTACTTTGGACTCGCCTTTACCAAAACCAGCGATACCACCTTGGGCTTCAAACTGCAATGCATACGAATTGGGCGGCACGATGTCCATCAAGCTGACCTTGCCCGTGAACTTGGCAGCGACAGGGCCGATCTTGAGTGCTACGCCAACGGCATAGACATTGGGTTCGGCCAATTCGAACTTGTCGCAACCTGGGATACAGGCTTTCAAAATGTCGGGGTCGTTGAGCGCTTGCCAAGCTTGTTCTTGGGTGGCGTTCAAAACGCGGGA
>JAGWXI010000045.1 GCA_018969975.1 Burkholderiales bacterium
CCTTGGCGGTTCAAGGTGGTCGGGTCGTGGATGACGAAAAATATCTCTAGCAACTCACGCAAACTGATGGTTTTCGGGTCATAGCGCAACTGCACTACCTCGACATGCCCTGTATTGCCATCGCAGACTTGTTCGTAGGTGGGATTTTGAACATGGCCATTGCAATAACCTGATTCCACGTCCACCACGCCTTTTACGCGGTCAAACACGGCCTCCGTGCACCAAAAACATCCACCACCCAAAGTAATAACTGGGTAATTGCTCAAGTTAGCTTGAAGTGGGTTGGCCTGCGACATAACCATCGATTTTAGGCTGGCCTGAAACACCCAATCCCAATACCAGTCTGCTATGCCCTCATCTAGGTAGGGATTGCAGCTGATCGGCTATATTACTAACCAGCTAGTCATTAATTTCCCCCGTGTCATCCTCACCATCCACACTACTGCCTGAGTCCCACCATAAACGTGAACGCCGCAAACAAGCTCGCCCCGGTGAGTTGTTGCAAGCCGCCCTGTCTTTGTTTGTGGAAAAGGGTTTCGCCGCTACCCGCGTAGAGGAGGTGGCGGCTTTAGCTGGTGTATCTAAAGGCACTTTGTTTTTGTATTTTGAAACCAAAGAAGACCTGCTCAAAGCTGTTATTCGTGAAAATATTGCGAACTTGTTTCCAGCTTGGAATGAAGAATTCAACACTTTCAAAGGCAGCAGTAGCGAAATGTTGCGCTACGCCATGCGTTCTTGGTGGGAACGCATTGGCAATACACCTGCGAGTGGTATCCCCAAGCTAGTCATGGGTGAAGCGCAAAACTTTCCTGATATTGCGAACTTCTACCACGCGGAGGTCATCGAACCAGGTGTTGCGCTAATTCGCCGCATTTTGCAGCGTGGCATCGATAGCGGGGAATTTCGCTCCATTGATCTTGACCAAGCGGTGCACACGGTCTATGCACCGATGATTTTTCTGATGATGTGGAAAAACTCTATGGGCTTGTGCTCTGCCGGCCTACAAATTGACCCCGTTCGATTCATCGAAATGCAGGTAGATGTTTTACTGCATGGAATGACTGTTTAAACCTTACTGCGCAAACATCATGAAATTAAACATGCGTCGCGTCGTCATCGCCATTCTTCTCATCGTATTGTCAGCTGGCATATGGCGCGCACTTTCTGTCAAACGCTCACAGCAACTTGCTGCAACCAATGCTGCACAAACGCAAGTACAAATCGAGTTATCGCACAATGATGTTTTTACAGTTGAGATGCGAGAAATAACACAAGGCCTCGCTGTTTCAGGAACTGTTAAAGCCCTCAATTACGCCGTTATCAAAGCTCGCGTAGCGGGAGAATTGAAAGAGATCACTGTTCGTGAAGGTGATCCCGTTAAAGCAGGACAAGTTCTAGCGCGCATTGATCCGATGGAATACCAACGTCGCTTTGAACAAGCTCAAGAGCAAGCGATTGCCGCTAAATCGCAAATGGAAATTGCCCAACGCCAATGGGACACCAACAAAGCATTGGTAGACCAAGGATTTATTTCTAAAACAGCGCTTGATAATTCATTGGCCTCCTACCAAGGCGCCATGGCAAGTCACAAGGCCGCTATTGCAGGAGCAGACGTTGCTCGTAAATTGTTGGACGACTCCGTTCTGCGCGCACCTTTTTCTGGCGTCATTTCTCTAAGAACAGCACAACTTGGCGAGCGCGTGGGTGTGGATGCCAAAGTTTTAGAAATGGTGGACTTACGCCAACTAGAAGTAGAGGTACCTCTGAGCCCCAGCGATTCTTTGGATGTGGTGATCGGACAAACTGCGCAACTTCAAATTGAAGACCGCGCTGATCTCGTCACTGCCAAAGTTACCCGTATGAGCCCCAGTGCCCAGCTAGGCAGCCGAAGTGTTTTGGTCTACCTGACCTTAGACAAACCTGCTGGACTACGCCATGGATTATTTGCCAAAGGAACTCTAGGTTTAGTAAACACACAAGTTCTAGCAGTTCCGCTGACAGCAGTGCGTACCGACCAACCTACTCCTTATGTACAAATAATTGAAAAAGTCGGTGATGCGATGCAAGTTCGACACCAAAAGGTTGAAATGGGCATTCGCGGCAATGATGCAACTGGCAAAGACCCGCAAGAATGGGTCGCCTTAAAAGGCATTGCAGTTGGCAGCATCGTTTTAAAGGGACAAGTTGGTGCAATGCGTGATGCAATGGCTGTTCGCTTTACGAATGCCAATCCCCTTGCCACAGCGCCTTCCAATGCAGTCGCTTCACCTGCTAGCTCCTCTGCGCGCTAAATAATTACTTACGCATATCGCGCCATGTGGTTTACCAAAGTCAGCCTTCAAAATCCCGTCTTTGCGACCATGTTGATGCTTGCTTTTGTTGTGCTGGGATTGTTTTCCTACCAACGACTGAAAATCGACCAATTCCCCAACATCGATTTGCCTGTGGTCGTAGTTAGCACCGAATACCCTGGCGCTTCTCCAGAAATAGTCGAGAGCGAGGTAACTAAGAAAGTTGAAGAGGCTGTCAATTCCATAGCCGGCATCAGCGCACTGACTTCACGTAGTTACGAAGGCATGTCTGTAGTCGTTGTGGAATTTGAAGTTCATATGAATGGTCGCCGAGGTGCAGACGATGTAAGAGAAAAAGTCGCTCTGATACGACCTACCTTACGCGACGAGGTGAAAGACCCGCGTATTTTGCGATTTGATCCTGCCAGCCGCGCCATTTGGTCATTGGCGGTTTTACCTGGCACATCCTCTCTTTCCGCTGTAGAACTTACCAATTGGACTGATCAAGTTCTGAAGAAACGGCTTCAAAACGTATCTGGCGTAGGTGCAGTCAATATGGTGGGGGGAACATTACGCGAGATAAACATCTATCTCAATCCCCAAGCCATGGAATCCTTGGGTGTATCTGCGGAACAAATTGCTAATGCCATTGCCTCAGAGACCAAGGACATACCGGTGGGCTCTTTGCGATCGTTACAACAAGACAGGGTGATTCAAGTAGAGGGCCGCATGCTAAGGCCTGAAATGTTTGGGCAAATTATTGTGGCACGCAAAGCCACCACGCCTATTCGTCTTAGCCAAGTAGCCAGCGTAAAAGATGGCGCGCAAGAGGTAGAGAACCTAGCCCTCTACAACGGTCAAAGAACACTTCTCATGACGGTTCAAAAAGCATTAGATGAAAACACCATCGAGGTTGTTGACAATCTCAATAAAGCCGTTGTAGCCCTTCAGGCTGAAGTACCCAAAGGGGTTCGTCTAGAAGCGGTTCAAGATGGGTCTAGGCCAATCCGCGTAGGCGTAGAAAACGTCAGACGAACTTTGATTGAAGGCGCCTTGCTTACTGTTTTGATCGTTTTTTTATTTTTAAATTCTTGGCGATCAACAGTCATTACTGGGCTAACGCTACCCATTGCCATCATTGGCACATTTTTTTTCATGTACCTGCTGGGCTTCACTATCAATATGGTGACTTTGATGGCCCTGTCTCTGTGCGTGGGTTTACTGATTGATGATGCCATCGTAGTGCGCGAAAACATTGTTCGCCACGTTCAAATGGGCAAAGCTCCCTACCAAGCCGCAATGGACGGCACACAAGAAATTGGCCTAGCTGTGTTGGCCACTACTTTTTCTATCGTTGCTGTTTTTTTACCCATTGGATTTATGGGTGGCGTGATTGGAAAGTTTTTTCATGAATTTGGTTTGACGATCGTGGCGGCTGTTTTGATCTCTATGTTTGTCAGTTTCACTTTGGACCCGATGCTCTCTTCGGTGTGGCATGACCCATCTATCCGAATCGGCACAAGCAATCTTGTTCCCTCTCGCAGGCCAATCTCTTGGTATGACCGCGTAATTACACCCATAACCCACTGGTTTGACCAAAGCACCCAGCGCCTAGAGGTGCTTTATCAATCAACCCTGCGTTGGTCACTTCGACACAAGCGCGCAACGCTGGGGCTAGCTATCTCTATTTTTGTAACTAGTATTTTTATGGTTCCTCTGCTTGGAACAGAGTTTGTACCCAAGGCTGATTTTTCTGAAACTACCGTCAATTTCTACACGCCAGTTGGCTCATCACTTCAAGCCACAGAAGTAAAAGCGCAGCAGGTTGAGCAAATTATTCGTGAATTTCCAGAGGTGCGATACACACTTGCCACGATCAATACGGGAAATGCCAATGGGAAAATTTATGCCAGCATCTACATTCGTCTCATCGATCGAAAGCTACGCCAGCGTAATGTAGATGAGATGGCTGCGGTGCTGCGCAATCGCTTGCAAAGAGTTTCTGGAATAACGGTGACGCATGCTGGATTGCTCGACAGCGTTGGGGGAAATAAGCAAATTGAATTTTCACTACTAGGGCCTGATTTACGTGAGCTTGAGCGACTTGCCCAGCAAGTCAAGGCTAAGGTGCTTCCCATTCCTGGCTTAGTTGATCTCGACTCTAGCGTCAAACCCAGTAAACCCACCGTGCAGATTGCCCTTCAACGCGAAGCCGCTAGCGATCTTGGACTCACCCTTGGCAACATCGGTAACCAACTGCGTATCTTGGTCGAGGGTAAAACAGTCGCTAACTGGTTAGCCCCCGATGACCAAACCTACAACGTGAACGTACGCTTGGCGCCCAATGCTCGCGACAATATTCAAGATATTGAACGTCTTCCGTTTGTTGTAGGAACCGCATCTGACGGCACTCCTCGAGTAGCACGCCTCAATCAGTTTGCCCATGTAGTAGAAGGCACAGGCCCCAACCAGATCAATCGCCGCAATCTGATGCGAGAAGTTGCCATCAACGCTAATGTTTTTAACCGCTCTGCAGGCGAAGTCTCTGGTGATATCAAAAAAATAATGGAAGAAATAGTGCTTCCCCCCGGTTACCGATACCAATTCAGTGGCTCCACCAAAAGCATGAAAGAGTCTTTTGATTACGCTACCTCTGCCTTGATTTTGGCAATAGTTTTTATCTACATGATCTTGGCAAGCCAGTTCAAAAGCTTTCTTCAACCATTAGCACTGATGACTGCATTACCTCTAACCTTAATTGGAGTGGTCTTAGCCTTGTTGATGTTTGGATCTGCCATATCCATGTTCTCAGTCATTGGCATGGTGATGCTCATGGGCTTGGTAACAAAAAATGCGATTTTGTTAATCGATTTTGCAATTCGTGTTCGTGAAGACAAGATTCTTCCTGATGGCAGTGCGCAAAAGGGCTTGCCGCGCGAAGAGGCACTCTTGCTAGCCGCACAAGTTCGCTTGCGGCCAATTTTGATGACAACCTTGGCTATGATTTTTGGCATGATCCCTTTGGCCTTTGCTATGACAGAGGGGTCTGAGCAACGTGCGCCCATGGGGCAAGCTGTGATTGGTGGAGTCATTACTTCATCACTGCTCACTTTAGTAGTGGTGCCAGTGGTTTATTGCTACTTGGATGATTTAGCAAACTGGGTGCGTAGCAAAATGCATGCGAGCCAGTCTCATCCATAACCGTCCGTTAAAATTTTTTTATGAATTCAAAAAACTTATCCCGGAGTCATGTCATGAATGCTACAGAACAAGCTCGTTTCAACATGGTTGAACAACAAATTCGTCCTTGGCAGGTTTTAGATCCAGCTGTCTTGCACACTTTGCAACACATCCCACGTGAATTATTTGTTCCTTCTACTTACCAAGCGCTAGCCTATACCGACACTGAAATTCCGTTAGGCCATGGACAAGCGATGGTGGCGCCTCGCATCGACGCGCGACTTATGCACGATGTAGCGCTCAAGCCCACGGACAAAGTTTTAGAGATTGGCACGGGCAGCGGTTACCTCACTGCATTACTGGCCGACCGCTCGCACCATGTGGTGAGCCTAGAAATCAACCCTGAACTCCACGCCAAAGCCAGTACAAATTTGCAAAGTGCTGGAATCTCCAATGTAGATTTACGCATGGCTGATGGCAGCGCAGGATCATTAGACGCAGGTCCGTTTGATGCGATTGTTTTGGGCGGGTCGGTGTATGAAGTTCCGCAAGCGTTGTTGGATCAACTCAAGGTAGGTGGTCGATTGATCGCCATCGTTGGCGAAGAGCCTGTGATGCAAGCTACTTTGTATACCCGCACCAGTGCTAGCGCTTGGGATCACAAAGCACTGTGGGACACCACTGCACCACGTTTGCTAGGTTTCAAGCAACCCAGTCGTTTCACTTTCTAAGTCTTACCAATGATTGACCAAATTCAACCCTCACAACTTTCTGATTGGATCAGCAGCAAATCTGCAAGCGGTAACACCGTTGTATTGGATGTTCGTGAATCCTATGAGGTGCAAACTGCTTGCGTGACTGCGAACGGATTTGAGCTTGTTACTCTGCCTATGGGGTCTATCGTTGAGAAGTTGTCTGAATTAGACAAAGACCGCCCAATAGCCTGTCTGTGCCACCACGGCAGTCGCAGTATGCAAGTGGCCGCTTATCTTTCCAGCCAAGGTTTTACACATCTCGCCAATATAGAAGGTGGTATTCACGCATGGTCTTCGCAAGTGGACTCCAATGTGCCTACGTATTGATTTTTGAAAGCATCGCATGAAGATTTCTCGCAACTTATTTCGCCCTATCCCTATCGCTCTAGCGGTTGTGTTGTCGTTTTCTTCTCAGGTGCGTGCCCAAAGCTTGGTTACTCTCTATGAGATAGCCCGTGAGTACGATGCCTCTTTTATTTCTGCCAAAGCGCTATATGAGGCTAATTTAGCTAAGGCCAACCAGACACTTGGTGGCATATTGCCCAATATTTCTCTGGGCTCTACTGCTACGCGAACTAATGCAACCGTTTCCTACGACAAAGCACCTAGCTCAAATGGAGAAAACACTTTCGGTGTTTATTCAGCCAACGTGACGATGACGCAACCCCTTTATCGTCCTGCTGTTTGGGCTACTTACAAACAAGGTGGTCGTCAGTTAATGCTTGCAACTGCACAATTTGAAGCCGCAGAACAAGAACTTCTCGTGCGGGTCACGCAAACCTATTTTGATTTACTGTCCAGCCAAGACAGTCTTGAATTTGTAAGAGCGCAAAAAAGAGCTGTAGCCGAGCAACTTGCCTCGGCCAAACGTAATTTTGAAGTGGGAACAGCCACTATTACTGGCGTTCGCGATGCCCAAGCGCGTTATGACCTCACGCACGCGCAAGAAATTTCTGCTGAAAACGATGTGCGTATCAAAATACTTGCGCTTGGTTTAGCTGTTGGCAGAACTGATATCAAGGCTAAGCCATTGCGTGACAACTCCAAATTAATTGATCCCCCCAAAGACCCTATGGAGACTTGGGTGTCAAGATCTGAGTCGATGAGTCCGATTGTTCGGCAAGCTGAGTTGGCACTTGATGTTGCCAAATTAGAGGTTGACAAAGCTTCTGCTGGGCACTTACCCACATTGGACGGTTCTATTGTGTACGGTGGAACTCGCAATTTTGGAGGTACGTCCACCAGCCCATTAACGACAACCTCCAGTAACCACATATTGAACCCTTCTGCCAGCCTGACGCTCAGCGTTCCACTTTTTGCTGGACTGACCACCCAATATCGGATTCGAGAAACAAAAGCCTTGGAGCAAAAGGCATTGGCCGACTTGGACAATGCAAAGCGCACCGTGGCTCAAAATACGCGCTCCGCTTATCTTGGCTTGATTGCTGGTTTAAGCCAAGTCAAAGCCTACGAAGCAGCAGAAGCATCGACCCAAAGTGCTTTAGATGCCAATAAACTGGGCTACTCTGTAGGTGTGAACATCAATATCGATGTCTTGAACTCACAAAGCCAGCTCTATCAAACCAAACGTGATTTGGCCAAAGCACGTTATGACGTTTTAGTGGGCACTTTGAAGTTAAGGCAAGCTACAGGCACCTTGACACCTCAAGATTTAGAGCCTATCAACCAACTACTTGCGCCTTGATCAGCCTTGCAAATAAGGCTTTAAAGCTTGCACAGTGCGTTGGGTAGCACCTTTGTTCTTTTGCGTGAAGGCTAGACAAGCTGACACGTAGCTGTTTTCATCAGGGCCTGAGCACACCAATTGCAATGCAGATGTCACCGCTTGTGCCATGTCTTGCACACGAATGGCAGCATCAGCGTCTAGTGCCAACTCTGCCGCCTCTGCAAAATTAAAAGTATGCGGCCCCATGATCACAGGGCAACCACAGGCCGTAGCCTCAATCAGGTTTTGCCCTCCGAGGCTCATAAAACTGCCACCCAATAACGCCACGTCAGCAAGGCCGAAATAAAGCGACATCTCGCCCATAGAGTCACCCAGCCAAACGGTATCTAAATTTTCTTCATCTATTGGGTCTGGGCCATCCTGCCATTTACTGCGACGAGAAAGTTTCCAACCGCGGTTCACAATCGCTTGTGCTACTTCTTCAAAACGTTGGGGGTGTCTTGGCACCACCAACCAATGCACCGCATGTACGTGCTCTTGGCCGTCGACGGGGTTTTCTTTCAAAGCTTGTAATGCGTCAAGCCATAAGTCTTCTTCGCCTTCGCGTGAACTGGCCAATAAAACAACGGGGCGCGTGAAGCTTTTACTCCACAACAATGCTTGCGCCAATAAAACAGAATTAGGCTGGGCGTCAAATTTCACATTGCCCACTACTTCCATCACGGGTGCACCTAAGCGCTCTAACCGCTTGGCGTCGTCTGGGGTTTGGGCCCAGACTCCGTTGAGTCCCGCATAAGCGGGGCGAGACAACCATGCGAGACGTTGAGCACTTAGCATGCTTTTCTCGCTCATGCGGGCGTTGACTAACACCATGGGAATATGGGCGTGTTGGCATTGCGCGACCCAGTTCGGCCATACCTCTGTCTCCAGCACTACCGCCAAGTTTGGTTGGAAATGCTGCAGAAATTTTTGCACGATGGCTGGCGTATCCCACGGCTGCCAAACTTGTGCATCGCCTTCTTTCAAGAGCGTTGCACCCAATGCACGACCCGTGGCAGTGCCATGGGTCAAAACAATACGCACGTCGGGATATTCAGAACGCAAGGCTTGCAGCAAGACTTCTGCAGCACGTGTTTCGCCTAGTGATACGGCATGTACCCAAACACAAGTTTTGGCAGATTTTTCTGGATGGCTTGCTGTATGGAATGGATGCGCATAAGTTCCAAAACGCTCTTCGATATGTTCTAAGTAGCCTGGCTCTTTCAAGCCACGTCTGCGTAACTTGCTGCGCAACAAGGGTTGTATGGCCCACATCAACCAAGAGTACACACTCTGCATCACGCTATGCATTCCTGCCATAAAGACCAAACAGCGTCTACTGTGGGAGTGGGAAAGTCGACCACACTACGTTGGCGCATAGTCTCGTTGGCACTGCCAATTGGCCCTGTGCGCCATGCGGTGTCAAAGTTATAAATCTGCACATGTGGCAAATTCAAGGCCACAGCAATATGGCTTAAACCGCTATCGACCCCTATCACGCCTGCAGTCGATGCCATAGCTTGCATCAATTTGTCGATAGACATGCTAGGCCATACTGTGGCATTGGGAATCATCTCAGCCATGGCATCGCTTCTTATACGTTCTTCTTCGTTTCCATGGGGCAAAACAATTTGGTAGCCAGCTCTCGATAAGCGCAAACCTAACTCCTGCCAGTGTGCCAATGGCCACTCTTTATCAGCGCGGGAGGTGCCATGTACAAACACTAAAGTATTTTTACTGTCTTTTGTCTCTTGTTCATAGTTCAGTCCATAGCGCAGCGTTGAAGGAACTTCATATTGGAGTGCACGAGCGCATACCACTCGAGCACGCGTCATCGCATGTATATGCGGTTCTACCTCTATGGCTATGTCTGCAACCCAACGGGTCACACGCTCATAGGACGAGCCATCAGTAGCGTGAGCCATTGCAAAACGCTTTCCTTGTGCGCTAGTTCGCGCTAACCAAGAAACCAAGGCAGATTTGGTCAACCCTTGTAAATCGATGACGGCGTCATAACGCTCTTGATGCAAATCATCCATAAACGCCTGCCAATCCAATCGCGTATCGCGAGACCAAATATTTTTTCGCCAACGCCGTAAATCGCAAGCAATCACACGATGGATGGCAGAGCAGGCTCGAACAATAGGCGCAAAACTAGACTCAACAACCCAATCAATTTTTGCATTTGGGAAATTAGCCTGTATATCCATGACAACGGGCAAAGTGTGAACCACATCGCCCAAAGACGAGAGTTTCACCACTAATACCCGAATGGGCGCAGTGACGTTCGCAACCTTCAATGCGCAGCCTCTTGAAATTGCGCATCGGGCTTGACTGTGCGCAACAAAACCAACATATCGTGCTCGATACGTGATAAGGCCTCTTGGGTGTGGCCTTCAAATCGCAGAACCAAGACTGGCGTCGTGTTGGAGGCTCGGATCAAGCCAAAACCATCGATCCAATCAATACGTAATCCGTCAATCGCACACACTTCTGGTTTGAAGGCGGGCGATGGCAAATTGCCAGTCGCAACTAAATCGAGAAGTGCCGCACTGACGCGGTGTGGTTCACCTTCAGCACAAGCCACATTGAGTTCAGGCGTCGAAAAACTGGTGGGCAACGCGTTGAGCACAAAACTCGGGTTGGCACTTTTGCTGATGATTTCAAGTAAACGGCATCCTGCATAGGTTCCATCATCAAAACCAAACCATCGCTCTTTAAAAAAGATATGGCCACTCATCTCACCACCTAGTGGCGAGTTGATTTCTTTCATTTTGGCTTTGATCAGAGAATGGCCAGTTTTAAACATCAAGGGTTGGCCCCCAGCTTGTTCAATTGTTGGTGCCAAGCGTTGCGAACACTTCACATCAAACACTATCGTTGCGCCTGGCACGCGCGACAACACATCTTGCGCAAACAAAGCCATTTGGCGATCCGGAAAAATGATATTGCCGTCTTTGGTGACGATGCCCAAACGGTCTCCATCGCCGTCAAATGCCAAGCCTACTTCAGCATCGCTATTTTTTAGAGCCTGCAATAGATCTTTTAAATTATCGAGTTTGCTGGGGTCAGGATGGTGGTTGGGGAAATTGCCATCCACTTCACTGAACAACTCGATCACTTCACACCCAATCGCACGGAATATGGATGGGGCGGTAGCACCTGCAATGCCGTTGCCACAATCGACCACGATTTTCATGGGTCGATGCAATCTGATATCGCTCACGATGCGCGCTTGGTAATCTGCAGTCACATCGGCATGTTTGACATTACCGCCCGATTTCAATACCCAAGTTTCGTTTTGCATGATGTTGCGCAAGGTTTGAATTTCATCACCGTATATCGCGCGACCCCCCAGTACCATTTTGAAACCGTTGTAGTCTTTAGGATTGTGGCTACCTGTGACTTGAATGCCACTGGCACACAAGGTGCTTGCCGCAAAGTACAACATAGGGGTCGTGGCTGCGCCAATATCGATGACTTGCACACCAACATCGACTAATCCTTGTATCAAGGCTTGTGACAAAAACGGCCCACTGAGTCGCCCATCGCGTCCAACCGCTACCACTGATTCGCCATTGGTTGCAGCATGCGTGCCAAACGCATGTCCGAGGTGATAGGCAAACTCTTCTGTTAACGTGGAAGTTACAACTCCACGTATATCGTAAGCTTTGAATAGAGAGGGGTTAACTTGCATGCCGTAATTTTAGGTCGCATTTCGCAGACACTTGAGTAACGCGCAATGCTGGTTTAATCAGTTCATATTCTTTATGATGCAATGGATGTTGGACCCATTACTACCTGATCTGATGTACAAATCAAAACCCTCCATACCATGAACTTTCCAGCCTCTACGGTCTATACAACAATGATGAGCCCTCTAGGAATGATCATCTTGTCGGCAACAGATATCGGTCTATCTGGAATTTGGTTTGACGGACAAAAACATTTGCCAAACTACGCAAATTGGCAACCATCTTCCCGCAATGCTTATTTATTAAAAGCACAAACTTCTCTAACAGCTTACTTCGCCAAGCAAACCAAGGATTTGGGTTTTGCTATTGCACTAGACCTGCACACTGGCACTGTTTTTCAACAACAAGTGTGGCTGGCTTTGTTAAAGATTCCATACGGCAGAACTGTTACCTACAGTGCGATCAGCCAATACATGGGTGCGCCAACTTCCGTGCGCGCCGTTGCTGGTGCTGTCGGTCGTAACCCCATCAGCATCATGGTGCCATGTCATCGCGTGATTGGAAGCAATGGCACGTTGACTGGCTATGCAGGCGGACTTGATCGTAAATTGGCCTTACTTCAGTTAGAAGGCATTGCCGCATGACGAATCAGCAAGTGTCATGGCGCCAGTGGTTGCCAGAGTTTGTATTGCTTGCAGCAATGTGGGGATCTTCGTTTCTTTTTATGCGCGAAGGTGTGCAAGCATTTGGTCCGTTTGCAACGGCATGGGTACGTGTCACCGTTGCAGCGATAGCGCTGATGCCAGTTTTGATTTGGCGTAACCAAACACTTACTATGCTGCACCGCTGGCGACCCATCCTGCTCATGGGTTTGTTGAGTTCTGGCATCCCTGCTGCTTGCTATTCATTTGCTTTGTTATTTATCAGTACGGGTCTGTCTTCTATTTTGAACTCCACCACCCCCTTATTTGGTGCCTTGATTGCTTGGTGGTGGTTAGGTGACAAACTCCATGTTTGGCGCGTACTTGGCTTAGGGCTTGGGTTTGCAGGGGTAGTGCTTTTGACGCTCAATAGTTCAGGTGCAGTCGCCCTGACATATGGCGATGAAGAGCTAGCCATTGCCGCATGTTTGTTGGCCACCTTGTGCTACGGCATAGCAGGCAGTTTTATCAAAAGGTATTTATTCGATGTTCCTGTAATGGTCACCACCACGGGTAGTTTGATGGGTGCCAGCATTGCCCTGCTATTACCTGCTATTTGGTTTTGGCCTTCTGAGGTACCGTCGCTTCATGCATGGTTGTCTTTGCTGGTGCTGGGACTTGTCTGCACAGCTTTGGCCTATGTCATGTATTTTCGCTTGATGACGCGCAACGGACCTGCAAGAGCCATGACGGTCACCTACTTGATTCCAGTTTTTGCCAATTGCATTGGTGTTGTATGGTTAGATGAAATTGTCACGATCTGGATGCTGGGTTGCGGGGTATTGATTGTTATCGGTACTGCCTTGGCTTCTGGCTTGATAAATCCCACCAAAACTTAAGGAGTACAACTTGCGTATCGCCACCTATCGCCATAAAAACACCCGCTATGTCGGATGCGTTTCATCTGACGGATTACATCTGCAGGCCTTTGATGTCAGTGCAGACATTGCATATTTTGGCGCATTGCGCTTGCTTGAATCCGTAGTAGCTGGCGACCCTTGGCCTTCGATCCTGAGCCAGCAGATTGCCATCAGTGACGTACAACTCGAGGCACCTTTGCCCCATCCTAAACGCAACATTTGGTGCGTGGGTCGCAACTACCATGAACACGCTAAAGAGTTGTCTGCCTCTGTATTCAAGGACAGCAATTCCAACACACAAGCTTGGCCAATTGTTTTTACAAAAGTACCAGAGTGTGTCATTGGACCTTTCGACCCTGTGCACTTACCTGGCGCACACGTGTCAGAACAAATTGACTATGAAGCTGAACTCACTGTTGTCATAGGTAAGGGCGGCAAAAACATCAAGGCAGCAGACGCCATGCACCATGTTTTTGGCTACACCATCATCAACGATGTGACTGCTCGCGATGTGCAGATGCGCCACCAACAATGGGACATGGGCAAATCTTTCGATACTTTCTGCCCTATGGGTCCTTGGCTGGTCACTGCCGATGCGCTTGATGGCAACCACACGCACGTGCGTTGTTTCGTCAATGGTGTGCAACGCCAAGACGGGCCTACCGAAAATATGATTTTTGATATTCCCACTTTGATAGAGACCATTTCGCGTGGCATTACGCTCTTTCCAGGCGACATCATCGCCACGGGAACTCCCGCTGGCGTAGGTATGGGTTTGAAGCCACCAAGCTATTTAAAAGCGGGAGATGTAGTAAGGGTAGAGATTGATGGCATTGGGCATATTGAAAATCGGTTTGTCTAAATAAGGTGACTTAACTAACACCACTTCAAAATGAGGAGATCAACGTGAGACACGCTACTAATGAAATGAGAACTTATAAAAATATTTTTCTTATAACCGTTCTATTTTTGGCAAGTCTGTGGTCCATTACTCCCAGCTTTGCTCAAGAGGACTACCCTAACAAAACCGTCACTATGGTGGTTCCATTTCCACCGGGTGGTGTAGCTGATGTTGTGGGGCGTCCAGTTGCCGAAGCAATGGGCAGGTACCTCAAGCAATCCGTCATTATTGAAAACAAAAGTGGGGCGGGAGGTGGCATTGGAATGGCACAGGTTGCCAAATCCAAAGCCGATGGCTACACCGTATTGATGGCCTTGTCATCAATCGTTGTTTTACCCGAAGCAGACAAAGTGTTGCAGCGCAACCCCATGTTTCAGCTAGACCAACTCAAACCCATTGCACGATTTACGGCAGACCCTACTGTGTTGGTAGTGCGCGCCGACAGCCCATGGAAGACTTATGCTGAATTCCTAGCGTATGTCAAAGCCAATCCTGCAAAAATTTCGTTTGGCTCCTCTGGCAACTACGGCACCATGCATGTGCCAATGGAACAGCTTAAAGCCGCAACTTCAACTTTCATGCTGCATGTCCCCTACACCGGTGCTGCCCCTGCCGTGCTGAGTTTGCTAGCTGGGCAGATAGAAGCCCTGTCGACAGGTCCTGCCAGCGTGGTGCAGCAAATCAAAGCAGGGAAATTGCGTGCATTGGCACATTGGGGTGATGGACGCCTGAGCAGCTTGCCCGATGTGCCCAGCCTAAAAGAGTTAGGCGTACCGATTGCTTATGCCCAGTGGTCTGGCTTGTTTGTTCCTGCCAATACACCTGCACCAGTAGTAGAAAAACTTCGCCAAGCCGCCAAGTTTGCAGCGCAAGACGCGCGCGCTAACCAAGCTATGGCAGCAGCTGGCACCTCGTTCATGTTTCAAGACTCGCCAGAGTTTGAACGCTATGTGACAGGGGACGCCAAAGAAATGGCGAAGTTGGTGCAAAGGATTGGGAAGGTGGATTGATTGCCACCCGTTAGCTATTCATCGTCATGGACATGGCTGCAGCGCAGTTGTTTTTGATGATATCGGTAATGGACTGAATTAATTTCAACTCTTCTTTAGAGAGTGCAAAGTCTGCGCTTGCCTGCCCTGTTACTGTGATCCAAGCCTTTGTAACATCCTTCGCCATTTTCATGAACAAACTGAGAGTTGGCTTGACGCTGAAGCCGCAGTCCTCGCAAAAAGCCTCCCATGAGTGGGCGCCAACACTGCAGTACTGATCATCATCCCCAATATAAAGCGCAAGGCGGTCATCGCCATACACCTGCACGCACAGCAGGTCATAAAACGGCGCCAATGCATAGCCAGTCTCGTCAATCATGACGGAAACGTTCTTGGCATGGGCGTCACTGTTGCCAATCAGGTAATTGAACATGACCCAACGCTGAAAGCTCAGCAAGTCCTTCGCCGACAAATGCAACCCACGTAGTGCTTCGACTATCCGTTTAAGGCTGACCAGTCCCTGCCGCTCATATTTCCAATCTTGGCCCAAGCCCAACAATTGACAGCCGTCAAGCTGATGCAGGCATTTGATGCTGTCGCCAGACACGATGCGGTCATAGCGCTGGACGATATAAACCGTCTCAGGCACTTGGATGAGATGGACCAACGGCACTGGCAGTTTGATGGCCGAGGCCAATCGCATGCACAGATATTCATTGATGGCACTGGGCTGATACTTCACCAGTCGAGTGTCCGGCTTAGCGATGTGCGTGGTTGGCGTACAACCCACACTGTCATAAAGCTTGCCACGTTTCGCGTCATACCGAAGTCCCATTTTGTCCTGAGCCCCTGGCAATGACATGCTGCTCTGCTCATTAGAAGTGAGTAGAGGTTTTTGCTGATCGCGATCTTTGATGCGCTGACTCAGCATCTCTTTACTCAATGGGCTGTACTGTTGCGTTCCGATTGGCACCTTTCCTTCTGCGCGCACAGAAAGCACGCCGGGCAACTCTTCGCCTAATTGGCCGATGATTTCAAATGTGCTGGCATTGCGCATGTGTATCGCGCTCAAGATTTCTTCCAGCGCGGCGCCCTCCGGCAGCAAATTAGCAAAGAAGATCTTGACTGGCTCACCCAAGTGGGGTTCGGGGTGCAATGCAAACTGCGGAGCCAGCACATAGGCATGCGCAGAGTTCAGCCATTCTGCGTCGTACTGAAAGAAGTACTGACCAGCTTTGTGACCGAACCAGCCCATGGGCAGGTCATTAGCCCAAACGCGCAAGACAATCATGACGCTTTACCGTTCGCATTGTTCGCATTGTTCGCGATGCCACACGCAACCAACTGCGGGTCTGGCACACCAAAGTCAGCTTGGCGGAACTCCTGTTTTGATTTTGGCGAATTGAACTGCGTAGTTAGTAGGCCAGGCACCTCAAGACTGAGCCCCAAGCCGTTGATGAGTTTCAAGAGTTTGCTCAAGGAGCAGTTTTCTGGGCTGGACTCGGCATCTCGAATGAAAGACGTGCTGACGCCACAGACAGCAGCAACCTCCTCTCGAGACAGTTTTTGGCGTTTTCGCTCGGTACTAAGCGCCAGTGCTAAGTCCGCCATAGTCACATCATTTATCTTCATAATTTGTCCCAAAGAGAGCAAATTATAATAAATTTTCAACTTTTAAGTAAAATTTTGCTCTCAAAGGATCAATTTAATTAAAATGGATTTCTGGAATAGAAATATGACCCTATGAGAGCAAAAAAGAATGGGTGTTATTGGGTCACCCAATGGGCGCCCAAGTGCTTGCTAGTGTTAAACCACGAAATCTTAGTTTATTGGGTGTAAATGGGTGTATTATTGGTATATGCTACGCACCGATACATTACAAATTACACCGGAAGTTCTGAAGCTCATCACCCGAATTGACGAATTCAAAGGCGCTTGGCGTGCCCAAGGCACACTCGCCCCAGATCGACTGTCAGCCCTACGCCGAGTGGCCACCATTGAAAGTATTGGCTCCTCCACCCGCATCGAAGGTAGCAAGCTCTCAGATCGTGAGGTGGAAAGGCTGCTGTCCAATTTGGCGATTCAAACGTTCGAGACCCGTGACGAGCAAGAAGTAGCAGGCTACGCCGAACTGATGGATTTGGTATTTAGCTCTTGGGAAGACATTCCTTTCAACGAGAACCACATCAAACAGCTTCACCAAATCCTGTTACGTCACAGTGAGAAGGATGCGCGACATCGTGGCCAGTACAAGACCAACTCTAATAGCGTGGCTGCCTTCGACGAAAACGGAATGCAAATCGGTATAGTGTTTGATACGGCCGCGCCGTTCGACACACCGCGCCTGATGAAAGAGCTGATTGGTTGGGTGAACCAAGAGCGTGAGAGCGCGCAGCTGCACCCACTATTAGTGATCTCTGTATTCACAGTGGTGTTCTTAGAGATCCACCCCTTTCAGGACGGCAATGGGCGCTTAAGTCGTGTACTTACCACCCTGCTACTGCTACAGACTGGCTATGCGTATGTGCCCTACAGTTCGTTGGAAAGCGTGATTGAACTGAACAAGGAAACCTATTATCTGGCCCTGCGCCAGACACAGGGGACTATCCGAACCGTTGATCCGAACTGGCAACCTTGGCTTGTGTTTTTTCTACGTTCGCTGGCCGAGCAGGTCCGGCGACTGGAGAAGAAGGTAGAGCGCGAAAAAATCGTTCTCGCAACATTGCCAGATCTCTCACTACAGATCGTCGAATTTGCGCGCGAACATGGTCGAGTCACGATGGCAGACTCCATCAAGCTGACAGGTTCAAACCGCAATACTCTTAAGCAACATTTCAGAAACTTGGTAAAACAAGGACATTTACGCGTACGAGGCCAAGGTCGAGGAGCGTGGTATGAATTACTGTGACAGGTAATTACCAAACCAATAGCAAACTTCAAAATGAGAAAAGCACCTGTATGAAAGGTGCTTTTTTTCGAACTAATGGCGGAGTGGACGGGGCTCGAACCCGCGACCCCCGGCGTGACAGGCCGGTATTCTAACCAACTGAACTACCACTCCGCGTGGTTGCAACGTTTGACGCAGTGCTTGTAGCACTTTGTCCAAGTGTTGCAAAACTTGGCGACCCTACGGGGATTCGAACCCCGGTACTCACCGTGAAAGGGTGATGTCCTAGGCCTCTAGACGATAGGGTCATAACCTGTGGACTAATCCGATCCCGACGCTTTTTGTGGTGGAGGTAAGCGGGATCGAACCGCTGACCTCTTGCATGCCATGCAAGCGCTCTCCCAGCTGAGCTATACCCCCATTTGGGTGTCGAGCCCGCTAGTATAACCAAATTTTTATAGTGTGGCCAATCGCGCCAGGGCCTTCTCTCTGCCGCACAGGTACAAAACTTTGTCAAGCGACGGCGTTTGCGGCGTTCCCATGACCAACACGCGCACGGGCATGGCCAATGACGGCATTTTTAAACCACTGTTGTTCAAAACTTCTTTGACTGTTGCCGCGATCGCTACAACACTCCATTCGCAACTCGCCAATGCAGTGCGCAAAGCTTGCACAGCAGGCTTTACTTCAGGTGTCACGTACTTGGCTACATCTTCTGCTTTGGGGTAAACATCCCCATAAAACAAAGCAATCCACTCGGCTAAAGAAACCAAGGTGTCACATCGGTCTTTGAGCAAACCACATAACTCGTTCAAACGGTCATCAGCAACCACACCAAGTTTTGATAAGTAGGGAATTACCAAAGGAGCTAGCGCATCGTCTGCCATGGCTTTCATATGCTGGGCATTGACCCAACGCAGTTTGGCTTCATCAAATTGGGCAGCACTTCGGCCTAAGTGGTCTAAGTTAAACCATTCTAAAAATTGGGTACGGCTAAAAATTTCTTCATCGCCATGGCTCCAGCCTAGACGGGCTAAGTAGTTCACCATCGCATCAGGCAGATAACCTTCATCACGATATTGCGTGACAGCTTTTGCGCCATTGCGTTTACTCATCTTTTCGCCTTGCTCGTTCAAGACGGTGGGCAAGTGGGCATAAACCGGCGGTTCTTTGCCGAGGGCTTTGAAAATATTGATTTGGCGGGGCGTGTTGTTGACATGGTCATCACCTCGAACCACATGGCTGATGGTCATATCGATGTCGTCCACCACTACACAAAAGTTGTAAGTCGGTGCACCTACTGATTCACCGTTTTGCGCGGGACGGGCAATCACCAAATCGTCGAGTTCGTTGTTACTGATTTCAATTCGGCCTTTGACTTTGTCTTCCCACACCACAGAGCCAGTTTGTGGATTTTTAAAGCGCAAGACGGGTTGTACGCCTTGTGGAATAGGCGGCAATGTTTTACCCGGCTCTGGTCGCCAAGTGCCGTCGTAACGGGGCTTCTCTTTGGCTTGCATTTGTTTATCGCGCAAGGCATCGAGTTCTTGCACGCTCATGTAGCAAGGGTAGACATGCCCTGCCGCTTGGAGCTGTTGCAACACTTCTTTGTATCTATCCATGCGCTGCATTTGGTAGAAAGGCCCTTCGTCGTGGTCTAAACCTAACCATGCCATACCTTCGATGATCACATCGACCGACGCTTGGTTAGAGCGTTCTAAATCGGTGTCTTCAATGCGCAAAATGAAGTCGCCGCCATTGGCACGGGCAAATGCCCATGGGTACAAAGCCGAGCGAATATTGCCTAAGTGGATAAAGCCCGTGGGCGACGGGGCAAAGCGGGTTCGAATTTTGGTCATGCTTACAAGGTGTCTAGGCCACGCGACAGGTCAGCCTTTAAATCTTCTATGTTTTCTAAACCCACGGCAACACGCACCAAATGTTGTTGGATACCGGCCTCGGCGCGTTGCGCTTCAGTCAATCGTCCATGCGATGTGCTGGCCGGTTGGGTGATGATGGTTTTGACATCGCCTAAATTGGCCGTCACCGACATCAAGCGCGTGCTGTCAATCAGATGGAATGCGTTTTTACGCCCAGCATCTGGGGTCTCTCCGTGCACATCAAACGACAACACTGCCCCGCCTTTGCCAGACTGTTGCACCATAGCCAAGGCATGTTGTGGGTGGCTTGTGAGTCCTGGGTAATACACACGCGCAACTTTGGGATGAGACTCCAACCAAGTGGCTAATTCCAATGCGCGTTGCGATTGCGCATCCATCCGAATGCCGAGTGTCTCAAGCCCTTTAAGAACTACCCATGCGTTGAAGGGCGACAAGCTCATACCCGCACT
>JAGWXI010000135.1 GCA_018969975.1 Burkholderiales bacterium
GGTTATCTACCAAAGCAACTGTTATGCGTTTGGCCTCTTCTGAGGCAAGCCCGTAGCGCAATGCGTTATCCAACAAGTTATTCAAGACACCTTCAATCAAAGCGCCGTTTCCCAGCACAGTGCAGACTAGCTCCGCGTTATTAGCACCAAGATCAACGCCCGCCGCATCTGCACGCGGCAAGAAGCGCATAACCGCCTCGCGCACCAATTGATCGATTGCAATGGGTTTTTGTTCTAAGGTTTGTTGTGCTTCATCGGCCAAAGCCAAAGCGAGTAATTGGTCGACCAAATGGCTAGCGCGCTCTTGGCTATGGGCAATCCCTTCAAGTTGCTCTCTCCAAATACGCGGCTCGTTTTGTCGCAACCCATAGTCAGCCAGCGCGCGTATACCTGCAAGCGGGGTGCGCAATTCGTGCGCCACATTGCCAGAGAACTCGCGCTGCGCTCGCACGCTAGCGGCAATACGTCCTAGCAAGGCATTGATGGCTTGGCCAAGCCTCTGAATATCGCGCGTGCTTGCAGACACAGGCACAGGTGTGAGGTCACGCGCGTCGCGTTGGCCCAAGCCTTTTTCTAATGCAGCCAGTGGCTCTAAATCTTTTCCAATTGCGCGTTGTAGCCAAGTGGCTAAAAAGATAAGCAAAAGAATTTGAGGGGCTATCGAGAAAACTAACAAACGTTGAATCAACCTGTCACGACTTGTGGTGGTTTGGGCCATAACCACATAAAACTCAGCAGGCTGTTGCCGATGGATGGTGACGCGCCGCAGGTTGCGGTTTTGATAGTCCAATGACTGAAAAGTGGGCCCCTTGCTCTCGCCCAAAGGGTCCACATGCAATCCCGCGTGACCAGCTAACAAAGAGCCGTCTGGACGCAAAACAGCAAAAAACAAAACCTCGCTTTGGTCGAACAACACCGTACGCATCTCTTGCGTCGAAAGGCTTAGTTCCAACTCTCCAGCGTCTGGATTGACGCGTACATGGCTAGCCACCAAATAAGCGTCATCTAACAAAGCACGATCGTATGCTTGCTGCGTGAAGTAAGCCGCAACGGTAACAACGAGGGCCGAGCCCAACAACCATGTGAACGCCAGCGGCAACAACACATGGCGCAACAAGCGGTTACGCAAGGATGGTTTTTGAGGTTCGTGCGCGAGGCTCATGCTGGGTCTTTGGTTTCTTCTAAAAAGTATCCAATTCCACGCAATGTGCGGATGGTTGCACCGCTTTCGCTGAGCTTTTTGCGTAAACGCGAAATAAACGCCTCGAGTGCGTTGTCTGCCAGCGCCTCTTCAAAACTAGAAAGTTTGTCAGAGAGTTCGCGTTTACTCACGGTTCGACCAGGTGGCGACATCAATTCCCATAACACTTCAAACTCACGCGCAGGCAAGGCCAAATCTTGATCATTGACCAATATTCTGCGATTCTTGCGCTGCAAGAGTAGACGCCCGACTTGCACCACATCTTCGGTGCCTAAGGCACGTCGCGCCAAGGCGCGCAGACGCGCTTCAATCTCAGCTAAATCAAAGGGCTTGCCTAAATAGTCATCCGCACCGGCGTCTAGTCCGGCAATACGCTCATCCGTTCGGTTGCGCGCCGTCAAGACAAGCACCGGAGTGCGGTCCCCTCTGCTTCGCGCGGCGCGCAACAAACTCAAGCCACTGCCTTGTGTTGCTTTGGTTTGGCCATTGAGAGGCAAATTCAAATCCAGCAAAACCACGTCGTAGGGTTGGACTTGCCAGAAATGTGCGGCCTCCTCCAGGTGGTTCGCGGCATCCACGCGGTGGCCTGCGTCGGTCAAGCTACGCAACATGACCGCCTGTAAAACGGCATCGTCTTCAATCAGCAAAATTCTCATGGGGTGTTAACAAAACGAACCAAGTCAGGGATTGGTCAGCCATACGAAGCGATAAACGCGGTATGAGCATACGACAGTTCCCACCCTTGCGACTACTTCTTCTTGCTTTGCTTGTGTTACCCGCGGCATTGGGCGCACAGGTATACGCCCAGACTTTGGGCTTGGCACAAGTACTGGAGGCTGCGCGTCAAAACCTGGATGTTTCGATGGCACAACAAAGTCTTGCGGCAGCGCAAGCCGATGTTGTCTCAGCAGACCGCGCCCCGTTTCCTGTCTTCACCGCCAAAACATCGCAGATGTATTTGGATAAAGGCATTAACGGAAACCAAGGCATTGGCGGTGGCGCGTTCGGACAAAAGAATATCGACAAGTCTGGTGGCATCGACTGGACTTGGGAGCGCGGCAACAAGCGCAACCTACGTACCCAGAGCGCAAAACAACAAGCGCTAGCCGCTGGTGCTGATTTGCAAGACATGCTGGTGACGCAACAAATTGCCGCCGCTGCCGCCTACTTTGATTTGCTTGCGGCGCGCGAACGCAACCACGAAATGCACCTGCTTTCTCGAAGCGTTCTGCAGTTGTCGAAAAGCGCCGGGCTTCGACTGAAAGCGGGTGACCTGTCTACACAGGACACGCTGCGCTTGGAAATTGAAGCGCAACGCGCCCTTGCGGACGCGCGTAGCGCGCAACTCGACCAACAGCGCGCAGTTTTGTTGCTGCAACAAATCACCAAATTGCCCATCAACCTGAACACCTGGAAAGTGACGGCAGATTGGCCAACCATCCAAGTGCAAGCACCTACACAAGGCGTGCTACAAACATGGGTGGACCAGCGCGCAGATGTAGTCGCCGCTCGCGAGCGCGTCACGGCAGCCAGCGCCGCTTTAGAACTAGCCCAGGCACAGAAAAAAGCCGACGTCACACTTGGCAGCAGTCTTGACCATGACCCGCGTTTTTCCAATCGCATGCTCGAACTTCGCTTGTCTCTGCCGCTCATTTGGGGCTATGGCTATGAGGGCGAGATTGGCCGCGCGCAAGCGCAACTCGCACAAGCGCAATCACTGTTTGAGAAAACCAAGCGCGATGCAAGCGCAGATTTACAACGTTTGCTAGAAGAGTTCTCAGCCGCGTTAGAGCGCGAAACACTTTACGAACAAGACATCTTGCCGCGGGCTCGCAAAGTTGCGGAGCAAGCTGAACGCGCCTTTACATTAGGCGCGTCCTCATTGACCGATTTATTAGACGCACGCCGCACCCTGCGCGCTACTTTGATTGAAGCCGCCTTTACCCGCGCAGACTATGCCAAAGCCTACGAGGCTTGGCGTTTGCGCACCACCCCTGTTTTGAGCGACACCCGCTAAATCACTATGCCTTTGAATACCCACGCCATCCAAGAAGCTCTTCTCGCCATTTGGCGCTCTCCTGTCAAGCGCTACAGCGCTATCGCCGGATTAGCCGCACTAATTGCGCTGTACATCAATATGACAGGGCAAG
>JAGWXI010000046.1 GCA_018969975.1 Burkholderiales bacterium
CAGATTTCAGCGCAAATGCTGCTCCTGGTTTAGAGCCCGGGCTTGGAAAGTTAGTGGTGTACACCTCAGCGGGCAATAACTATGAAAACGCCATTTTGGCCAACCAATTCGCCAAAGAGTTGGGTGAAGATGTCAACAGATCGCTCAATGAACAAAGATGGGCTTTAGTAATTTCTACCAGTGTTGGATCTCAACAAAACGTGGAACGATTAAAGGAGGCGTTTGACCAATTGCGTTCTGGATCCAGAGAATTGGCCAAGGGCAGTGCTCTTGCAGAAGTTGGGAGCGCAAATGTACAAAAAGGTGCTCAGCGATTGCAAGACGGTGTTCTCAAATTAGCGGATGGAACTAGCCAGTTAGGTAATGGTGTACGGGCAATTGAAGCAGGGCTGCCTCCAGTTGAAAACGTACGTGGACTTCGCATTGGCGCAGAAGCACTTGCTGCAGGCCATGTGGAATTAGAAAAAGGGTTGCAAGACCTAAGTTTTGGCAGTCAGCAAATCGTGAAAAACGCTAGCGCTTTTAAAAATGAAGCCGCTTCGAATATGTTTTTACCCACCAGTGTGGCCGTGGGTGTAGATCAGTTTGTGGTGAGTGTTGGGCAATTAAACGATGGTATTGCCAAGGTGCAAAAAGGACAGGAGCAATTAAGCCAAGGGGCGACTGTTATCAGCACCAAAGTTCGTGAACTTGCTTTTGGTGTGCGAGATTTGCGCGCAAATCTCAAATCGATGACCGCTAAATTACCTGAGGAACCGCAACTCGAGCAGTTGCGCAATGGTTCAGCTGAATTGGGGAAAACTACGGGTCAATTGCATATTGGCCTTCAGCGCATAAAAGACGGTGCAAATCATCTCTATAGTGGAATCGATTTACTGGCAAATGAACTACCAAGTAGTTCAGCGTCGATAGAAGGCAGCGCGGAAGGATTGGCGCATTCTGTCACTCCCAAAGTAGAAGTCGTGGCACCTGTGGAAAACTATGGAAGTGGTTTTGCGCCCAACATTATTTCTATCGCTCTTTGGTTAGGTGCAGGTATTGCAGTATTTTTAATTCGGTTGCGCGAGTTGCCAGATTACGCCAGTAATTTTTCTCTATGGTCGCAGTGTTTTGGTAAAGCTACTATTCCAGCTGGTGTGGCCATGGCACAAGCGCTTCTCCTCTTGCTGGTTGCTTGGCTGGTGATGGGTATTTCGATCAGCCATCCGTTTTTATTGGCGTGTATGTTGGTGGTCTCTTCTTTTACTTTTTTAGGTATTGTTTTTTTTCTCATCAAAGCATTAGGTGATGTTGGAAAAATATTGGCAATGCTTTTGTTGGCTTTTCAAGTCTCTGCCTCTGGCGGAGTTATGCCCGTTGAACTTAGCGGAACTTTGTATGCCCAAATTAGTCCATTTCTGCCCATGACTTGGGTCATTATGGGCATCAAGGTTTGTATGTTCGATGCCTTCGATGGTAATTGGCTAAGCCCTATGTTGCTGACTATTTTGTGGGGCTTGGCGTTTTATGTAGCAAGTTGCTTTTTGGGTCAATGGCACTTTGTCAGTCGACATCTGGTTGCAAAAACAGTTGATATTTAATTCTGTGCACTACTAGAGCACTTTGCCTGTTCGCCCGATTGACCAAGCAGCGGCTACCAAAATCAATCCCATGCCAAGTGTTAGCAAAATAGCAGTAATTTCTGCAAGTTGGTGTTTTTGCATCACGATCCGCATTCCTAGCGATTGGTAAATTTTTTTAATTTCAGCAGGTGAGGCTGCTCTGAAATATTCACCATGGGTAATTTCAGCAATACGTTTTAGGGGTGCTTCGTCAAGCTTGACACGGACTGACACGCCATGTGCATGAAGCACAGTACCCTCTGGCGTACCAAAACCGATCGTAAATATACGAACGCCTAAATCTGCTGCAACCCGCGCCATTTGTAATGTGTCTGGCCCCATATTGCTTTGCCCATCAGACATCAAGACGATGACTGCCGATGTATTGCTTGCAGGCTCTAGTTTGACCTTGGGTGTTGCGGCTGTAAGCGGTTTTGAATGGAGGGGGTTATTGGTTGCTCTTGCTGAATCTTCGGGATTGATTAACTTATCGATATCGAGCCCTGCATTTGGCAGCATGCTCGCTAATGCAATGACAATACCTGAGCCCAGTGCCGATCCGCGTTGCAGGGGAAGGTTGTCAATGGCGCGATGAAGGTCTTCTCGCTTGTCAGTGGGGGCTTGCACCAAGGCTGCTGTGCCAGCAATGCTGACCACACCTAATTTCACAAAAGCGGGTTGCTCTTGCACTATGGCTTTGGCAGCTGCCTGAGCTAACTCGATACGGCTTGGTTGCACATCATTGGCACGCATGCTTCCGGAGCTATCGATGGCCAGCATGACAGTTTCTAAGCGCGAGGGTAAAAGTAATATGGCACGTGGCCGGGTCATGGCAAGTAAAAGGATAACGAATCCAACTAGCATCAGTAATGCAGGCCAATGATTGCGGCCACGCAAAGCGATATAACTGCCCACTACAACAGGAACGAGAACCAGTCCCCACAGCATAAATGGCCACATCATCGAAACGGTATGGAGGGAAGGCATCGTGTTATGCGGTTGAAGTTGCTTTGCGGAGTGCGGCGCCAGAGTGAAAACGTTTTTTTCGCATCAGCATGAACTCGAGCAGACTCTGGCCTAAGTCAGTATCTGTTTGTAAGGTTAGGCAATCTACATGCGCTTGTTGAAATATTTTTTGCAGGGTTTGTTCTCTCTGCTGCGCGAGTTGGGCGAATCGTTCGCGAAACCCTTTGTGATTTGCATCCATCAAAATTTGTTCACCAGTCTCAGAGTCTTCAATTGTGAAAAGCCCCATGGCGGGTAATTCCATTTCCCAAGGGTCTTGTAGGCGAATAGCAATTACCTCATGGCGATGCGCTAATGATCGAAGTGCGTTGTCCCATCCTGGGTCTGATATGAAGTCAGACACAACAAATACGGTAGAGCGTCTCTTGCAATAGCGCTGAGCTTGTAAAAGCATCAGACGCAAGTCTGTCATTTGCGACAGCTTAGGAGGCGCACATGTGGAGATGGCTTGCATCAATTCCAAAACATGCGTTTTACCAGTGCGAGCAGGAAGAACGCGATCGGCTTTATGTCGGTTCGTTCCATACAGCATAGCGCCGACAGGGTTGCCACGACGTGTCAGTATCCTTGCTAAGACTGCTACAGAGGCAACAGCCAAATTGCGTTTTGTTACTGATGCAGAGCCGAAACCTATAGAGCCAGATAAATCCAGCAGGAAGTACGCAGTCATCTCGCGGTCTTCTTGGTGTTGACGTACATAAGGTGTCTGCATGCGCGCAGTAACGTTCCAGTCGATGTGCCTGACATCATCATGAGGCTGGTATTCGCGCAGATCGGCTAATTCAACTCCAGAGCCACGAAAAAGTGTGCGGTAGTCGCCTTGGAGTTGTCCATCGAGTCGTTTGATAACACGCCAAGACAACTGCGCTAGCAGCTGCTCAAGCGCAATAGCAGCTGGCTTGGCAGAAGCCGTGGGAACAGTATCTGCGTTGTCTGGCGATTTACGACGACGTAGAAATCTGAACATGGGTTGCGAGGGGTTTATCGGGTGCTGGCACTGCTTGCAAAATTTGTTGGATCACTAGATCTGGTGTTAATCCCTCTGACAAAGCTTCAAAAGATAAAACCAGTCGATGCCGCAGCACATCGGGCACGAGATCGATCACATCTTGTGCAAGCGCATAGGCACGCCCACGCAGTAAAGCCAGTGCGCGCGCACCCTCAATAAGCCCTATGGTGGCGCGGGGACTTGCACCAAAAGTTATGTGTCGCGCTAAATCAGGTAATCCATATCTTGCGGGTTCACGCGTTGCTGAAACCAGCTTTACTGCAAAGTGCATCAAAGCAGGATCGACATAGCCTTGTCGACATTGCGCCTGTAATTGCATCAACTGTTCAGTATTGGCAATTGCGTGGACTTCTTGGTGAGGACCTGTGACGCGCTCAACGATGACGTATTCCTCTTCTTCAGAGGGGTATCCAACCAGTACTTTCATCATGAATCGGTCAACCTGAGCCTCTGGTAGCGGGTAGGTTCCTTCCGTCTCGATGGGGTTTTGTGTTGCCATGACTACGAATGGTTGGGGAACTAGATGGCTCTCTCCAGCAATAGTTACTTGCCGCTCTTGCATGACTTCAAGTAAGGCACTCTGTACTTTGGCCGGTGCACGGTTGATTTCGTCTGCAAGTAATAAATTTGCAAATACTGGGCCCAGCAGCGTAGTGAAGTCACCTGTTTTTTGGTTGTAAATACGGTTACCTACTAAATCCGCTGGTAGTAAATCGGGAGTGAATTGAATGCGTTTGAATTGACCACTGAGTACTTTGGACAAGGTATTGACCGTTAGTGTTTTAGCAAGCCCTGGAACACCTTCAATAAGTAAATGGCCTTGCGCTAAAAGCGCTACCAATATGCGTTCTAAAAACGCGTCTTGTCCAACTACCACGCGTTTGACTTCGTATAAGACACGCTCCATCAAGGCAGCAGTTTCTAAGTGGTTTGTAGGCAATGAAGAAGGATGCCAAAGAGAAGAGTCGTTTTGCATGCAATCGCTTTCTTGGGAGAGGTGATTAAAAAATTAAAAAGGCGGTATTCCAACCGAAGTGCCAACGCTCTCTATGGTGGTTGCAAATCCAATACCAATAAATGTTTTTGCGCCAGAGGGGTTGAGAATGGCCGTGACTATTCCCACCACTTCTCCGGCCATATTTACCAAAGGCCCCCCAGAGTTACCCGAGTTAGCCGCTGCATCGAACTGTATGAGCCCACGCAGGTAACGCAATTCGTCAACTTTGAATTCACGCGCCAAGCCTGAGACAACTCCTGCAGAGACAGATGGTCCCATTCCAAACGGAAAACCTACAGCAACTACTTCATCGCCAGGCATGAGTTCTTGGCTCGATCCAAGAACTGCGGGCTGCAGGTCGTCGGGTAATTTTTCAGGTTTGAGAATTGCCAGATCGTTTTCTGGTCTGATACCAATGACCTTGGCATCGGAAGTGAAGCCGTCATAAAAAGTGACTACATAGCGGGCTCCCTCGTTGACTACATGAAGATTGGTCAAAATCGTTCCATCGTCTTTGATGACTACACCCGTTCCCACACTGGCCTCTACTTCCCCTTCTTGAGGCTTCTTAGGGTTTACACCAAATCCTTGAACGCGTACTACGGAGGGGCGAATTAACTCTGCTGCTTTAGCGCTTTTGGAGGGAAGGTTTTGGGTATGGAGGGCATGCAGTACGGCTGCATTGATGTCATCTTGGGTGAACCTTTGTGCTGCTAAAGGCCATGAACCATAAAGCAAAGAACAAACCAGGCTGGCAAGCAAAAGTCCCGCAATACCCAGGTAAATTTTGGTGTGTCGCATAAGTCGAAACCTTATCACACAGCGGTGATACAGTGAAATCTTTGGCAACAAAACCCCCGCAAATATGTATTTCGTTTGGCCTGACTTTTTATGGTCGTTAGTTGCACTTCCTTTGCTGGTAGTGTTTTATTTCTGGTTATTGCGCCGACGATTGAAGTCAGTGGTTGCTTTCTCTAGTTTGTCGTTGATCAAACCGGCACTGGGGAAAACTAAACCTTGGAGAAGACACGTACCACCATTTTTATTATGGTTAGCAGTGGCTTGCGCATTGGTGGGTCTGGCAAGACCTAAAGCGCAAGTAACTTTGCCATCCGATTTTTTAACCCTAGTTATGGCAATGGATGTATCGCGCAGCATGCTTGCCCAAGACGTGTCGCCTAGTCGAATTGAAGCTGCACAAACTGCTGCTAAAGCTTTTTTAGGCGATCTGCCTAGTAATGTGCGCGTTGGCATTGTGTCATTTGCAGGATCTGCCCAATTGGTTCAAGCCATTACCGATCAAAAGGAAGATTTGATAGCTGCGATTGACCGCTTTCAGTTGCAACGTGGTACAGCGACAGGAAGCGGTTTATGGTTGTCATTGGCTACTTTATTGCCAGAGGCGGGTATTGCGCTGGAGTCTGTTGTCTATGGGCAAGAGTTTGTTTTGTCAAACGGTGGGGGCGGTGCGAGACCACTCGATAGCAAAGCCAAAACTGAAAAGAAAGAACTCAAACCCATGCCTGTTGGTTCCTATACCGCTGGGGCCATTGTGTTGTTGTCAGATGGAAGAAGAACCACCGGGCCAGACCCCATGGAGGCAGCACAGTACGCAGCCAATAGGGGCGTTCGTGTTTACACGGTTGCATTTGGTACGCCAGATGGTTTTATTCCAGGTATGGAGGGATATACCTTCTACACCCGAGTAGATGAGGAAACACTGCAAGCTATTGCCAAAGTAACAGGGGGTGAGTTTTTTAAAGCCAGCAATGCCGATGATTTGAAAATGATTTACCAGAAACTATCATCACGGTTTTCGATGGAAAAACGTGAAACAGAAATCACTGCACTTTTTGTTCTTGGCTCTGTGGTTTTAGTACTTGTATCACTACTTTTATCGTTAGTCTGGTTTCGACAAAAGTCAATACCCTTGTCGATTCAGAATGTCAGCCATTGAAATAAGCCTTAAAGAGTTCAGTGGAGAGACGGGATCGCGCCAGCAGGTTAGTTGCTTCAACGCACTTATGAAAAGCTCCCATATCGAGTGATGATTGTGGCAATACTTGGATACCTTTTTCTTGCATGCGTACAAGATTGGTTGCATCTTGCGTGGCAGCTAATTGGCGTTGAAGTGCTGTAGATGTACTAACTGCTTGCGCAAGCATCTCACGTTCTCTGGGGTTCAAAGAGTCATACCATGTCAAAGGGCACACCACAAGTAATACGCCATAAAAATGGTGTGTAAGGCTCACATAGGGATGGTATTTCCACAACTCAAACCCCATGTAATTTGTCAGGGGATTTTCTTGGGCTTGGACAATATTTTGTTTTATCCAACTTACCAAATCTTTCACATCGCTGGTAAGTGCTTGGAATCCGACGGCATCTAATGTTTCTCTATAAAGAGCACTGTCGAGGGTACGAATTTTTAGACCAACAGCATCTCTCGGTTGCTGTATGGGATGCACAGAGTTGGAGATATGGCGAAAACCGTTATCCCAAAATCCGAGCACATGAAAACCTGTTTTTTGTCTTACAGCTTTCACCAATATGTCACCAGCACGGTTATCCAAAGCATGCAGGGCAGACTCTCTGTTGGCAATCGTAAATGGCAACTCAAGCACCTCAAGTTCAGGGACTCTTGCAGACAAGTAACCTGAAGCCATATATCCAATATGTCGAGACCCGTTCTCGATAGATACAAATAAGTCAGTTGCTTTTTCGAAATGGTCGGTGACGTTGGGAGTCCATGCAATCTCCGATCCCCAGCCTTCTTTTTGAAGGCAAGCAATGAGGCTTGTTAAGCCTTCAGTCAAAATTGAGGTATGCCCTTGGTACCCTGCAACGTGGAGCATGAAAAATTTTTAGCCTTGAATATTGGCGTCTTGAATAATTTTTTTCCAGCGTTGGTAGTCAGACTCTACGATGCGCTCTAACTGTTTGGCAGTTTTAGGCCAAGGCTCGAGTCCTGAACGTATCAGCTGTACTTGGAAATCTCGATCGTCGCTAATGGATTGCGCTTCGCGTCTTAGTGTGTCCACAACATCAGAAGGCACATCTTTATGAAAGAACAAAGCAATCCATGACGAATAGTCATAGTTCGCAACTCCTTGTTCTTGAAGCGTGGGGATGTCTCTGAATTGGGCGTGTCTCTCCGTACCGCAATAGCCGATCAACCTCACTTTGCCATCCGACAAAAATGGTTGCGCCAGCGACAAAGCCATTGACATCACCTGTACTTCACCAGAAGCAACTGCAAGTGCCGCTTGACTCGCGCCACGATAGGGTATGTGGGTGAGTTGCGTATTGGTAAATGATTTGAACATTTCAGTTGCTAAGTGCTGGGGGCTACCAACTCCTCCAGACGCATAGGTTACTTGTGTAGACGTATTTTTAGTTTGTTGAATGAGGTCATTGATGTTTCTTATCTTTGATCCGCCTGGCACAGCAAAAAAAGTTGGAATATTGGCAACTCCCGCCACCGGTACAAAGTCTTTGCGCGTATCCACTTTTATGTTTTTTGCTTGTAGATGCGGCAATATTGTCATGATGCTGTTGTTGAGAGCGGCAACAACCTGCCCATCTGTTCTGGCTTTGCTAAGTCGATCAAGCCCCACCAAACCAGCAGCAGCAGCTACGTTTTCAACAGCAAAGCCTTGTCCTAATTTTTGCGTTAAGCGCTCAGCCATATGGCGAATAGCGACATCGGAAGCGCTACCCGCTTGTAAGGGCATGATGATGGTAGATGCGCTACTTGGATATTTTTGCGCCCAAATAGGTGCGCTTGCAAAAGTCAGCGGTAGGAGGGGAAGAAAATCACGTCGTTTCATGGAAAGTCTTCCCCTTATTTAAATTTTCTGACTCAGGTGATGGTTAGGTAGAAATTTTCATGGCCTTAACGATATTGCCAAAAAACTCGTAGTCTTTAGCAATAACTGCGTTGAGGGATTGCGAAGAGGTTCCAGTTCCAACGGAGGCAAATTCAGTCAAACGTTTTTGCGTATCTTTGTCTTGTGAGATTTTGGCTAGGCCCTTATTGAGCATGGCAACAATAGGCTCTGGCGTACCTTTACGAGCAAAGAAGCCATGCCATGTACTTCCAATAATGCCGTCTTCGTCTAAGCCAGGTTGGAAACTATTGATGGTCGCTACATTAGGAAGTGCTGGTATGGGGCTACCACCAGTAACACCAATGGCCTTCACACCGCCAGACAAAACTCGGGGCACTGCTGTACCGGAACCCTCTAGGAAAACGGGAACTGTACCTGCCATAACGTCAATTGCTGGATTGCCTGTGTAAGGGATGTGGTTGATCTTGAGGTCTAGTTGTCGTGCCCAATATTCCACTGCCAGATGCGGGTGTGAGCCAACTCCTAATGATGCATAGTCCAACTTGCCTGGATTTTTTCTGGCAAATTCAACAAACTCCTTGAAGTTATTGAAAGGCGCATTGGGCGTTGCAATAAGCACATGGGGAAGCGTACAAACTTGGCTGATAGCAGTGAAATCCTTGATGGGATTGAGATTGTTTTTGGGGTAGACGTGCGGCGTGATGGACATGATGGAGCGAACCGCGTAAAAAAGGCTGTAGCCATCCGATGGCCTTTGCATGACCGTGTCCCAGCCAAGAGCGCCACCAGCACCTGGGCGATTTTCAACAACAACTGACTGATTAAGTTCTTTGGACAGTTTGTCAGTAAATATTCTTGCAACGACATCAACATTGGCCCCAGGTGGGAATGGAACTACAACACGTATTGCTTTGTTGGGATAGGCATCTTGTGCCAATACGTTGGATGCCCCTAAAACACTGGTCGCTCCTAAGCCAAAAACAATGGATCTTCTGATTTTTTGATTTTCTGAGTTCATGGATTTACTCTCCTAAGTTGTTATGGAATCTAAGTTACGGAATGATGACGCTGGAACCACTGGTGTGCCCTGACTCAAGATCAGCATGTGCTTTTGCAATGTCTTGCAAAGGGTAGCGCTGATGGATATTGATTTTTAGTACACCTTTGGCAAATAAATCAAATACAGCTGACGCTGAATCTCTTAGCTCTTGTGTCGAAGCCGTGTAAGTGACAAGTGTTGGGCGTGTGAAATACAAAGAGCCCATTTTTTGTAACGTACTGGCTGGAACTGGAGGAGGCGCTCCGGTGGTTGTCCCAAAAGAGACGAAATAACCCCGAGGTGCTAGGCTGTTGAGTGATTGTTCGAATGAATTTTTACCAACCGAGTCATAAACAACTGGAACCCCTGCTCCTTGCGTGATTTCTTTGACGCGTGCTGGTATGTCGTCCTTTAAGCGATCTAAACAATAGGCATAACCGTTTGCTAGTGCAAGCTTGACTTTTTCAGGTCCAGCCGCCACACCAATCATGTGCGCTCCTAAGTGGTTGCCCCATTGCCCCGCCAGCAGGCCAACGCCACCTGCTGCAGCATGCATCAAAACATATTGTCCTTTTTGCACGGGATAGCAACGGTGCATGAGATATTCAACGGTCATGCCTTTGAGTAGTGCCGCAGCAATTTGTTCATCTTGCATGTGAGTGGGCGCATGCAAAAGGCGCGCTGCAGGATAGTTGCGGTGCGTAGCGCAAGCAGCAAGGATGGGGCCGCTGGCATAGCAGACGCGATCACCAACTTTAAAATCTTGTACTGCTGAGCCAATACTTTCAACTATGCCTACTGCCTCAGTTCCAAGGCCACTGGGCAGTGGCGCAGCGTATTGCCCAGAACGGGTGTAGATGTCTTGAAAGTTAAAGCCAATAGCGGTGTGTCGAATACGTACTTCGTCCGCTGCCGGTTCAGGTAATTCTAGATTTTCGATTTGAAGAACTTCAGGTCCTCCAGTGGAATGTATGCGAACTGCTTTCATGATCCTCTTTAATTAAATGTTGATACGTTGATTGGAGATTCTTGAGAAATCATGACTTCAGCGGCAGCTTTTTCATTTGCACCACTGTCGGTCCAAGCGGGTACGCGTCCCATGCGTGCAGCTTCTTCCCATGCAAAGTTGAGTTCTACTTTTATTCCGTTAATGGGTTCGCGCATAAAAAGTTGGTAGAGATTGGAGTTGTGCGCTTTACGTTCACTGAATTCAACGCCGTTTTTAGTGAGACGTTCAACGAACTCCTCCATGCCATCGCAATTGAGGCAGAGATGGTCAATGCGACCAGAGCCAGGTGCGCCAGCTGCTGAATAATCCATTCCAGCTTTGTCGGATGGCGTTTTTAGATAGGTGTCTTGGTGTTCAGAGTGCCTAGCTTTTCCTATATGAATAACATCTTGTTCACCAATGTATAACCAATAAACTGGAAACCCAAATTCGGGGTGGTACCCATTGCGAAAGCCTAAATTGTTACAAAACCAATCTCTAGTTCCTTCAGGATCGTGCGTAAGAATTAACACATGTTCAAGAAAACGAAGCCCCATTTTTGCTCCTTTGGTTGGCTGTGTATGCTCGATTGCGAGCAAATTAATGCGTGTAGGATCGCTTAAATTTTTACACATTGCAATGGGGTTTTCATCAACACTTGGCTTGCGCAGTATTTTTTCTGACAATTTTGTAACAACGTAAAGGTGGCTTATCAATGGGTTCTTTCAATCAAACTTCAAACGCTTCTCAACCAGTCAAAATTGGTTTAGTAGGGTATGGCTGGTGGGGAAAGATCATTGCCAGTCAAATTAAAACTTCCCCATTTTTAGAGCTCGTGGCGATTACGGAAGTTGACAACGCAATTCTTCAGCAAATGGGCTCTGACCCTCTATTAAATGGTGTTGAGGTTGTGGCCAGTTTCGACGCTTTGTTAAAAATTGCGCAATTAGAAGCCGTGATTCTTTGCACGCCGCATTTATTCCATGCTGATCAAATTGTCTCGGCAGCACAAGCTGGCAAGCATGTGTTTTGCGAAAAACCACTCTGCTTGACCTTTAGCGATGCGAAGCGTGCCATTCAAATTTGTGAAGAAAAAAAACGGGTTCTAGGAATTGGCCATGAGCGCAGATTTGAGCCATCCGTCATAGATTTACGCCAAGCTATCAAAGCGGGTACTTTTGGCACTATTTTGCAAATTGAAGCCAACTTTAGCCAAGATAAGTTCTTTGCACTACCCAAAGACAACTGGCGTCTTTCCAATAAACATGCTCCTGTAGGTCCTTTGACTGCTACCGGCATTCATTTGGTTGATCTTGCAATCGCCGTTTTGGGGCCTGCCGAGTCAGTTTGGGCGCGGTTAGCTACGCGTGGCTCCTATTTTGAAAACGGTGACACGCTTGGCATCATGTTGGCTTTTCCCGGAGGTGCCAACGCACTTATCAGCGCAATGTTGGCAACGCCCTTTGAAGGTCGGTTTGCTGTCTATGGATCGAAGGGCTGGTTTGAAATTCGCGATCGCAAGCATCCTGAAAATCCTGCTGGCTGGGATATCAAGCGGGTAATGCAGGGACAAGAGCCAGAGATAAGTTTTGCTGAGCAATCTCCTACCGTGCTTGCAAATTTAGAAGCTTTTGCTATTGCTATTAGGGGCGGCCCTGCTTATCCAGTTACACATCAAGAAATGCTGGCCAATGTGGCGGCGCTTGAAGCAATTATGAAATCAGTGATTTCTAAAAAAATTGAAACGATTGCGCTGCCTGCTTGAGTTTTCCTCATAAACCATGACCTCAAGAAAACCCATCGAAGAGAAAAAAAGGCTCAGTAGCCCTGAACGAGAAAAGCAAATCGTTTTGGCTGCGGTTGAGTTTTTCGCTGAAGTTGGCTTTAGCGGAGACACTCGGCAATTGGCAAGGCGTCTAGGGGTTACACAGTCTTTGATCTACAAACACTTTCCCAATAAGGAAGCGCTGATAGATAGGGTTTACGAAGAAGTCTATGTGGGGCGTTGGGATCCCTTTTGGGAGGCTGTCATCCAAGACCGCTCCATTCCTCTTGAGCAGCGTTTGGTGAGTCACTACATTGCGTACGCAAAAGCTGCGTTGACACGCGATTGGGTTCGTATATTTATGTTTTCTGGTTTGCGTGGTGAGAGTATCAATAAGAAATATTTAGACATGTTGCGCGCCCGTATTCTTGAACCCATTGCTATTGAGCTGCGACAAGAACTGGGTTTGCAAGATGTCAAGACGTTGCCATTGAAAACTGCTGAAATCGAGTTGGTTTGGAGTATCAATGCACGCATTTTTTATTTTGGGCAAAGGCGATGGATCTTTGATGTGCCCATTGAAGATGATGTGCAAGAGATGATTCAACTCACAATCGCACACTTCATGGCAGGAGCGCGTGAACTGTTGCCAAAGATTCTTAGCAATCAAATACTCTCATGCTCTCGCTTGTGAAATAGTATTTCTAGGGAAAACCCTCAGGCAGATAGCGAGGTGATCACCTTAAAGTGATCACATGAACACCAAGTCAATTTCCTCCTTCGATAAGCGCGATCTTCGCAACGCTTTGGGTAGTTTTGGTACGGGTGTGACTGTCGTCACATCTGGTAACAAGCTCTCTAGACTAGTTGGCGTGACAGCAAACTCTTTTAGTTCGGTCTCGCTTGAGCCACCCATTGTTTTATGGAGTTTGGTGGCTACGTCGCCTAGCCTAGATATTTTTGATGAAACCGGACGCTTCGTTATCAATATTTTGTCCTTGCAACAAATGGATTTGTCCAAGCAGTTCTCCAGCAACTTGGCTAATAAATTTGAAGGTATTGACTTTGATCAGGGACTCGGGGGCTTGCCTGTCTTAAAAGATTGTGCAGCCACGATTGAATGCAAAACAATCCAGCGCAACGTTGTCGGCGACCACGTTCTTTTCTTAGGCCAAGTGGAAAATTATTTTTATGAACGCAAGCCAACCTTGCTTTTTTGCCAAGGTAATTACTTGCAAGGCGCTGAATGTGAAACCACTTAAGTACTTTTATTTTTAACTTTATTCATCAGTGAGGAGATCGATTTGAAATACAGCACGTTCATGATGCCCCTGCATCCGCCTGGACGCAACATCGCTGAAACCCTTGCAGAGGACCGTGAAGCAGTCATCTTGGCAGATCGGTTGGGGTTTAGCGAGGCTTATGTGGGCGAGCACGTCACAGATGCAGCGGAAACCGTCACGTCATCAATGATTTTTCTGGCTAGCTTGATCGCTGAAACTAAAAACATCATGCTCGGCACTGGCACCATCAATGTGCCTAATTCGCACCCCGCAGCTATTGCAGCACAGGCTGCCATGATGGACCACATGCTCAAAGGTAGATTCATCATGGGTATTAGCCCCGGCGGACTGATGTCGGATGCAGAAGTTTTTGGTAACTTCGGTAAAGACCGCAATGCCATGTTTGTAGAGGGCATCAACATGGTGTTGAAGATTTGGGAGTCTGAGCCACCCTACAACTTAGAAGGTGAATATTTCAAAGTCACAGTCGGTCAAACCATGATCCCCGAGATCGGTCAAGGCTACATCATGAAGCCTTACCAACGGCCTCATCCGTTGATTGTGGGGACAGCCGTAGCGCCTTTCTCTAAAGGCGTAACGGAAATGGCTAAACGCGGATGGCAACCGATTTCTGCGAACTTCTTGATGCCCGAGTGGGTGAAATCACATTGGCCAAAATATGCAGAAGGTCGTGCAGAAGTTGGTGCGCTAGCGCACCCTAATGAGTGGCGCATAGCGAAAAGCATTTTTGTGGCGGACGATGAAGCGACTGCAAAGCGCTATGGTCTAGAGGAGGGGGGGCCACACCACTTCTATTTCAAGCAATTGGTACGTAAACTCGTAAACGGCGGGCGTAGTAATTTATTTAAAACAGACCAAAGTATGGACGATGCATTGGTTACGCCTGAATACGTTGCAAATAAATTGGTATTCGCTGGGACAGTAAATTCAGTGGTAGACCAGATCTTGGCTTTCCGCGAATATGTTGGCGACTTCGGTAATCTTTTGTATGCGGGTCATGACTGGATGGATCCAAAACTTGCAAAGCGATCGATGGAGTTATTCGCCACGCAAGTGATGCCACGTGTCAATGCGGCTATCGGTCGCTAAATCCAAAATCTATTTTCAACAGTGATTGTCTTGAAGGATAAGTACATGATTTTTACCTGCGCTCCAACTTGTAAGCATCCCTACCACCAACACGGAAAAACCGCTAAGGGTGCCGCTGGCATGTTCACGTCGCTTGCAACCAAAAAATTAGCTAAGCGTAAAGACGGCCATTTGAATATCGATGTGCATTGCCATTATTTCAATCCTGCTGTTGGGCAAAAAGCATCAGTTCTCAAACCGATTGAGCAAGAGGTTGGCCATATTTTTGCCAACCAGTTGACGCGCGATACCAATGCCAAACAAATGCGTGACAGAGCGCCCATGTTGTCAGACGTTGCTGTTCGTCTGAAAGATATGGACCGTATGGGCGTAGACATACAAGCAGTCTCACCCGCACCATTTCAGTATTACTACTTCGCTGAGCCTGCTTTTGGCGCCGAGTTAGCGCGTGATGTGAATGAGGGTATGGCCAAACTGGTGGCCCAACATCCTGATCGTTTGATTGGCTTGGGCACCGTTCCTTTGCAAGATGCTGGTTTAGCTGTCAAAGAACTCAAGCACGCAATCAAGAATTTAGGTTTGAAAGGTATTGAGATCAATACCCACGTCAACGGCAAAAACCTGACCGATCCATCGCTCAAATTAGAAAAATTCTTTGCTGCCGTGAGTGAGTTGGGTGTTCCTTTGTTTATTCACCCCAATGGATTCACCGAAGCCAGTCGTCTCGAAAACCACTATTTCAATAATGTGATCGGTAATCCCTTGGACACTACCATTGCTGTGAGCCATTTAATTTTTGATGGCGTGATGGAGCGCAACCCCAAACTGAAAGTGTTGTTGGCACATGCTGGTGGCTACCTGGCACATTACTGGGCGCGTATGGACCATGTGTATGGCGCACGTCCTGATGGTCGTACTGTTATCAAGCGCAAGCCTTCTACTTATCTCGAGCGTTTTTATTTCGACACCATCACATTCGACCCAGGCATGCTTCGCAACATGATTGAGCGTTTTGGTGCTGACCATGTGATGTTGGGAACTGACTATCCCTACGACATGGCAGAGGTGGATCCATTGGGTCTTGTGTCTGCTGTCAAGCGTTTGAACAAAGACGACAGAGATTTGATTACTGGTGGAAACGCCAAAAAACTGTTCAAGATCAAATATTAAGTAATTTTATGAGTTGGATAGCTACCGAGCTAAGCAAGTGACTTCATTTCAATTAAACGGTAAAACAACCTCAATAGGTGGTACTGGCAAGTTGCCCTTGGTCCATGTTTTACGCAATCCATGCAATGCCAAAGATGTGCGCTTTGGTTGTGGTGTGGGCAACTGCGGTGCATGCACGGTGATCGTTGATGGCGTTGCGCAACAGTCATGCGGTTTGGTCACTGAGTCTTTAGAAGGCTGTGATGTACTCACCCCTGCCGCGTTGCAAAGTGATCCTATTGGTTCTATTGTTTTACAAGCTTTTGTAGATGAACAAGCTGCGCAATGCGGATACTGCATCAACGGCATGCTGATGTCATTAACTGCTTTGTTAAAACGGGACCTACAACCTGCAAGAGAACAAATCATCGACACTTTGAATCGGCATTTATGTCGATGCGGTGCGCATGCGCGTATCTTGCGTGCAACTGAAGTTGCAATTAATCGCCTTCAAACTAAGGGCTGAACATGTCATCACCAATACCAGCCAGCATACAAACTGCTCCTTTATTGAAGCAATGGATTGCGTTAGGGAAGGATGGGCGCTTTCAAATATTTAGCGGAAAAGTTGAACTCGGGCAGGGTATTTCAACTGCTTTAATTAAAGTGGTTTGTGAAGAGCTTTGCATTCATCCCGAGCAGGTTGATTTAGTGGCCGGCCATACCGCATGGAGCCCAGATGAAGGTTACACCGCAGGTAGTTTTTCTATCGAAATTGGGGTTGCTGCGCTCAGGCACGCGTGTATTTATATGCGCCAATTGTTCGCCCTTCAAGCTTCGGAGCATTTTGCGGTTGATGTAGGAGATTTGACGCTCGATCACGGATTGTTTGCTGCAGATAATTCAAAACAGAAAATTGGATTTCATGCGCTTGCCAAAAATACCAACTACGACTTAATTCGTGTCGACACGCCACTCGATGCAAATCAGGATGTGCCAACACTGGTCCGCCTGCCTGATGACGATTTCATTCGATTCGACCTCCAAGATAAGTTCACTGGGCCGGGTTTTGTTCACGACATGGTACGTAGCAATATGCTGCACGCCCGTATTTTGCGCGGCCCGCATGCTGAGGCCAGGCCGAAACATGTAGATGCATCGCAACTGCGATCAATTGAAGGTGTTTCCGAATTAGTCATACAAGGTGACTTCATTGCATTGTTAGGGCCAGATGAAGCAATGCTTCTGCGCGCCTACGAAAAAGCTTATGCATTGGTGGACTGGAAATTACCAAACTTACCTGCGTTCCAAGAGATTGAAACCCTACTCACCAGTTTGCCTGCTGTAGACGAAAAGGTGATCAGTCAAGGCAAAGCATTGCCTTTTGCGCAACGTGTCACGCGCCGCTATTCCAAACCTTATATCGCCCATGCATCTATAGGTTTGGCATGCGCCTTGGCAGAGCCAATGCGTCACTCTGCTGACAAAGCAGGATTGACGGTCTTTACCCATTCGCAAGGCGTTTTTAAGCTTCGGCAAGCGATTGCCTCTGCCATCGGTATATCCGAAGATTTATTGGATGTTGTACACAGCCCAGGCGCTGGTTGTTATGGACACAATGGCGCAGATGACGTAGCTCTTGATGCTGCTTTTCTAGCCCACTTCTTGCAAGTGCCTGTTCGGGTGCAGTGGACACGTCAAGATGAAATGCGTGTGTCGCCCGTAGGTTCTGCCAGTTTGGTGGAATTAAGTGCTGGGTTAAACGACCAAGGTCGCATCACCGATTGGCAAGCGCAGGTTTGGAGTCATAGCCATTTAAATAGACCAGGTTGGTCAACCGGCATCAACTTACTGGGTGCTTGGGCCTTAGCGCCGCAAACAGCAAGACCTATTCAGAAAGACCAAGTTCTTCCAACGGGTGGTGGATTGCGCAACATCATTCCCTATTACGAATTGCCTGCACTCGAGGTGATGCATCATTTTGTTCCCGAAGGGCCTCTCAGAGTATCAGCGCTGAGATCGTTAGGATGCTTTGCCAATACGTTTGCAATTGAGTCTTTCATGGATGAATTGGCAGAAAGTGCACAAGCAGACCCACTTGAATTTAGACTTTCCCACTTAAATGATGCAAGGGCCAAGCATGTTTTGCAAGCCACAGCGGTTGCTGCAAAGTGGAGTTCTCGAGGCGATGGGAATGATGGAATTGGATACGGAATAGCCTTTGGGCGTTATAAAAACCACGCAGGTTATTGCGCCGTGGTGGTGCAATTAGAGGTGGGTGAGAGTATCCGTGTGCAACAGGTATGGTGCACGGTGGATGCCGGTCGTATCGTGCATCGCGATGGATTGCTCAACCAAATTGAGGGTGGTTTATTGCAAGCCATCAGTTGGACATTGAAAGAGTCCGTGACATGGGGGCCTGCAGGCATTACAAGCGATAGCTGGGACACCTACCCAATCTTGGGCTTTGATGAAATCCCACAACTCCATATCAATTTGGTGGATGCTACGGATCAACCAAGCATTGGTGCGGGTGAAGTGGCAGCCGGCCCGTTAGCGGGAGCGATTGCAAATGCAGTTCACCATGCCCTAGGTGTGCGACCACGCCATTTGCCTTTGACGCCAGACCGCCTTTTGCAATTAATACATTCGCAAAACTAAATTAGAGCAACAGGCCACCTTGTGGCTGCAAGCCCAAAGCGCTTTGTCCATAGGCTGCTCCGTGCACATCCCATGTCAGACCGATGTGTGAGGATGCGGCATGGATATCTCTAAATTGCCTTTGAAGCGGTAACTGCAAAGACAGACCTGCCGCACCAGCAGCTGGCATGAGCGTATCGATACTGCGAACAGCCAAGCTAGTTGCAAACGCTGCATTGCGTTTCCAACGCAACTTGGTTTCCATGGTTGGAAATTCGTTTCTTTCTACGGCTTCTTCGAGATCGGTCCAGTCGCGGCGAATTACTGTCTCTGCAAACTCGACACATGCAGCAGCTTCTGCAATACGCGCTTGGACGGGGCCGAGTTCAGCAACGCGAGAGCCGGTGTAAGTGCTTGCGCGATTACGCATTGTGGCTGTGAACTGTTCTACTGCTGCCTTGGCTGTACCCAGTGGCACAACAGAAAGTACGTAAGCAAAAGCTGCAAATGTAGGCATTTGGAAAAGTTTGTTGCTATACAACTTAGCACCCGGTAGGTTTTGACCGGCAGCAAATGTTTCAGCTGAAACACTGCGGTGTTCAGGAACAAATGCATCCGTTACAAGAACATCATGGCTACCCGTACCCCCTAGTCCGTAAGCTTGCCAGTTGTCTTGGCTTTTAAAGTCTGCTTGGGGAATTAAAAAGAAGCGACGTTGAGGTGCGCCACCTGCTTGCTCGGTCATGGCACCTACTAACATCCAAGTTGAGGCATCCACACCGCTGCCGAAAGGCCACTTTCCACTGACCTTGTATCCACCGTCTACAGGGATAGCTTTACCGCAAGGAAATGCAAAACCTGTGGCAGCCAAGGCGAAGGGATCATCGCCCCACACATCCTCTTGGGCTTGCAGTTCAAACTGACCAATGTTCCAAGCGTGCGAGGCCAAATTGGAATAGGCCCAAGCTGTTGAAGAGCATCCTTTACAAATCTCCAGAACAACATCCATCAAAACACCGAGCCCTAGTTCTGAGCCACCGAAGCGTTTGGGTTGCATCAAACGCAACAACCCACTGGAGTTAAGTTCTTCAATAGATTCTTCAGGTACACGGCGAATTTTTTCAGCATGTGCCGCACGTTCAGCAAATTTAGGAGCAAGATTTCTTGCAACTGTTACTGCCTCTTCTGCTGTCAACACGGGTGAAGAGAGAACTGATCTGGCTGGAGTAGCTATAACGCGTAAATTCATGTTGTGTCCCTATCCATTGACCTTGAGGTAGACCGCATAAAGAGATGTTGTTCCGCAAATAAAAAGTCGGTTACGTTGCACGCCACCAAACGTCAAATTCGCCACCATC
>JAGWXI010000047.1 GCA_018969975.1 Burkholderiales bacterium
AGCTATCAAAATGCCGTCGCCAAATGCGTGAACGCTATCACCTAGTAAAACCGCCCAACTTCCGCCAGTAGGGTGATGGTGTGGGTGTGTTGAATCTGCATGCAAATGGCTATGGTCTTGGTGCGCATGCTCATGCGCGTGTCCATGCTCATGTCCGTGGTGCCACAACTCGGCTTTGTCTAACAAAAAGAAAAAAATCAAGCCCATCAACAACACAGCAAACAATACATGCGCTGAAACGCCAGCAACAGCCGACTGCTCGAACGCTTCAGGCAAGAGTCGCATGAACGCAGTGGCCAATAGCGCACCAGCTGCAAGGCTCAATAAGTGTTGGGTAAAGCGGGAGAGTAGCGCGTAGGCGAGCATTGCGGCTAACCACACACTGCCCACACCAGCGACCAAGGTTCCTATCAAAATAGCAATAAGTGTCATAGCTCAATCATAGGCACAAAGCCAACGCCTCTTGTGCTGCAACGCGCCCCTCATCCGTGGGTATGACCCAAACTTCAACGGTGCTCTCATCCTCTTGGATAGAACGCACAGCATCGCCCCGTGCAGCGATATTGCTAGACACATCCACTGATACGCCCAAGTAACTCAAACCAATCGCCACTTTTTGTCGCAATATGGCGTCATGCTCACCTATGCCACCCGTGAAAGCCAAAACATCAAGGCCCCCTATACAAGCAGTCAAAGCCCCGATCTCACGCAAGACACGGTGGGTAAATAAATCAATGGCAAAGTCTGCGGCTTGCGAATGCGACGCACGCAAAGTACGCATATCGGCGCTCTCACCTGACACGCCAAGTAGGCCACTTTGTTTGTAGAGCATTTTTTGGATGGCGTCATGGCTCCAACCTTGCTCCATCAAATAAAGCAAAACGCCAGGATCTAATGCGCCACTACGCGAACCCATCATCAGGCCATCTAAAGCAGAAAACCCCATGGTGGTGGCGCAACTCTGGTGCTCGGTCGTGGCACACAAGCTTGCACCATTGCCCAAATGCGCCATCACGGCGCGTCCTGCTGAGCGAGGCGAGACATCTTGCAACACTTGGCTCACAAACTGGTAAGACAAGCCATGAAAACCAAAACGGCGCACGCCCGACTGGGTGAGCTTTTTGTCAATCGCGAAAGTGGTTTCTAAAGGCGACAGGGTTCGGTGAAAAGCGGTATCAAAACAAGCAATTTGCGGAAGATGCGGAAATGATTCTGTAAACGCTTGTATGCCCACCAAGTTATGCGGTTGGTGCAAAGGCGCTAAAGCGTTGAGCGTAGCCAGTTGCGCCAAGACTTCCGGAGTCACCTTCACACTGGCTGAATAAAGCGAGCCGCCGTGCACCACACGATGCGCAATAGCTTGTAACGCAATATGCGAGAAGTGTGTTGCGAGTAAATTTTTAAGTGCGAGAAGCGCGGCATCAAACGGCTCTGCGCCTTTTGGCACGGCAACCACATCCGTCGTTTTTTGTTGTCCTTTCATTTTCCAACTTATGCTGGGCTTGCCGAAAGGCTCTAAGCCTTCAATGCTGCCAGTCATCTCAGCTTCAGAAACTTTGGCCGACGAAGCTATAACGGGATAGAGGGCAAACTTCAAACTCGACGATCCAGCATTGACAGACAGAATGCTCATGCTTGTTTTTTGCGGTTATGGTGGACCACCAATTTGACCAACAAAGCTGATGCACTGCGCGCCATGGCTGTGTCAGAACGGCTGGTCAAAGCAATCGGCACACGTGCCCCCAACACAATACCTGCACCGGATGCGCCCGCCAATATTTCAACTTGCTTGATCATCATGTTGCCGGCTTCGATGTCAGGACCAACCAAGATATCAACCTGACCGGCAACGGGTGAAACAATATGTTTGATTTGTGCCGCATGCGCGGATATCGCGTTATCAAATGCCAAAGGACCATCGAGCACACCGCCTTTGATTTGTCCGCGCTCTGCCATTTTGCACAGCGCAGCGGCATCGAGCGTAGAGGGCATGCTGGGGTTCACTGTTTCAACTGCCGCCAATATGGCGACCTTGGGTTCTTCCAATCCCATAACGTGTGCAAAGTCGATCGCGTTTTGCACGATGTCGGCTTTCTCTGAGAGCGTCGGCGCAATGTTGAGCGCGGCGTCGGTGATGTACAAAGGCTTGGGATACATTGGCACCTGGCATCTAAAGACGTGCGACATACGCCGACCCGTGCGCAACCCTGGTTGCATAACCACCGCATGAATCAACTCATCGGTGTGCAGACTACCCTTCATCAGCGCTTCTAATTTTTTATCTGCCGCCATTTGGGCTGCCGTTTCAGCGGCGGCGTGGCTATGCGGTACGTCGATCACGGTGGCAGCACTGATATCGATATTGACTTGCTCAGCCAATGCACGCAATTTTTTCTCAGGCGCTATCAAAACTGCTTTGATCAAACCTGCATGGTGTGCATCCATGGCACCTTGAAGCGATTCTTGATCACAGGGGTGGACCACGCCACACACTACGGCTTCTAAATGCGCGCCTAAATTCAACAAATGGGCATGCTGACCAATCGGGTCAAACAAACTGATAGTGGGTGCATGGATACGCGCAATACGCAATTTCTTAGAAGGCGCCAAAACGCGGGCAGAGCCTGACAACACGCGTTCGTCTTTTTGATTGACCAAGGTGCACTCGAGATCAATCGCTTTTTTGTCATCATGCTTGGCAGAACAGGTGACAGTAACGGTCAATGAGTCGCCGACTCGTACAGGGCGGCTAAAGCGTAAATTTTGCTCAAGGTAAATCGTTCCAGGACCGGGGAATACAGTGCCCAACACAGTGGAAATCAAAGAACCGCCCCACATGCCGTGGCCAATCACGCCATGGAACAAAGTGTCATTCGCGTATTCGGGGTCCAAGTGCGCTGGATTGGTATCGCCTGAAACAGCAGCAAAGGCTTGAATATCAGCCATCGTCAATGTGCGCTGGATGTAGGCAGAGTCGCCTACGTCAATCTCATCGTAAGGATAGTTCTCAAGCCATTCGTCTTGGATGTCGTTGGTGGTATTGGTGATTTTTTTCATATGTTTCTCTAGCCATCAAGCCATTGCGTGGCTACCTGCATCTACATAAATCGTTTGCCCTGTCATGCCAGAAGATGCATCTGTGCATAAGAAGCTAGCCAAATGTGCGATTTCATCCAAAGTCACCAAACGTCCGAGTGGGGAGCGCCGGATGTTTTCTTCTATCAATGTTTCGAAAGATTCAATACCAGATGCAGCACGCGTGCGAATGGGGCCAGGCGACACAGCATGCACACGCACGCCTTGCGGACCCAATTCCATAGCCATGTAACGCACCAAAGATTCCAATGCAGCTTTAACAGGCCCCATCAAACCGTAATGCGGCACAACTTCATTGGCGCCCAGGTAACTCATGGTGATCAAACTGCCGCCTTGGTTCATATGGGGCACACACAATTTCGCCAAAGTGGCGAATGAATGGCATGACACTTCCATAGCGCGCGAAAAACCTGCAGAAGACGTATCCACCACTTTCGCATGCAAATCTTCTAAGGGCGCCCATGCGATGGAATGGATTACAAAATCGAGTCGTCCTAAATGACCTATAGCTGCATCGACTAATTCAGACAGTGCTTGCGGATTTTCTACATCGCAATTGACCAGGTGTATGCCCAGCGGTTTCGTCAGTGGCTCGACATAGGTGCGGGCTTTTTCATTCAAGCAGGTAGCCACTAACTCAGCACCTAATAGATGGGCAGCGCGTGCGCATCCCCAAGCAATGCTGTGGTCATTGGCCACACCCAAGATCAATCCTTTTTTACCTTGTAGGTTAAATGGGGATGCAGATACGTTGTTTTGCAAATCAGCCATGGGCACTCTCTATCGAAAAATTAATCGTCATACCGCGTCAAGACATATTTGCCTGGCGCATCACACAGAACAGACTTCGTTGCAATCTTTGGAGCTTGCACCTTACTTGAACTTTGCTGCGCAAGCCACTCGCTCCATGCAGTCCACCAAGAACCTTGGTATTGGGGAGCTTGCTTGTACCAGTCATCAGGTTCTATCCATTTGTCGCCTTTGACACGGCGCTTCATTTGGTAGTCACGGTGGGGGTGACCAGGTTCAGACACGATGCCTGCATTGTGCCCGCCAGAAGTCAATATGAATGTGGTGTCGGTATCGGTTGTCAAATGGATTTTGTAAACCGAACGCCAAGGTGAGACGTGGTCTCGCACCGTGCCCACCACCATCAATGGCGCGTGTATGTCCATCAAAGCGACTGGCGTCTTGTTCACACGAAAGTGACCTTCTGCCAAGGCGTTGTTTAAGAACAAAGAAGTTAAATACTCGCCATGCATATGCTCAGGCAAACGCGTGACATCTCTGTTCCAACTCATCATGTCGTTGGTTATTTCATCTTTGCCCAGCAAATACCGCTGCGTGCTACGAGACCAAATTAAATCGCGCGGGTTGAGAAATCGGAATGACTCTGCCATTTGTTTGCCCGTCAAATAGCCCTTCTTCGCCATTTCTTTACGTAAATTTTTCACTTGGTCGTGGTCGATGAAAACACCAATCTCGCCCGGTTCGGTGAAATCAGTTTGCGCTGCCAGCAAAGACACACTGGCCAATTCAGGCAAAGGATGGACGTAGTCATATCCTTTTGCCATAAGAGCTGCGACGATGGAGAGAAAGGTTCCGCCTAAGCAGTAGCCCATGCTGTGCACGCGTTTGGCTTTGGTGTGTTGCTGTACTTGCGCGAGGGCTTCCATCACGCCCTCCAGCAAATAATCATCTAATCCAAGGTGGCGCAGCTCTGCGTCTGGATTGCGCCAAGAAATGATGAAGACGGTGAATCCTTGTTCCACCAAATAGCGCACCATGGAATTTTGCGGTGACAAATCCAAGATGTAGTACTTCATGATGCAAGAAGGCACTATCAGCAAGGGCTCTTTGTGCACTTGCGCAGTCTGGGCTTGGTACTGAATCAATTCGATCAGTTCATTGCGAAACACCACTTTGCCAGGGGTCACCGCTACATCACGGCCTGGCTCGAAAGGCAAAGGATTTTCACCAATCGGAATAGCATGGGTTTTGTGCGCAAAGGCTTCGCGTTGGTCTTGCCAATAATTTTGCAAGCCCTTGAGCCAAGACATGCCCATGCTGTCCACGCCCTGGCGCATCACTTCTGGGTTGGTCAAAAGCCAATTAGAAGGAGACAAAGAATACAAAGCATGCTGCCCAAAGAAGTTGACCAATTGCTGGTGATGGGTAGAGACGCCGTCGAGCTGTGAGCCTTCGTGCCACCACTTCTCCGTGGTTTTGAAGTTATCTTTCAGTACCCGATAAGGCCATTGGGACCACGCAGGGTCTTTGAAACGTGGGTCAGTTTCAGTCTCTGCGGTATCGTGGTTAGAAGTGGCGTGTTGGACTGAGTTTTGTAGGGCTGCTTGAAAAAAAGTCCATGCCTGTTGCGCACGCAAGAGTTGCTCGCCTGGTGAACTTGCCAAGTGCATCAACCAATCACTGAAGGCCAAAGTGATAGCAATAGGTGACATGCCTTGCGTGAGGTCAGACATCTTTTCATCAAAGAACTGGTCCACCAATTTTGCAAAGGCTTGCATTTCTGTTGTTGGATTTTGCTCAGCGGACATATTTAAGTTCTCTGTGTTTGTATGCGGGTTGTCATGCTAGGCGCATTTCTTGACAAGATGCCTACAAAACGCACAAAAAGCCCGTCAAAACAGATACTTTTTGATAAATCGCAAGAAGTAGCCAATGATTTCTTATTAATGCGCAACATCCCAATTTGCACCAACGCCGACTTCTGCCAGTAACGCCACTTTCAATTGCGCCACACCAGCCATGTATCGCGGCACTTCTTGCTTGACCCACTCCACCTCTGCTTCAGGCACTTCAAATACCAATTCATCATGCACTTGCATGATGATGCGGGTACCACGTTGCTCGTCATCGATCACGTTTTGAATTTTCACCATACTCATCTTGATCAGGTCTGCGGCAGTGCCTTGCATAGGCGCATTGATCGCAGCACGTTCTGCACCTGCGCGTCTAGGGGCAACTGCACTATGGATCTCAGGCAAGTACAAACGACGGCCAAAAACAGTTTGCACAAACCCTTGCGCCTTGGCTTGCTCACGCGTGTCATCCATATAGCGCTTCACACCTGCAAATCGCTCGAAGTAACGGGTGATGTAATTTTTGGCGGCCGTGTTGTCAATCCCTAAAGCTTTCGCCAAACCAAAAGCACTCATGCCGTAAATCAGGCCGAAGTTAATCACTTTGGCGTAGCGACGCTGCTCGCTACTGACTTGATCCACTGAGAGACCAAACACTTCCGCTGCAGTCGCGCGGTGCACATCCAAGCCATCATGAAAAGCTTTGAGCAATGCAACGTCATCGCTCAAATGCGCCATGATGCGTAATTCAATTTGGCTGTAATCGGCGCTAGCGATCACACTGCCTGCAGGCGCTACAAAAGCCTCACGCACTTTGCGTCCTTCTGGCGTGCGAATAGGAATATTTTGCAAATTGGGGTCGTTGCTAGACAAGCGCCCCGTCACTGCAACTGCTTGCGCATAGTGGGTGTGCACCCTCCCCGTTTTGGGATTGGCCATTTGCGCCAGTTTGTCGGTGTAGGTGCCTTTGAGTTTGCTCAAAGAACGGTGTTCCAAAATTTTGGCAGGAAGTGGATAGTCTTGCGCCAATTTCTCAAGCACCTCTTCGTCTGTACTTCGCGCACCCGTGGCGGTTTTCTTCACTACTGGCAATCCCAGTTTGTCAAAAAATATTTCGCCTAGTTGTTTAGGGCTTGCCAAATTAAAAGGCTGGCCTGCAATGGCATAAGCCTCGTTTTCTAGTTCGACAATGCGTTGTCCTAAAGCGTGGCTCTGTGTCGCTAACTTCGGGCCATCGATTAAAACGCCATTGCGCTCTACCCGAAACAGGGCTTCGCTACTTTTAATTTCTAAATCGTAAATAAATGCCAGTTGTGCATCGGCTTGTAAATGTGGCCATAGTGCAAGATGCACATCCATGGTCATATCGGCGTCTTCGCAAGCATATTCACTGGCGCGCTCTATTTCCACTTGTGAGAACGATATTTGGTGCGCGCCTTTGCCGCAGACATCTTCGTAACTGAGTCCTTGGCGCTCTACATGCCGCAGTGCCAGACTTGCCAAGCCATGGGGCTTATGCACTTCGAGCACATAACTTTGCAGCATAGTGTCATGCACAAAGCCCTGCACTTGCACGTCATAGTTAGCCATCACATGGCGGTCATATTTGATGTGCTGGCCTAGCTTCAAGGCCTTGGGGTCTTCCAACCAAGGCTTGAGTTTGGCAATGACTTCTTCGAGTCGCAGTTGGTCAGGTGCGTCGCCATAGTTGTGGCCTAAAGGTATGTAACAAGCTTCCCCAGGTTGCACAGAAAAGCTCAAGCCCACGATTTGCGCGGTCATTGCATCTATGGCAGTTGTTTCTGTATCAAATGCCGTCAAGCTGGCGAGTTTTATTTTTTCAAACCATGTGTCGAATTGCTCCCAAGTCAACACACAGGTGTATTGTTTGGTTGTCACTTGCGAGGGCTGTGGCTTGATGTCTTCAAACATGTCATCAGAGACTGGCGGCTTTGATGGCTTTGTAAATCTTGAAGCAGTGGCTGGAGCTTCACCACCATCGCCCGTCTGATCTGAAGCACCAGCGTCATCAGACATCGCGCGCGCCAAGCCTTTGAAGCCATAGGTCTCGTAAAAACTTTTGAGTCCTGAGCGGTCTGGCGGTTGCAATGTCAATGCCTCGAGCGCTGGCAATGTCGGGACATACGCGGACAAATCGCAATCTGTTTTGATGGTGACTAGTTGTCGGCCCATCGGTAGCCAATCTATTGCTTGTCGCAAGTTCTCGCCTACAACGCCTTTGATGGCATGCGCGTTTTCCAATAAAGCATCGATGGAACCGTATTCCATCAACCATTTGGCGGCTGTTTTCGGTCCTACTTTTTGCACACCGGGTACGTTGTCGACGGTGTCACCCACCAGTGTTTGGAAATCAATCATCAAATGCGGCGGCACGCCAAACTCTGCGGTGACGCCAGCGACATCACGCCGCTTTCCATTCATGGTGTCGATGATGGTGATGTGTTGATCGACCAACTGGCTCAAATCTTTGTCGCCGCTGGAAACGATCACCTCAATGCTTTGCTTGGCTGCCAATACAGCCAGAGTGCCAATGACATCATCGGCTTCAACGCCAGGCACATCTAGAACTTGCCAACCCATGAGTCGCACCACTTGGTGGATAGGTTCGATTTGTGTGCGCAAATCATCTGGCATGGGCGAGCGATTGGCTTTGTAGGCTGGATACAAGTCGTCGCGGAATGTCGGGCCCTTGGCGTCAAACACACACACGGCGTAATCAGCGGGCACCTCTTTACGCAAACTTTGCATCATGTTGACCATGCCACGTATCGCACCCGTAGCTGCACTGGATGGGTCGCCTGGCACTGCACGCAAATCGGGCATGGCATGGAATGCGCGGTAGAGATAGCTAGAGCCATCTACCAATAACAAGGTTTTCTTTTCGGTCATATCCCACATTGTGCCGTGCACGAAACTGTGCCAACTACAATCAACTGTTACGTTTATTCCACTCCACCATGGCCGTTTTTACCGAAGTCTCTGAATCCAAAGCCCAAGAATTGCTTACCCAATTGCAACTGGGTGATTTAGTGGAGCTCCAAGGCATTCAAGGTGGCATAGAAAACACCAATTATTTTTTAACCAGCAGCGTTGGTGCCTATGTTCTGACGCTGTTTGAGCGCCTCACCCACCAGCAATTGCCGTTTTATCTGCATTTGATGAAACATTTGGCACACCACGGCATCCCTGTGCCAGACCCTGTGGCCAATTCAGACGGTGATATTTTGCTAACCCTAGAGGGCAAACCCGCCGCGGTGGTCAACCGCTTGATCGGCAGCAGTGAACTCGCCCCAACACCCCAGCACTGCCATGCAGTCGGTGATATGTTGGCGCGCATGCATTTGGCGGGTAAAGACTACAACCGCCACCAACCCAATTTACGTGGATTGAGCTGGTGGAACGAGACAGTTCCTGTGGTGTTGCCATTTTTGAGCAACGCGCAAAACAGTTTGATCCAAAGCGAACTCGCTTTTCAAAACCATGTTGCCCATTCGTCTGCTTATGCTGCCCTCCCCCGCGGCCCCGTGCATGCTGACTTGTTTCGCGACAACGTGATGTTTGAGGGCACAGGCGACGCACTGCAACTGACGGGCTTTTTCGATTTTTATTTTGCGGGTGTTGACACTTGGCTGTTTGATTTGGCTGTATGCCTGAACGACTGGTGCATTGACATAGACACTGGTGCCTTGCATGTCGATAAAACTGCTGCTCTGCTTGCTGCTTACCAAGCCGTCAGGCCTTTGATTGGCGCCGAACGTCAACTTCTTAACCCTATGTTGCGTGCTGGAGCATTGCGTTTTTGGACATCGCGCTTGTGGGACTTTCACCTACCGCGCGAAGCGAGCATGCTCACACCGCATGACCCGACGCACTTCGAGCGGGTTCTACGTCAACGGTTGGCAAACCCGATTGGTTTATCCACATGAAACTCAATGTTGTAACAGCCCAATCGGGAACTAAATGGGTACGTCAAGGTATTCGGGTTTTTTGGAAACAGCCGATAGCCATGAGTGGTTTATTTTTTCTTTTCATGGCCATCATGTCGCTCTCAGCATTACTGCCAATCATTGGTAGTTTTATTGCACTGACACTGCTTCCTGCTGCCACCCTTGGGCTTATGGCTGCAAGCCGCGAAGTTGATACGGGTAAATTTCCAATGCCCATTATTTTGGCTATTGCGTTTCGCGCGAGCAAAGAACGCATGCAGGGAATGTTGATCCTAGGATTTCTCTACGCTTTGGGTTTTGTTGGTGTCATGGGCGTATCGGCCTTAGTTGACGGTGGTGGATTTGCCAAGTTGTATTTACTAGGCGGCAAATTAGATGCTGAAACCATCATGGATCCGAACTTTCAAAATGCCATGTGGTTGTCGCTTCTTCTTTACTTACCGCTATCCATGATTTTTTGGCATGCACCTGCACTCTTGCATTGGCATGGAGTTCCCGTTATCAAAAGCTTGTTTTTCAGTTCAGTAGCTTGTTTGCGAAATTGGCGCGCGTTCTTTTTGTTCGGAATGATGTGGACACTTATATTTATGTCTACTGGCCTGGTATTGAGCCTTGTATCTGGTCTGCTAGGCGATGGTGGGCTCATGTCGATGACGCTTCTACCAGCTATGTTGATGCTTGCTGCAATGTTTTTTTGCTCGACTTACTTCAGCTTTCGTGACTGTTTTTTAAACGATACGATCTACGCCTAATTAGTTAAACCTGCGTTAATTTTGCTACGCTCAAGGCTAGCCACTTCATTCCATGGCGCGAAAAATTCACCTGTGCCCTAGCGTCATCTCCAACGCCTTCCATACCAACCACAGTACCCTCGCCAAACTTGGTGTGAAACACCTGCACCCCTGAACGAACCCAGGCATTGGGCCCTGTAGCTCCAGGTGCACGTTGAACTACAGGCGTTGGTGCACTGGCCTTGGAATGCCAGTCGTTTTCAACCCAAGTGGGTTGTTGCCGAGTGATCCACTTGAGCGCATGCGCAGGCAATTCATCAAAAAACCGGCTCTTGATGTTGTAGCGGGTTTGGCCATGCAACATGCGGGTTTGTGAATGGCTCAAATACAACCTACGCCGCGCTCTGGTGATGGCCACATACATCAAACGTCTCTCTTCTTCCAATCCGTCGTAGTCATTCATCGAGTTTTCGTGGGGGAACAAGCCCTCTTCCATGCCGGTGATGAACACGCAATCAAACTCTAGGCCTTTGGAGGCATGCACCGTCATCAACTGCACAGCATCTTGTCCCGCTTGCGCTTGGTTGTCACCTGACTCTAATGCTGCGTGGGTCAAAAATGCCGCCAAGGGTGACAAGGTTTCACCTGTATCTGGGTTGATCATTTCACCATTGACGGGCATTGCCACAGCCTCTCGGCCAAAACCTTCTTGGGTAACAAAGCTCTCCGCCGCATTGACCAACTCAGTCAAATTCTCAATTCGGTCTGCACCTTCGCGTTCGCTTTGGTAATGCTCCACCAAACCAGAGTGGTCAAGCAAGAGTTCAATGATTTGCCTGAGGTTTTGACCTTGGGTTTGTTCACGTAGCACATCGATCTTGGCCACAAATGCGGTGATATTTACGCCTGCTTTACCCGTCAGGGTGCTGACTGCATCGTGCAAAGGACACCCCATAGCGCGGGCAATATCTTGCAATTGTTCAATGCTGCGCGCGCCAATACCACGTGGCGGAAAGTTGACGACGCGCATAAAACTCGTGTCGTCGCGCGGATTTTCTAGCAAACGCAAATACGCCAAAGCGTGTTTGATTTCAGCGCGCTCAAAGAATCGCAAGCCACCATACACACGGTAGGGCATTGCCGCATTGAACAAGGCTGTTTCAATCACTCGACTTTGCGCGTTGCTGCGGTAGAGCACAGCAATTTCATGGCGGTGCGCCACACCTTGCGCGTCATCGCCGTTTTGCCCTTCACGCAAGAGTTGTTTCATTTCTTCCACCATCCACTGCGCTTCTGCAAAGTCGGTGGGCGACTCGTAAATGCGTACAGGTTCACCCGCACCTTGCGTGGTGTGTAAGTTTTTACCCAAGCGGTTTTTGTTGTGGTCAATCAGGTGGTTAGCGCTGTCCAAAATATTGCTAAAGCTACGGTAGTTTTGCTCCAGCTTGATTTGGTGCTGCACTTGGTATTCGCGCACAAAGTCCGCCATATTGCCAACACGTGCGCCACGAAAAGCATAAATGCTTTGGTCGTCGTCTCCTACTGCAAATACGGCTCCGCCGTCTTGCGCCACGGGACCTGCGAGTTGCTTGATCCATGCGTACTGCAGTTTATTAGTGTCTTGGAATTCGTCAATCAAGATATGGCGAAAGCGGCGACGGTAGTGTTCTCGGATCGGATCGTTATCGCGCAAGAGTTCATAAGAGCGTAGCATCAATTCGCCAAAATCAACCACACCCTCGCGTTGGCATTGGGCTTCGTAGAGTTCATACAACTCTACTTTTTTACGCGTGTCGGGGTCGCGTACATCCACATCTTTTGGGCGCAAGCCATCTTCTTTGCACCCAGCAATAAACCACATGGTTTGCTTGGGCGGGAAACGCTCTTCGTCTACTTGAAATTGTTTACCCAATCGCTTGATAGCACTGAGTTGGTCTTGGGTATCCAAGATTTGAAATGTTTGCGGCAAATTGGCTAACTTCCAATGGGCACGTAAAAACCGGTTGCACAGTCCGTGAAATGTTCCCACCCACATGCCACGCACATTCAAAGGCAACATGGCTGAAAGTCGTGTGAGCATCTCTTTCGCAGCCTTGTTCGTAAAGGTGACAGCCAACACGCCACCAGGCGAAACTTGACCGGTTTGTAACAACCATGCAATGCGGGTCGTGAGTACACGGGTTTTGCCAGAGCCAGCACCCGCCAAGATAAGCGAATGGTCAGCCGGCAAAGTCACTGCAGCAGACTGTTCGTCGTTGAGGCCTTGTAACAAAAGGGATGAGGGATGAGCGCCGCTAGGCGTTGGGGTGTTGACCCCCGGTGGAAAATGCATAGGATGATTTTAGAAGGAGCGGGAATTTTGCTAATGCGAAGCGCTGTTAAAATCAACCACCGGGCCCAAGATTCTTGCGCTCGGTTTTTTATTGTCTGCATTTTGTGGGATAAAAATCCGACCAAGCCAAGCGCTCAATCTTCGAACGTTATTTGCTGGAGCTTGGGATATGGAAATTTTTGATTACGACAATATTTTGTTACTGCCACGCAAGTGTCGCGTGGAGAGCCGTTCTGAATGCGATGCTGGGGTTGAATTAGGAGGGCATAAATTCCGTCTTCCCGTCGTTCCCGCCAATATGAAAACCGTCATTGACGAGAAAATTTGTGTCTGGTTGGCGCAGAACAATTATTTCTACGTCATGCACCGGTTTGACTTAGACAATTTAAAGTTTGTGCGTGACATGCATGCCAAAGGCGTCTATGCCTCAATCTCTTTAGGCGTCAAAGGCCCTGACCGCGCCACGGTAGATGAATTACACGCGGCAGGCATGACGCCTGATTTCATCACGATCGACATCGCACACGGCCACGCCGACAGCGTGCGCGACATGATCGCCTACATCAAAGGCAAATTGCCCAAAAGTTTTGTGATTGCAGGCAACGTTGCCACGCCAGAGGCGGTGATTGATCTTGAGAACTGGGGTGCAGACGCCACCAAAGTTGGCGTAGGCCCTGGCAAAGTGTGTATCACCAAACTCAAAACAGGTTTTGGTACGGGTGGATGGCAATTGTCAGCGCTCAAATGGTGCGCACGTGTAGCGACCAAACCCATCATTGCCGATGGCGGCATTCGTAGCCACGGCGACATTGCTAAAAGCATCCGCTTTGGCGCATCGATGGTGATGATTGGCTCTCTCTTTGCTGGCCATGAAGAGTCGCCTGGCAAAACCGTGGAGGTGGACGGCGAAATGTTCAAAGAGTATTACGGCTCTGCCTCAGACTTCAACAAAGGCGAATACAAGCACGTCGAAGGCAAACGCATTTTGGAGCCTATCAAAGGCAAGTTAGCCAATACCTTGATTGAGATGGAACAAGACGTGCAAAGTTCCATTAGCTATGCGGGTGGCACCAAGCTGATGGACATTCGCAAAGTGAACTACGTCATCTTGGGTGGTGACAACGCAGGCGAACACCTGTTGATGTAACTAAGCAGCAATCAGTTCTCTGGCTAACGCATGGATGCGATGGCCAGGATTTGCAAGGGCTTCCACTACGCTGAAGTGCTGCAAATCTGCAATCGCTTCAGCAACGGGTACATGGGTTTTGCCCCATGCTTGTTGTATGAGCGAGTTGTGGCGAATAAATTCCGCACTCTCCAAGGCGCCGCATACCGAATACAGTTTGCCGTGCTTAGGGGCTGGCATCCAGGCTGGGCTATTGCTCACCGACACCTCTTCTGTCAAGCGCAAACTGTCTTTTAAGAATGGTGTGGCGCGCACGGATTCGAGTTCATACAAACCAGAAATCGACAAGGCTTTTTTCGCTAAATCATGCGGCAAGGCAAAGTCGTAAACGCGCCAATCGCAAGCCAATAGCATGGTGGCCAAATGTCCGCCGGCTGAATGCCCAACCAAAGTGATGCGTTTGGGGTCTCCGCCGAATCGATGCACATTGCGATACACCCAAGCCACTGCTTTGACCATTTGCATCGTGATGTGCGAAATAGTGACTGCGGGACACAACGCGTAGTTAGGCACCACCACGCAAGCACCTTGTGAGGTGAAAGCCGGAGCCACAAAGGAATGGTCTGCCTTGTCTAAAGAACGCCAATAGCCACCATGGATAAACACCATGACAGGCGCGCCTTTTGGAGAGTGCGTAGTGTTGGCTGGAAATATATCGAGCGATTCATTCTGACCATGGCCATAGGCTACGTCTTGGAAACATCGGTTTTCTTTACGCGCAAGCACAGATGTATCACGCCAACGCGCAAAATGGGTTTCATGCTCGGGCACTAAAGCACGGTTGTTGTACATGCGGTCATACCATGCGCCGTCGTGTGTGGTTGTCATAGTTTTTTCTCCAGTCGAATTTGAATATTGGTCCAGTTGCGGTTGCGGGTGGTGCTGTTCTCGACCAAACTACTGCTGTTGTAGAGATTGTTGGTGTTATAGCTTAATGGAGAGAGATTACTCAAAGTCAGGCGCCAAGAAGTTTTAGGGTCAACCCGCCACAAACCATACACATCCATCACCCGTTTTTGAGACACGTACAGCCACTGGTATTCACTGCTGTGGGTGGTGTAACCTGGGTTCGTATTGATATTGCCGCCCACCGTATAGGGCATAGAACGTAAACGGTAGTCCGCACCCAAATTCGCCGTCATGCTGGGTTGTTGATCCAGTCGGTTGTTGGGGCCTGCAATATTTAAAACATTGGATTCATAGAAACTGATATTGCTGCGTATGTCTATTGCGGGGGCGTCCGCCACCATTTGGTTCAAACGAAATTTGGCTTCTAGTTCAATACCTTGGGTAATAGCGTTACCGACGTTTTGCGGAATGGACACATACAACTGCGACGAATAGCCAGAGATGGTTTCTAAACTGGTGACATTACGAATCAAATTACTAACGCGGCGATGGAATACCGCCGCACTCAACACGCCACCATCCGGCAAATAACGCTCCACAGCAATATCCAAACCTAATGCCACTTCTGGACGCAACCCTGGATTGCCCTTGCTACCAGGGTTGGTTGCGATATTGGAATTACTGCCAACATCGTCACGCGAAGGGGTGTAACGCGCTAGCAAAGATTGCATCCACGGCGCTTTAAAACTGCGCGTCAAACTCATGCGAACTTGGTCCCGCCCTTGCGGATTCGGTTTCCAAAGCGCATGCAAAAGAGGAGAGAAAACACCTATACGGTTCGTCGCCTCAGTTTCCCCGTTATTGCCGTAGGTAGACATTTGTTCATAACGCAAACCTCCATGCCCTGACCAATTTGGCGTGAATTGCTTTTCATCTTGTGTATAGATGGCGTATTTGAGGGTGCGGGCTTGCATATTGCCGTCACCATCGCTGTAGACAGGTTGTGCGGTTTGAGTGCGTCGCACTATCTCTATCTCAGCTCCACTCACCCACTGGTGTCCACCACCCAAGACATTGGTGTATTTGCCATTCAAACTCACCGAACGATCTCTAGTGGTGGCGCTTTGGCTTAAAGATGGCAGTACTGACCCACCACCTGTCGGGGTTTGGTAAGAGTGGCTGGTGCTGTCCCAGCCGCCTGTGTTGAATTTCCATTCCATAGAACTATCAGCAGATAGCTTTCTGCGCCACTGTCCATTGAGTCGCGCCATGCCGAAGTTTCCATCGCCACTGGTGTTGGCGCTGTCCGTACTGGCGGTGGATGTGCCAGAGACTGTTTGCGTCTGGCTTAATGCAATCGTTCCTGAATTGTGCGAACGCGAATACACCACAAAAGGCATCAAGGTCAATGTTTCGCCAGGCGCGCCTTTGAATTGCAATCGCCCCGTGCTATTGAATCCATCACGTGTGCTGGAAGAGTCGTTGATACGGGTACGCGCAAGCGTTGTTGAAGTAGATGTGTATTGGCGCGATAAGACTGTCTCGCTGTGATCTGGCGTTGCGTTTTCGTACATCGAGAAAGTGAAATTGGAGCTCCAATTTTCAAACTCTTTGTAGGTGGTGTAGGACCCATTAGGAGAGTGATATCCGCCTTGCCAAGAAGAACCTAGTTTGAGTTCAGAAGGCATGCCACGACGCCCTTCGCGGGTAATGATGTTGATGGTTCCCGCAATAGCTTGCGCGCCCGTTTCTGCAGTGGGTGCGCGGTATATCTCAATGCGCTCGACCATCTCAGGTGTGAGCGATTCAATTGAAAACCCTGGTGGAACACGCTGGCCATCCAACAAAATTTGTGTATACCCAGCACTTAAACCCCGCATGCGGACACCGCCGCCGCGACCTGGGTTACCGCCTAGAGTGATGCCAGGCAAGCGTTTTAACACTTCGCCGATATTGGCGTCGCCCTGCTTTTCAATTTCTTCGCGGCCGATAACGATCTTGCTGGCTGTTGATTCGCGGCGTTGCTGGTTGTCGTTATCACGACCACTGGTTACTTCAACTTTACCTAAATCTGTTACTGGTGTAGTTTGAGAAAGGCTAAGACACGGCAAAGAAAGCGCTGCGACAGCCATAAACCAGCGAGTTAATAAGTAGCAACCTTTTGCTGGCAAGGATAACGGCAACCGCACATTCAAATTCATAAGCTAAAAGTTTAATAGGGCTTGAATGCTCTTGCCGTGTAAAGTTCAGGTTTTATTGTTTTATTCGAGTATGGACCACGCATCAACGCCCCACGCCTATGAAATCAAGAGTGCGTCACTGCCATTGGTAGCTTTTTTACTTAAAACTGCGGATCTTTCAGCCTTAGAAATGGACCTAGAGCGCCGCTTAGGCGCAACGCCTGAGTTTTTTGATCATGATCCCGTAGTTATTGACTTGAGTGGTTTGGATAGTGGCATAACCTCGATCGACTTAGTAGGTGTATGCGATTTGCTAGAAAAGTACCGTGTGGTTCCCGTTGCATTTCGTGGCGCAACAGACGGCCTACACCACAACGCGCAAGAAGCAGGGTTGTTTGCAGCGCAAGAAATCCATATGCCTTCTTCTAAAGTGGAGACGGTTGTCCAAGAAGTCATCCGTGAAGTGGAAGTAGTACGCGAGGTGCAAGGCGCACACGAAAGTGCCATGGTGATCGATAAGCCTTTGCGCTCTGGGCAACACATCTACGCCAAAGGGCGTGATTTGATCGTGATGGCGATGGTCAATCCAGGCGCGGAAATCATGGCCGATGGCCATATCCATGTGTATGCGCCGTTGCGTGGTAAAGCGATTGCAGGCGCCAGAGGTGATGAAACTGCGCGCATCTTTACATCTTGTTTAGAAGCGGAGTTAATTTCTATCGCAGGCACTTACCGCACCAGTGATACGCCGCTGCCTAAAGAAGTGGCAGGCAAAGCAGCGCAAATCTCTTTGCAAGGCGACAAATTGGTAATGCAAAGGTTGTAAAATTGCGGGTTAAATTTTCGTAAGTAACTAAGGGTTTATTCATGGCAAAAATTGTTGTGGTGACTTCTGGCAAAGGTGGCGTTGGCAAAACCACCACCAGCGCTAGTTTTTCATCGGGCCTGGCTTTACGTGGCTTTAAAACTGTGGTGATCGACTTTGACGTAGGTTTACGTAACCTCGATCTGATCATGGGGTGCGAACGACGCGTGGTCTATGACTTCATCAACGTGATCAATGGCGAAGCCACTTTGAACCAAGCCTTGATCAAAGACAAGCAGTGCGACAACTTGTTCGTACTAGCCGCCTCCCAAACCCGCGACAAAGACGCTCTCACCAAAGAAGGCGTGGAGCGTGTTCTCAATGACCTCAAAGGCATGGGTTTCGACTACATCGTGTGCGACTCCCCTGCTGGTATTGAAATCGGCGCCATGATGGCTATGCACTTTGCAGACGAAGCCTTGGTGGTCACCAACCCTGAGGTGTCTTCCGTGCGTGACTCAGACCGCATCTTAGGCATGCTCAGCAGCAAAACAATGCGTGCCATTGAAGGCGGCGAACCCATCAAAGAACACTTGTTAATCACCCGCTACAACCCCAGCCGCGTGGAAGATGGTCACATGCTGTCGTTGGAAGATATTCAAGATATCTTGCGTATCCCTTTGATTGGTGTTATTCCTGAATCTGAAACTGTATTAACGGCATCTAACCAAGGTTTGCCTGCAGTGCACCTGACGAACACCGATGTATCAGAGGCCTATAAAGACGTCATCAGCCGCTTCTTAGGCGAGGACGTTCCCCTGCGATTTACCGAACATGTAAAGCCCGGTTTGCTCAAGCGCATCTTCGGAGGGAAATAAGCCGATGTCTTTACTTTCCTTCTTGCTTGGCGAAAAGAAAAAAACTGCCAATGTTGCTAAAGAGCGTCTGCAATTTATCCTCACCCATGAGCGTACTGGACGCAACCCACAACCCGACTACTTACCCGCATTGCAACGCGACTTAGTGGCTGTGTTGTCCAAGTACGTCAACATCAATCCGCAAGACATCAAAGTCAACTTTGAGCGCCACGATAACCTTGAGGTGTTAGAAGTCAAGATTGAGTTGCCCGATAGCGCCTAATTAACCGCCTTTGCTAGGACGCTTACCAGGATTCTTTTTGCTGCGTGTAGACACACCACGCTCTAAGCTGACGCGCTGACCGCGCCCGCCGCTGCGTGCAGAGGTACCAGGTAAGGGGGTTGGTGCAGGTGTGCGCTTGCGATCAGCTTCTGTAACTATTTTGTTGCCCATGTTGTTTTCCAGAAAAAAATATGTGAAGCTATTTTATGTCGTATTCTTGCGATTTCACTTTGAGCACAAGCTGTTATGACCACTATCGTTAACTATTACCTCGCCCCGCAAAGCCCTTGGACTTATTTAGGCCACCAACGACTTATGAACATGGCGCAAGAGGCAGGCGCGCAAGTGCGCGTTATACCTATGGATTTAGGCAAAGTATTCCCAGTGTCTGGTGGCTTGCCCTTGGGACAACGTGCGCCACAACGTCAGGCTTATCGATTTGTGGAGTTAGAACGCTTTAGCAAACACTTGCAGTTGCCATTGCATCTGAAACCAAAATTCTTCCCTGTCGCGGGTGACGATGCAGCGCGATTGATCATTGCTGCCGATATGCACCACGGTAGCGCACAAGCAGCCAAGTTGGCTGGTGCCGTGTTGTCCGCTGTGTGGACGCAAGAACGCAATATTGCGGATACCCAAACCCTAACTGAGCTTCTGTCTGAAAACCAACTCAATGCCGCATGCTTAGAAGTTTCACGCAGCGCTGAAGTGCAGAAACGTTATGACGCCAACACGCAAGAAGCGATTGATGTGGGTGTATTTGGTTCCCCCGCCTATGTCATTGACGGCGAATTGTTTTGGGGCCAAGATCGCCTTGATTTTGTGTC
>JAGWXI010000136.1 GCA_018969975.1 Burkholderiales bacterium
CTGGATGAATGGTTTTCTCTTGTACTTGCTTGTTGACCGTCAAGTGGCTGATGCGCGGTCTTGGTGATGGTGCCAAATCTACCAAGGCATCTAACACTTCCATGACACCGAAGTTATTCACGCCAGAGCCAAAAAACACAGGCGTTTGTTTGCCCGCTAAAAATGCTTCTTTATCAAATGCAGGCGAAGCACCCGTAGCGAGCTCCATACTGTCCATGGCAGTCGTCCACTCCATCGCAAATCGCTCGGCCAGTTTGGTCTGCTCGCTCAAGGGGATCGTTTCAAAGTCTTGCGGCAAGCGCTCACTGCCCGACTCAAACACTGTCATTGCATGCGTGCGCAAATTCACAATACCGCCAAAGCTTTTGCCTTGACCGACTGGCCATGTCATCGGTACACAAGGCATGCCCAATTCGCGTTCCACTTCGTCCAAGATATCGAGCGGGTCACGGACTTCGCGGTCCATTTTGTTCACGAAAGTGATGATGGGTGTATCGCGTTGGCGGCAGACTTCAATCAATCGGCGTGTTTGCGCTTCCACACCGTTGGCCGCATCAATCACCATCAACGCTGAATCGACAGCGGTCAACACGCGGTAAGTGTCTTCAGAAAAGTCTTTGTGACCAGGTGTGTCGAGCAAATTGATCACATGGTCACGGTAGAGCATTTGCATCACAGAAGATGCAACAGAGATGCCACGTTGCTTCTCGATTTCCATCCAATCACTAGTCGCATGACGCGTAGCTTTACGCGCTTTGACAGAGCCAGCGATTTGAATCGCCCCTGAAAACAAAAGCAATTTTTCAGTAAGTGTTGTTTTACCCGCATCAGGGTGAGAAATGATGGCAAACGTTCTTCGCCGACCAACCTCGTGTACAAATGAAGTCATCGCTCGATTATCGAACAAAGCCAAGCAGCCTAATGCGCGTGTGGCTCAATAAACGAGCGAAGCGAGGAGCCACATGCGTGTTGGGCTGCTTGGCTTTGTTTGCGCACACACACTTGTAACTTCATTGCACATCGACTTTTGGGTTGTCGTTTAACGGGGAGCGCAAAGAGAGATGGGATGTATCAACAGCTCCTCGCTTCGCTCGTTTATTGAGCTGTTGATACATCCCATCTCTCTTTGCTTTGTGTGTTCGGCTGTTATTTTTTGGCGATTTATGTTCTTGCCAGGACTGGGGCTAGAGCGCGACCTGTGTGTGTTCCTAATTTCACTACTGCTTCTGGCGTATCGGCAGCGACGATCAAGCCACCACCATCTCCGCCTTCGGGGCCTAGGTCGATCACCCAATCTGCTTCTGCGATGACGTCTAGGTCATGTTCGATGACTACAACGCTGTGTCCACCATCTACTAATCGGTGTAGCACTCTGATGAGTTTGTCTACATCGGCCATGTGCAGGCCAACAGTGGGTTCGTCTAATACATATAAGGTGTGTGGCGCTTTATTTCCGCGTCGTGTGACGTCATCACGGACTTTGCTTAGTTCGGTGACCAACTTGATGCGTTGTGCTTCGCCGCCGCTCAATGTGGGGGACGGTTGTCCTAGTGTGAGGTAACCAAGTCCTACATCTTTGAGCAGTTGCAAAGGATGGCTGATATTGGGCATGGTGGCGAAGAAATCTACGGCTTCGTCTACTTCCATTTGCAACACTTCGCCAATGCTTTTGCCGCGCCAACTGACTGCCAAGGTTTCTGGGTTGAAGCGTGCACCGTGGCAGGTTTCGCACGGCACTTTGACGTCCGGCAGAAAGCTCATTTCTATGGTGCGTAAGCCTTGGCCTTCACACGTGTGGCAACGGCCTTCGCCTGTGTTGAAACTAAAGCGGCCAGCGCCATAGCCACGGGCTTTGGCTTCTAGTGTTTCTGCAAATAATTTTCGAATGATGTCCCAGAAGCCAATATAGGTTGCTGGGCAACTGCGTGGTGTTTTGCCGATGGGCGTTTGATCGACTTCCAATACACGGTCAACGGTTTGGTAACCGTCTAGGTTTGTGCAACCTAGCCATGCTGGGTGCTTGCCCGCCTCATCGGCTTTACGGCCTGCTTGGGTGGAGCGTTGTGTCACTGCAGCTGCTACGTTATGTAGCAACACATCGCGCGCTAATGTCGATTTGCCTGAACCCGAGACACCTGTCACTGCGACTAAGCGCTTTAATGGAATGTCCACGCTCACATCATTTAAGTTGTGTAGAGATGCGCCTTCTAAGGATAGCCATTGCGCAACAGGGTCGTTCTGATTGGAAGAAACGCCTCGTCTTGCCTGCACGGGATGTCGCATCGCCTGCAATAAATATTTTCCAGTTTGTGAGTCACTGACTGAGGTGATGTCGCTAACTGCACCCTCGCCCATCAAACGTCCGCCACGTTTGCCTGCACTCGGACCGATATCGATGATGTGGTCCGCTCTGCGAATCGTGTCTTCATCGTGCTCTACCACTACCAAGGTGTTGCCTTTGCTGCTGAGCAGATGCAAGGCGTTTAGCAAGATTTGGTTGTCACGCGCGTGTAGGCCGATCGTGGGCTCATCCAATACGTAACAAACACCCTGCAAATTGCTGCCCAACTGAGCAGCCAGACGAATACGTTGCGCTTCGCCTCCGCTTAATGTGGGTGCTCCACGGTCTAGCGTGAGGTAATTCAAGCCGACTTGCTCTAAAAACTCCAAACGGCTCTTGATCTCAGGCAAGAGGTCACGGGCGATTTCTGCGTCACGACCTTTCAGGCCTACGGTATCGCACCATGCGCGTATTTGCGTGACACTCAAGCGTGCGAGTTGTGTAATGCCTACACCTGCAAACTTGACTGCACGTGCAGTGGCGTTGAGCCGTGTGCCTTCGCATGTGGGACATGCCGCATCGGTTAAGTCTTCAACATCTGGTTCTGCAAAGGTTTGCTCGCGGCCTTTGTCTTTGTCGTCGCGTACTGAGTCGTCCAACACTTTACGTTGGTCTTTGCTGAGTTTGACGCCTGTGCCTACGCAATCTGGGCACCAACCATGTTTGCTGTTGTAAGAGAACAAACGCGGATCGAGTTCGGTGTAAGACGTTGCGCAGAGGGGGCATGCGCGTTTGGTCGAGTACACATCTAGTCGACCAATGCTTTGTGTGTCGAAACCCGCCACCATAGCTTCGCGCAACCCATCTAATTGGCTCAATACATGCAACACGCCTTTGCCATGCTCAAGCGCTGTAGCGACATAAGCACGCAATTGCGTTTCGTTGGCAGCTGTGACCGTCACACTGGCCAC
>JAGWXI010000048.1 GCA_018969975.1 Burkholderiales bacterium
TTGCCTGAAGCGTTCGAGCAGTCGGCTGTTGCTGGCGTTTCAGCGCATGTATTGTTTGCTGTGTTGTTGATGGGCTTGATTTTTTTCTTTTTGTTAGACAAAGCCGAGTTGTGGCACCACGGGCATGAGCATGGACACGCGCATGAGCACGAGCACCAAGACCATAGCCATTTGCATGCAGATTCAACACACCCACACCATCACCCTACTGGCGGAAGTTGGGCGGTTTTACTAGGTGATAGCGTTCACGCATTTGGCGACGGCATTTTGATAGCTGCAGCGTTTGTAGCCGATACGCGTTTAGGGATTGCAGCGGCTCTGGCTGTGATGGCGCACGAAGTACCACACCATGTCGGAGATTTAGTGGTGTTGCGTCAATCCTTAGGTAACGCCAAAGCCGCTTTGATTAAATTGTCGTTGTCTGGAAGCGTGACTGCTCTGGGCGGCTTGGTAGGTTATTTACTTGTAGGCGCCTTGCAAGAATACTTACCCCTATTTTTGGTGGTGGCAGCCAGTAGCTTTATGTATGTTGCCTTGGCTGACTTGATTCCGCAATTACAAAAGCGTCTGTCGCCACTAGAGACAGCGGCGCAAGTCGCTTGGTTGTTGACGGGTATTGCCTTAGTAGTTGCTTTGGGTGAGTGGGTCCAGCACTAAAAAGCTTAGGACTTCTCGCAGGGCAAACCAGGGGTGGTGCACCACTCGCTCCAACTGCCAGCATAAAGGCCTGTAGGGCCCAAGCCAGCAATTTCCATGGCTAACACATTTGGTATGGCGCTCACGCCACTGCCGCAATGGTGCACCACGGTGTTGGGTTGTCTGCCTGCCAATAGCGAAGCAAATTCTTCGCGTAATTCAGCTGCACTTTTGAAGAACCCTTGTTCATTCAAGTTGGTACTAAAGAGACGGTTGAGAGCGCCTGGGATGTGTCCAGCCAAGGGGTCCAAGGGTTCTACTTCGCCACGAAAGCGTGCAGGGGCACGGGCATCGATCAACGTTTGTGATGTTTTTAAATTGGCCGCCACGGTGGCTGTATCCACCAGTGGAAGCAACGGTGTACGCACAGAAAAATTACCAGTTTGGAGGGTGCTTGGCAATGTTTCGCCTGTTGCTACCGAACCGCCAGCAGCGTTCCACGCTTGCAAGCCACCATCGAGCACAGCAACGGCAGCATGGCCGCACCACTTGAGCATCCACCACATGCGACCACAATAGTTCACGCCATTGCGGTCATAGACCACGACTTGCGTGCTGTCGTTCACGCCCACGCTGCGCAGCCAAGCTGCAAACACTTCTGGTTTGGGTAGCGGATGGCGCCCGCCATTGGCACGCTCTGTATCGTTGTGTGTTGACAGATGCATGTCTAAATCTGCACGCAAAGCACCAGCAATATGCTGTTCCAAATACTTTTCATTGCCTGCGCTGGTATTGGCCAGTTCAAACGTGCAGTCAAACACCAAGTAATCGGTACTGCTGGCAGTTAGGTTTTGTAAGTCTTTTACCGAAATTAATGTGGTGTACATAAAGTATTTATTAGGTTGGTCCTATTCTGAAACAAAGCCCATTTTGCGGCGGTACCACTCGTGGAAATGCTGCATCCCGTCTTCCATCGGGCTTTGGTAGGGGCCCACTTCGTTGTCGCCACGTTGCATCAATGCTTTGCGACCAGCATCCATGCGTTCGGCAATCTCGTCGTCTTCGATACAGGTCTCCATGTAGGCGGCTTGTTGTGCTTCAACAAACTCGCGCTCGAATGCAACGATCTCTTCAGGGTAATAAAACTCCACCATATTGAGAGTCTTGCTGGGGCTAATGGGATGCAAAGTAGAAACTGTCAAAACATGTGGATACCACTCCACCATGATGTGTGGGTAGTAAGTGAGCCAAATTGCGCCGCGATCGGGCAGCTCACCCTTACGGTATTGGAGCAACAAATCGTGCCATTTTTGGTAGGTCTTGGAACCTGGGTTGGCAAAATTTGACGATACACCCACCGTTTGAACTGAATAGTTTTCTTTGAATTCCCAGTTCAAATCGTCACAGGTCACAAAATGTCCTAGGCCAGGATGGAAAGGTCCAACGTGGTAATCCTCTAAATACACTTCGATAAAAGTTTTCCAGTTGTAGTTGCACTCATGCAGTTCTACGCGATCCAAGGCAAAGCCTGTGAAATCTAAGGCACTGCGCGGGCCCATATTGGCCAGATCAGCTTGAATGTCTAATCCGTTGTCTTCAAATAACAACCCGTTCCATTCGCGCAGAGGGTAATTATTTAGATTTAAACAAGGGTCTTGTGCGAAGTGGGGTGCACCCAAAAGTTCGCCAGTAGGTGAATAGGTCCAACGGTGCAAAGGACACACGATATTTCCCGCACCCGAACTCTGCGCCTGTTGAAGGAGAGAACCTCTATTTTTCAAAATAATGGCTTGACGATGGCGGCATACGTTCGACAACAACGCAACCCCATTAGGGGATCGAACAAGCACACGCCCCTCGCTTTCTTGAGGGAGTGCAAAGTAGTCACCTACTTCAGGTACGGCAAGTTGATGACCCACGTACCGTGGGCCAGACTGAAAGATGGACTTCAGTTCACGCTGAAATAGCGACTCGTCAAAGTAACAGGTAACTGGAAGTTGGGCTTTCGCCTGCTGCAGTTGAAGACTTAAATCAGACATAGGGGACCTGACCTAAAGACTCCCCACAGGGAGATGGGATGAAAAAAAATAAATCAAACTCAAAGTCTGACAAGGGGAGTGCATTGTAACCATCTCCTCATCAATTGCAGACACTCTAAAATGACCACACAAACTACAAATTTATTTCTACCTATATGCCCAAGGCAAGCACTACTTCGCAAACCGACAATGCAACACCTGCAAGTTATGAGGCCGCACTCAGTGAATTGGAGACCTTGGTAGCCGATATGGAGGCAGGGCAATTACCGCTAGCCCAATTACTCACCAGGTACCAAAGGGGTGCTGAATTATTAGCTTACTGCCGCGCACAACTTGATGCGGTGGAACAGCAGATCAAGGTGCTCGATAACGGAGCTCTCAAATCTTGGACTCCCACGTGATACAGGTATCTGCTGCATTGGCCTCTTTCGAATTAAATAATTGGTCGCAACAGCGATTGGCGGTTGTGGAGCGGGCCCTGTCTAGCTGGATAAGCCCCAATGCTCCGGGAGGACTTGGGGATGCCATGCGCTATGCAGTATTGGATGGAGGCAAGCGCTTGCGCCCACTTTTGGTATTGGCTTCACGCGAAGCAGTAGCTAGTAAAGATGGAGATGACGCGCTGGATGAAGCGGCACTGCGTGCTGCATGTGCTGTTGAATTAATCCATGCTTATTCATTAGTGCATGACGACATGCCTTGCATGGACAACGATATTTTGCGTCGAGGAAAACCAACGGTGCATGTGCAATTTGGGCAAGCACAAGCTTTATTAGCTGGCGATGCCTTGCAAGCTTTGGCGTTTGAGCTGCTTACGCCAGAAAACAATTCTGCTTTTGTGACAGATGCATTCACCCCTATTCCTGACGCTGTGCAAGCGCGTTTATGCCGGCTGTTGGCTGCAGCGGCTGGCTTTAATGGAATGGCGGGGGGGCAAGCTATTGATTTGGCCAGTGTGGGACAGGTCTTGAATGAACACCAGTTGCGAGAAATGCACCGTCTCAAAACTGGTGCCCTTCTAGAAGCCAGTGTGATGATGGGTGCAGCTTGCGGACAAACGACTATGCAAACTTGGAACTGTCTACAGCGCTATGGACGCTCTATTGGATTAGCTTTTCAGGTAGTAGATGACATTTTGGACGTGACAGCTGACTCTGTCACCTTGGGAAAAACAGCTGGAAAAGATGCTGCGAATGACAAACCTACTTACGTGTCCTTGCTGGGATTGCCCTACGCGCAAGCATACGCAGAACAACTGCTGGCAGAGGCTCTAAAAGCGCTCCAAGAAAGCGGTTTAGCATCTACGCATGCACTTGCGCAACTTGCGCAACTTGTGGTGAAACGGAAAACTTGAAAATGTCTAACTTACTCAACACGATCAATTCGCCCGCAGACTTGCGGGCTTTACCTCGACACCAGCTGGGGCCATTGGCTGCTGAGTTGCGCTCCTATCTATTAAATAGTGTTGCCAAAACAGGTGGACATTTGAGTTCTAACTTAGGTACGGTTGAGTTAACAGTCGCTCTCCACTATGTGTTCAATACTCCTTATGACCGCTTGGTGTGGGATGTTGGTCACCAAACCTATCCGCACAAAATTTTGACTGGCAGAAGGGAGCAAATGTCTACCCTGCGTCAGCGCCACGGCCTGAGTGGATTCCCAAGAAGATCTGAGAGCGAATTTGATAGTTTCGGAACGGCGCATTCCTCTACCAGTATCTCTGCTGCCTTTGGAATGGCAATGGCGGCTCAGCAAAAAGGAGAGCCGCGCCATTCCATAGCAGTCATTGGCGATGGAGCCATGACAGCTGGCATGGCTTTTGAAGCATTGAACAATGCTGGAATTAGCAAGGCGCGCTTGTTGGTTATCTTGAATGACAACGATATGTCCATCAGTCCTCCTGTTGGCGCATTGAATCGGTATTTGGCTCAACTCATGAGCGGACGTTTCTACTCAGCTGCCAAAGAGGTTGGCAAACAAGTTCTCAAAGGTGCTCCGCCATTGTTTGAATTAGCGAAACGTTTTGAAGAGCAAGCAAAGGGGCTGGTTGTTCCTGCTACTTTGTTTGAAAAGTTTGGCTTTAACTACATTGGCCCTATTGACGGACATGACCTAGATTCGCTTATTCCAACGCTTGAAAATTTGAAAAATTTGGAGGGACCGCAGTTTTTACATGTGGTCACTAAAAAAGGGCAGGGCTACGAATTAGCTGAAGCTGATCCTGTGGCTTACCATGGCCCAGGAAAGTTCGATCCTGCGGTAGGTCTTGTGCCTTCCACGGTTGTTGCAAAAACTACATTTACCCAAGTTTTCGGTCAATGGCTGTGCGATATGGCAGAGCACGATCCATTGTTAGTTGGCATCACACCTGCCATGCGCGAAGGTTCTGGCATGGTTACTTTTCACCAGCGTTTCCCTGATCGCTATTTCGATGTTGGAATTGCTGAGCAACATGCTTTGACGTTTGCTGCGGGTTTGGCTTGCGAAGGTGTGAAGCCTGTCGTAGCAATTTATTCCACTTTTCTGCAGCGCGCATATGACCAAGTCATTCATGATGTAGCTTTACAAAAATTACCAATGGTGCTGGCGCTTGATAGAGCTGGCATTGTTGGTGCAGACGGAGCAACGCATGCGGGGGTGTTTGATATTCCCTATCTGCGGTGTGTTCCAAACATCAGCATCGCCTGTCCTGCGGATGAGAACGAATGCCGCCAACTTTTAACAACCGCTTACCAACAAGACCATTGTGTTGCTGTTCGCTATCCCAGAGGTGCTGGAGTGGGGGTCGAGGTAGAAGCTCAATTACATGCCTTGGCTTTTGGCAAGGGCGAAATACGCAGACAAGGTCAACGCATTGCAATACTTGCATTTGGTACTTTGTTATATCCAGCACTTGAGGTGGGCGATTCACTCCATTTGTCGGTGGTAAACATGCGTTGGGTCAAACCCATGGACACCGAACTACTTGCAAAAATTGCCCAAACGCATGACGCCTTAGTAACTCTAGAAGAGGGCTCGGTGATGGGTGGGGCAGGCTCTGCAGTGTTAGAGGCTTTGCAGGTTTTAGATATACAAAAACCCGTTTTGATTTTAGGAATTCCTGATGCGTTCACCGAACACGGTGATCCAGCCAAACTCCTGTCTGAATTAGGCTTGGATGCCAATGGAATTCGCACTTCCGTCGCGCTTCGGTTTCCAAACTTGATTGGGTGATGTCAGATTTTTAGATCTGCGATTCGCGTTACTTTGCGACTTATACTACATGGTTTTTTTATTAAAGGACTCCCCGTGAAACCTTTACTGTCGCTTTCAAATAGTATTGACAAGATTAATGATAAGTTTGCGGTTCTTGCAATATGGGCGGTGTTAATCGCTTGTGTGATCAGTGCACTCAATACTGTTGTTCGGTATGTTTTTAATTACAGCTCGAACGGTTTTTTAGAAATTCAGTGGTATCTGTTTGCCCTAGCCGTAATGCTCGGTTCTAGCCAAGTTTTGCGACTGAACGAACATGTTCGTGTGGATGTGCTTTACGGGCTCTACGGTGGTCGCGGACAGGCTATTGTCGATATGCTGGGGTTTATTCTCTTCCTCATCTGTTCCATGTCGGTGCTTTTGTATTACTCATGGCCCCATTTTTTAAAAATGTTCATCTCAGGTGAAATGTCGAGTAATGCTGGCGGACTGATTCGATGGCCAGTCATGCTACTTCTGCCACTCGGGTTTGCCCTCATTATTTTGCAAGGCCTGTCAGAGGTCATCAAGCGCGTCGCTTGGCTCAACCACAGCTATGACGGTGACTTCCATTACGAAAGACCACTCCAATGACAATGCAAGAATTCGCCCCTCTGATGTTTGGGGGACTCATAGCCATCATGTTGATTGGGTTCCCGGTTGCCTTCTCGCTAGCTGCGCTGGGATTAGGAAGCGGCTATTACGCCATCTATATGGGTTGGTTCCCCGAGTCCTTCATGACCGCGTTACCCCTTAACGTATTCGGAATCTTATCCAACGACCTTCTTTTGGCGATACCGTTCTTTACCCTGATGGGTACTATCTTGGAGCGTTGCGGTTTAGCTGAAGACATGCTCGATTCCATGGGCCAGATGTTTGGCACAGTCAAGGGTGGACTTGGTTACTCGGTGATCATCGTTGGTTTCATCTTGGGCGCTATTACCGGCACGGTGGCAGGTCAAGTGATTGCGATGGCCATGATCTCATTGCCTGTGATGATGCGATGGAAATACAACATGCGCTATGCCACGGGCGTACTCGCAGCATCGGGAACCATTACACAATTAGTGCCGCCTTCTCTAGTATTGATCGTATTGGCCGACCAACTCGGCAAGTCTGTTGGTGACATGTACAAAGGCGCTTGGGGTCCTTCGATCTTGCAAGTGCTTTTATTTGCGGGATATACCTTCTTGTTAACGCGTCTGCGGCCAGATGCCCTTCCAAGTGTGCCCAAGGAAGCGCGTGAACTCAATGGGTGGCCCTTATACCGAAAATGTCTCAAAGGCATAGTGCCTTCAGCCATATTGATCTTCACCGTGCTGGGCAGCATGGGAGGTCTACCCGGTATGAACGTTGCTGTTGCTACACCCACTGAGGCGGGAGCGATGGGAGCGATGGGAGCATTTTTGCTCGCTGGTATGACAAAACGACTGACTTGGGATCTCTCTTGGCAAGCTATGGTCGGCACCATGCGGTTGACCGCTATGGTGGTGTTCATTTTGATTGGCTCCCGTGTATTTTCTTTAGTATTTAACGGAGTTGATGGCGGCATTTGGATTGAGCACATGTTGGCCGACTTACCCGGTGGGCAAATCGGATTTCTAATTGCTGTCAATGTTTTTGTTTTTTTCCTAGCCTTTTTTCTCGACTTCTTCGAAATTGCATTCATCATCATCCCTCTCCTAGCTCCAGTGGCTGCAAAGTTAGGAATTGATCTGATTTGGTTTGGCGTGATGATTTGTGTGAATATGCAGACCAGTTTTATGCATCCACCATTTGGCTTTGCACTTTTCTATTTGCGCGGTATTGCTGACACGCTTTACAAAAACGGTTCCATCAAGGAAAAAGTTCTATCTAAAGATATTTATTTAGGTTCAATACCTTTCATAGTTCTTCAACTCATACTCGTTGCCGTAGTGATTCTTGTCCCGGAGTCGGTAACTTTATTCCTTGATAAAGAGAAAGTGCTCGACATTCAAAAAGCCAGTGACGATATTCAAAACATGCGCGGTGGTGGGCTTGGTTATTCTGAAGATGAATCCTCCCAGGACGCGGCAAATCTCAATGATGGAACTAAACCATCTGATCTCAGCCCCGGACCGCAAAATGGAGAAGACCCCATGGCAGCAGTATTGCGTGCGTTAGAAACTGACAAAAAGAAATAACTTTTCAATTTCACGCAACAATAAGTAAGCTTCTTTTTTTAATAACTCCGCATTAATTAAAGTATCCAGCCCGATAAGAAAGTTCAAGGGAAAACACTCATATTGAGTGATTCCCTTCATCGATAAGATCGATCCATTAAAGGTTTTTCACTTAAACAAGTTGGTTTAGATCTTGTTTGAGGTATTGAATCTTTGACCTTTCCAAACTTTTCATACCAACAGGAGTAAACCCTATGGATCGTCGTTTAGCTATTAAAAATGCCGGCTTGGCTGGCGTTCTTGCAACTGGTGTTGCACCTGCAATCGTGCACGCACAGGCCAACGTTCGATGGCGCCTGACATCTAGCTTCCCCAAATCACTCGACACCCTTTTTGGTGTGAGCGATGTGTTTGCAAAGCAAGTCAAGGACATGAGTGGTGGCAAATTTGAAATTTCCACCCATGGTCCAGGCGAATTGGTACCTGCATTTGGCACGGTCGACGCATTGCAAAATGGAACGGTAGAAGCTGCCAGTACAGCCCCCTACTACTATTTTGGTAAAGACCCAACATTTGCTATTGGATGTGCGATCCCGTTTGGTTTAAACAGCCGCCAAATGACTGCTTGGATGTACGAAGGTAACGGACTTCAACTCATGCGCGAGTTCTACCGTAACTACAACATCATCAGTTTCCCCATGGGTAATACAGGCGCTCAGATGGGTGGTTGGTTTCGTAAGCCGATTCAATCTTTAAAAGATGTCAAAGGTCTGAAGTTTCGCACTGGCGGATTTAGCGGAGTGGTCTGGGAGCGTATTGGTGGTGTTGCTGCCAACATTCCTGGTGGCGAAATCTATGCGGCTTTGGAAAAAGGAACCATCGATGCGGCCGAGTGGGTTGGTCCTTATGACGATCAAAAACTGGGCTTCAACAAAATTGCGCAAAACTATGCCTACCCCGGCTACTGGGAAGGTGGTCCCCAACTGGATCTGCACGTGAACATCAAGGCCTATGAGGCGCTTTCTTCTGAATACAAAGCAATTGTTCTGGCTGCTTCGTCCTATGCCCATCTTGACATGCAGGCGAAATACGATGCACGCAATGCCAATTCACTCAAGCAATTGGTGGCAGGTGGAACCAAATTATTCCGTTTCCCTAAAGACGTGATGGACGGTGCTTTTAAGGCTTCTATGGAAGTTTATTCAGAGCTGTCTGCCAAGAACAGTGCATGGAAAAAAGTCTACGAAGATTACAGCTCCTTCCGCCGCGATGCCAATTTGTGGTTCCGCTTCACGGAGGCAACCTTCGACAACTACATGCAGTCTGCTAAGCTTTAATTTTTGATTCGCATCTGTTATCGCGAAATTATTTTTAAGCCACTACCAGGCTTTATTTGACCGATGACGGATGCCATTTCAAAGCCATTAGCGTGAAAAATTCCCATCGCTTCTTCTGCTTGATCAGGATGGCAAGACAATAACAAGCCACCAGAAGTTTGTGGGTCAGATAACAATAATTGGGCTACAGGGTCGAAACCGTCTGGCAATGTAATTTCATCACCATAGCCGGACCAGTTTCTCCCTGATGCGCCTGTAACTAGGCCAGCGGATGCCATTTGGTGTGTTCCTTCGATGAGTGGCACTTTGTCCCACGCAATCTTGACCTGTACGTGAGCGCCACGTGCAATTTCTAGTGCATGGCCTGCCAAACCAAAACCAGTGACATCTGTCATGGCATGAACGCCAGCCAGCGCAGCTAAAGAAGCGCCAGGTTTGTTGAGTTGCGTAGTAAATCGCAACAATGACTGGTAACCCTTAGCGCTTAATTTTTCTTTTTTAAATGCGGCAGACAAAATACCCACCCCCAAGGGTTTGCCCAAAATGAGAACATCACCAATTTGTGCAGAACTATTGCGTTTGATTCGACTAGGGTGAACCAGCCCCATCACCACTAAGCCATAAATAGGTTCTACAGAATCAATGGAATGCCCACCGGCAACAGGTATGCCAGCATCCCGGCAAATATCTTGACCGCCTTGCAAGATGCGTCCGATTGTTTCAATGGGCAGCACATCGATCGGCATGCCCACAATGCCCAAAGCCATGATGGGTGTGCCGCCCATGGCGTAGACATCGCTGATGGCGTTGGCGGCAGCGATACGGCCAAAGTCATAAGGGTCGTCGACGATAGGCATAAAAAAATCGGTCGTGGCAATCAAGGCCTGTTCATCATTGAGTTGATAAACAGCGGCATCGTCTGCCGTTTCAATGCCAACCAATAGTTGGGGCGGTATAGGAATACCGCGTGTATTTTTCAAAATATCGCGCAAGATATGCGGAGCAATTTTGCAACCGCAACCTCCGCCGTGTGAAAGAGAAGTGAGTCGTGTAATAGTGGAAGTCATCTCTTCATTATCGGCGCAAGGGTGATTGCGGATAAGAGCGACATGTGATTGGGGCTACGATACGCGCGTATTTTTTTTATTTCTATGTCGTCATTGACTGACAGCGTTTTTGCTGCAATTCATCTGATAAGCCACCCTGACCCTATGCTGTGGAGTGTGGTGGCACGATCATTGTGGGTCAGCATTTGGGCTACGGCCATAGCCAGTGTTACAGGCATTTGTTGTGGTGCTTGGTTGGCTGTAGTGCGTTTTAATGGAAGAGCTGCGGTGTTGACATTGCTCAACACCTTGCTGGCCTTACCTTCTGTCGTAGTGGGCTTGGTCGTATACCTCTTGTTGTCGCGCAGTGGCCCTTTGGGATATTTGGGCTGGTTATTTAGTTTGAAAGCTATGGTCTTGGCTCAGTCCGTCTTGGTTTTTCCTGTGGTTGCTGCGCTCACCCGCCAATGTATTGAGGATGCAGATCGACTTCATGGTGAGCAGTTGCAATCTATAGGTGCTGGCACTGGTTTGCGCAGCCTTTTGCTGGTTTGGGATGAACGTTATGTTTTTTTGACTATCGTGATCACTGCATTCGGTCGGGCTATTTCAGAGGTGGGTGCAGTTATGGTGGTTGGTGGCAATATCGAAGGTTTTACAAGGGTCATGACTACCGCTATTGCCTTAGAAACTAGCAAAGGTGATTTGCCACTGGCCTTGGCTCTTGGCTTAGTTTTGTTGGTTGTGGTCTTGTTTTTAAATACCTTGGTGTCCTGTGTGAAAGCTTGGCGACTTCGCGTTGATGGTGCCCCGTCTGACCCTGTTCAAAAGGTGTGGGTATGAATGTACTTTCGCATAACCAGCAGTCTCCTCAGCAAAGTGAAAACCTGCAAGTCCAACTCAAGCGTGTAGATGTGCAGTTTGGTCCTTACCAAGCCTTGCATCAGATTGATTTGCGTTTGCATGCTGGAGAGCGTGTTGCTTTTGTTGGCGCTAATGGATCTGGTAAAAGTTCTTTGCTGCGCGTCATCCATGGCGTACTGCCTGTCACCAGTGGGCAGGTTGAATGGGGAAAAGGGGTGCAGCAGGCCATGGTTTTTCAACGTCCGCAAATGTTGCGTACCTCCGTTATCGGTTTTGTTGCGTTAGCGGTATGGTTAAAGGGTGTAAATTGGCGCTGCGCGAAAGAGCAAGCCATGCATGCCTTGCAACAAGTGGATCTACAAAACGTAGCAAACCGGAACGCTAAAACCTTGTCTGGTGGCCAGCAACAACGACTTGCATTTGCTAGGGCTTTGGTTGTCCGTCCGCAATGCATGTTGTTGGATGAGCCTACTTCGAGCCTAGACCCCTATTCCAAGCGAGAAGTGGAGCGCATCATGCAAGATTGGATCGCAGACAACGCGACCACATTGATTTTTAGTAGCCATAACCTGGGGCAAGTTAAGCGTTTGTCTACACGCGTCATCTATTTAGAGAGCGGTCGAATATTGGCCGACTTGCCAACCTCAAATTTTTTCAATCAACCCCTAGAGCAATCGCATCCAGAGGCTTTTTTGTTTTTAAAAGGAGAACGTATTTGAAAGTAGGAAGCACATCACGGCGCTTGGCTGCAACTGTGAGCGCATTTTTTTGTTTTTCTTGGTCCTTCACCTATGCCCAAGTTACCCATATGGTGATGGCCTCCACCACTTCGACTGAGCAATCGGGTTTGTTTGGCCATCTGTTACCTGCTTTCAAAAATGCCACTGGAATTGATATCAAAGTCGTTGCCTTAGGAACGGGTCAGGCCTTGGATGTGGGCAGACGTGGCGATGCCGATGTTTTGTTTGTACACGACCAAGTAGCTGAAGAAAAATTTGTAGCTGATGGTTTTGGAATAAAGCGTTATTCCGTGATGTACAACGATTTTGTCTTGGTAGGACCAGCCAACGATCCCGCTAAAGCACGGGGCAAAGATATTGTCACAGCCCTCCAAAAATTAGCAGCAAACCAAGCGCAATTTGTTTCAAGAGGTGATAAAAGTGGGACCCACGCGGCTGAACTGCGTTACTGGAAATTAGCTGCTTTGGAAGTCAAAGGTACGGGGTATAAAGAATGTGGCTGTGGCATGGGCCCTGCATTGAATTTGGCCTCATCAGTCGGAGCCTATATCTTGACCGATCGCGGCACATGGTTGAGCTTTAAAAATAGACAAGACTTACAAATCTTGGTCGAAGGTGACCAACGTTTATTTAACCAATACGGCGTGATGGTGGTCAACCCCCTTAAACATCCTCATGTCAAATCGGACTTGGCACAAAAGTTTGTGGACTGGGTCGTCTCGCCGACAGGCCAAGCCCAAATTGCTTCCTACAAAATCAATGGCGAAGTTTTATTTTTCCCCAACGCCCACAAGTAAGGTTCACAAGGCTTGGGTTTTTATTTGTCAATTCCCATTACCCTATCAGGAAGGTAAGTGACGATTTCGGGAAACATCGTGATCAATACGATACAAACCACCAGACAGGCAAAGAAGGGAAGCGCAGCACGTGCAATCGTGTTGCTATCCTTGCCTGTCATGTTTTGCAAGACAAATAAATTAAAGCCTACTGGTGGCGTGACCTCTGCAATTTCTACCAACAACACAATAAAAATTCCAAACCAAATCAAATCAAAACCGGCTTTTTGAATCATCGGTAAAACGACTGCACTGGTCAACACAATCATGCTGATACCGTCGAGCGCTGTTCCTAAAATTAAATAGACCAAAGTAAGTACGGCAATCAAAGCAATGGGCGATAGTTGCATAGCATTAACCCATTGGGCCAATTCACGAGGAATGCCCGTAAACGCCATGGTTTTGGTTAAAAACGCTGCCCCTGCCAAGATGAACATAATCATGCAACTTGAACGGGCAGTGCCCATCAGGCCTTCCCAAAAATTACGCCACGAAAGGCTCTTGCCCCAAGCTGCCAAAGAAAGTGCACCAACGACCCCATAAGCGGCGCACTCGGTTGCAGTGGCGTAACCTGTGATCAACACCCAGCACACAAAAATAATCAGTGCACCGCACGGAATCAGATTGCGTGAGCTTTTTATTTTTTCAATGAATGAAGTTGGTGGGTCTGCTGGGGGCACTTGATCGGGGTGACGGATGCTCCACCACATGATGTACCCACTAAAGAGAGCCATCAATAAAAAGCCGGGCAAGAACCCGGCTAGAAAAATACGAATAATCGATGCATCTGCAGCAACAGCATAGACCACCATAGTGATCGAGGGAGGAATCAAAATACCAAGTGTGCCTGCGGTTGCTAATGAGCCCAAAGCCAATTTCTCGCTGTAACCGCGCTTGATCAATTCTGGCAAGGCTACTTTGCTAATAGTGGCGCAGGTGGCCGCTGATGAGCCCGACACCGAACCAAAAATACCGCATCCCAAAATAGTGGTGTGCATTAGTCGGCCTGGCACCCGATTTAACCAAGGACGTAATCCTTCGAACATTTCTTCGCTGAGTTTGGTGCGAAACAAAATTTCGCCCATCCAAATGAACAAAGGTAGGGCAGCAAGTTCCCAACTGGCATTGCTTTCCCAGAATGCGCTAAATAAGTTCTTACCCGGTTGCGTGCTGGTAAATAAAGCTTGCCCGACCCAGCCACAAATTGCCAATGTCATGGCTATCCATACGCCACCCGAGAGCAAAAGCATCAAGATGAGCAGGAGCAAGCCACCAACGAAAAGAATATCCATGGGATTTTTGAAGGCTAAAAAATTAAACGTCGGAAGAAAAGTCGCCCCGAGCATGGCGTTCACGAACTGCGCGCACATATGTCGGAACTTGGCCCCGCAAAACCAAAACGAGTTCGTCCAGTAGTGCAATCCAAAGCAATAGAGAGCCAATTGCAAAACTCATTTGCGCAATCCACATTGGCATGGGTAAGAGGCCTTGAGCGACTTCCTTAAATTCCCAACTTTCATAGGTAAATTTGCAGGCCCACCAAGCTAAATAGGCTACCGCGACATTACCAATGACTAGCGCAAAAAATTCAAATCGCCTACGCCAAGTATCAGAGAGCGCATCGAGCAAAAGAGTAACGCGAACAAAATCTCCGTGTTTGAAAGCATGCGCCATGCTAAAAAAAGAAGCTGCTGCACAAAACCAAGCCACTACATCGTTCACAGCACCCGTGCGCACTCCGAATTCCCGCAAGATGCTTTGGGCAATCATCAAAGCACATAGCGCCAAGATAAACAAAGCGCCCAAAGCACCAGAGGCATAGTAGAGCCGATCTAAAAATCGGCGCATTATTTTTTAGCTTTAGTTGCTGGCTTGGCAGATTGGTTATATGCAGCAATCAATGCATCGCCATCCGCGCCAGACCTTTTTTGCCAATCAGTGAGCATGATGGCGCCTACTTGACGCATATCAGCCATGAGCTTGGGCGAGGGTGGAACGATCTGCATGCCTTTTTCAGCCAGGGCCTTTTTGTAGAAACCGTCTTTTTCGGCGCTGACCTTCCAGCCTCGTACTTCTGCCTCTGCCGCGGTTTTCAGTAAAGCAGTTTGCGTGGAAGGGTCTAGCGCATCAAATGCCTTTTTATTAACTAACACTGCATTTTTGGGTAACCAGGCTTGGGTGTCATAAAAATACTTCAAACTTTCGTAAGTTTTGGTATCGAAGCCAGTTGAGCCGGAACTCATATAACTCTCAATCACACCAGTGGCCAGTGCTTGCGATAGTTCTGCTGCTTGGATCGTGACTGGTTGGGCGCCAATGAGTTCAGCAATTTTGGCCGTGGCAGGGCTGTAAGCGCGCCACTTGATACCGCGCAAATCCGCTACTGAATTGATTTCTTTTTTGGTGTAAATCCCCTGCGAAGGCCAAGCAACCGCAAACAGTAACTTCATGCCTTGGGCATTTAAGAGTTTCTCCAGAAAAGGTTTTTGTGCGTCATATAAGCGTTTTGAGTCAGCATAACTAGTGGCCAAAAACGGAATGCCATCTGCACCATAAATCGGGTTTTCGTTTTCAAAATTCACGAGTAGCACTTCGCCAATTTGAGCCTGCCCGCCTTGAACGGCACGTTTAATTTCGTTGGCTTTGAAGAGAGATGCATTGGCATGCACCGTGATCTTGAGTTTGCCCGCCGTTGCTGCATCGACATCTTTGGCAAACTGGATCAGATTTTCTGAATGGAAATTAGTAGCTGCATAGGCTGCAGGAAGATCCCATTTGGTTTGGGCAAAAACACCACCTGCAAAAAGCGATAGTGCGATAGCGGATAAGGAAAAAAAACGACGTTGCATAAAAACTCCTGAACAGGTGAGACTAAAAAGCGCGGCTTTTACATGCGAAAACGCCAACTATAGCCAGTATTTAGGGCACTTCTGAAATTCATACAATGGCCTGTGAAAAGCATTGCTTCAATCCCACCACCAACAAGCTAGCCCCTTAGAAACGGAGTACCCGATGTCAAAACTCTTACAACTCGTATGCGCTGTCTTGTTGCTAGCCGGTTGCGCCACCTCTGCCAATTACCAAAAAACCCTCAATGCGTGGGTGGGAGAAGACGAAGCCGTGTTGGTTACTAAATGGGGAAAACCCCACAAAACCTATCAAGTCGACGGATTCACCTATTTGGTTTATGTCACTACTGGTGAGGTTTCCTCTCCAGGACTGATGGCTGACTCTCAAAACACGGTTGTTGGCACCTCTATCTTTGGGGGTGCTAACGGGTGGATTCCTTCTTTAACTTTTTGGAGTACGTGCCAAACCACCTTTGAGATACAAAAAAACAAAGTGGTCTCGTTTGAATTCAAGGGTGCCGATTGCCGATCGAGTGTGAAGTAATGAGTAAAAACCTATGCGTGCAGGTGTGAACGACAAAAAATGGGCATTTTGGATAGACAGAGGCGGCACCTTCACCGACATCGTGGCCAAACGACCTGATGGCCAGTTAGTTACCCATAAATTACTCAGCGACAACCCCGAGCATTACCGCGATGCTGCGGTGGCGGGCATTCGCCATTTATTAGGCCTCGCCGCAAACGCGCCCATCACTTCAGCACTAGTGGAATGCGTCAAGATGGGCACTACCGTGGCGACCAATGCTTTGTTGGAGCGCAAAGGCGAACCAACGCTGTTAGTGACTACCCAAGGCTTTCGCGACGCCTTGCGTATCGCCTACCAAAACCGCCCACGCTTGTTTGATCGACGCATTGTGTTGCCCGAGTTGTTGTATGCGCGGGTGATTGAAGCCAATGAGCGCATGGGCGCGCATGGCGAATTAGTGCAAGCCTTGAACGCAGATAGTTTGCGCAAACAATTACAAAGTGCTTTCGATGCAGGCTTGCGAAGCGTGGCCATCGTCTTTATGCATGGGTACCGTTACTCAAGCCATGAAGTGCAAGCAAAGGAACTTGCCGAGCAAATCGGATTCACGCAAATCAGCACCTCGCACGGTACCAGCCCCTTGATGAAGTTTGTCAGCCGTGGCGACACCACCGTAGTCGACGCATATCTGTCACCCATCTTGCGACGCTATGTCGACTTAGTCGCTGCCGATATGCCCGGTGTGCCTTTGTATTTCATGCAGTCGTCTGGCGGATTGACGGATGCCCATGCATTTCAAGGCAAAGACGCTATTTTGTCGGGGCCTGCTGGCGGCATTGTGGGGATGGCGCGCACAGCGCAATTGGCTTTTGCCAACATGGCAAGCCATGAACCCGTGCAAGTGATTGGCTTTGATATGGGAGGCACCTCTACCGATGTCTCACACTTCGCCGGCACATTGGAGCGCGAGTTTGAGACGCAAGTAGCCGGTGTTCGTATGCGCGCACCGATGATGAGTATTCACACCGTGGCTGCAGGCGGCGGATCCATTCTGCGGTTTGATGGTGCCCGCATGCGTGTGGGTCCACAAAGCGCTGGAGCCAACCCAGGGCCAGCAAGTTACAGGCGTGGTGGCCCCTTAGCCGTGACTGACGCGAATGTCTTGCTGGGAAAAATTCAACCCCATTACTTTCCGCATGTATTTGGCCCTCAAGCTAATGAGCCACTTAACAGAGAGGTGGTGCAGCAGCAGTTCAATGCATTAGCCAAAGACATGCAGCGATCTGCAGAAGCCATTGCCGAAGGTTTTGTGCACATTGCGGTGCAGCAAATGGCCAATGCCATCAAGAAAATTTCAGTGGCCCGTGGTTATGACGTGACGCGTTACACCTTGCAATGCTTTGGCGGTGCTGGTGGGCAACACGCGTGTTTGGTAGCAGATGCCCTGGGCATGACGCGCGTCTTGGTACATCCAATGGCCGGTGTGCTGTCTGCTTACGGCATGGGCTTGGCTGACCAAAACGTGATGCGTGAACAGGCTGTTGAACAACTGCTTGACGTCGAAGTTTTGTCGCATTTACAGCAAACAATGGATGCACTGACAAAGTCTGCACAAGCAGAGTTCAGCCAACAAGCCGTTGACAAAACGCATTTGGAAGTGCACCAAAGAGTGCATGTGCGTTACCTTGGCAGCGACGCTGCGTTAGTAGTGCCCTTTGGAAGTCTGCAAGCTATACAACAAGCTTTCGAGCAAGCCTACCAACAACGCTTTGCATTTTTAATGGCAAACAAGCCCTTGATGGTGGAGGCTGTTTCTGTCGAGGTTTTGCTCAAGGGTGAGGCACTAGCAGAGCAAGTGCACGCCTTGCATCCTTTGCGAAATGTGCCACAGCGCGACACGGTGAAGGTCTACGCCAATGGTGAATGGCGTGATGCCGCATTGGTCGTGCGCGAAGACTTGCGACCAGGCGATGTGTTGCAAGGCCCCGCCATCATTGCTGAAAAAAATGCCACGACCGTCATCGAGCCTGGTTGGCAGGCGCGGGTGTCTGCGCTAGACCATTTGGTGCTCGAGCGCTACCTCGCCAAAGAGGCGAAATTTGCTGCGGGCACCCAAGTCGATCCAGTGTTGTTAGAAGTGTTCAACAACCTGTTCATGAATATTGCAGAGCAAATGGGTTTGCAATTGCAAAACACAGCGCATTCCGTCAACATCAAAGAGCGCCTAGATTTTTCTTGCGCACTGTTTGATGCGCAAGGTAATTTGATTGCCAATGCACCGCATATGCCCGTGCATTTGGGTTCTATGGGCGAGAGCATCAAGACGGTGATTCGCGAAAACGCCAAGACTATGCAAGAAGGCAATGTCTACGTGTTGAATGACCCGTACCATGGTGGCACGCATTTGCCAGACATTACAGTTATTACGCCTGTGTACTTAGACGGTTCCAAGACGCCAGACTTTTATGTAGGCTCTCGTGGCCACCATGCCGATATCGGTGGTGTCACGCCCGGATCAATGCCACCGTTTTCTACGCGGATTGAAGAAGAGGGCGTGCAGATCAACAATGTTTTGTTGGTAGAGCGTGGTGTATTGCGTGAGGCAGAGATGGTGGCCTTGCTACAAAGTGGCCAATACCCCAGCCGTAACCCTGCACAAAACATGGCCGACTTGAAAGCACAAATTGCCGCCAACGAAAAAGGCGTGCAAGAGTTACGCAAGATGGTGACGCAGTTCGGTTTACCTGTCGTCAAAGCTTATATGGGCCATGTGCAAGACAACGCTGAAGAATCTGTGCGTCGCGTTATCACCCATTTGAAAGACGGCGCATTCACCTTGTGGCTTGACAATGGCGCGCAGATACAAGTGGCGATTCGTGTGAATGTACAAGCGCGCACCGCAGAGATTGACTTCACAGGTACCTCAGCGCAACAAACCAATAACTTCAATGCACCGACTGCAGTATGTATGGCTGCAGTGTTGTATGTGTTCCGTTCCTTGGTGGATGACGATATACCGCTCAACGCAGGCTGCTTGAAGCCTTTGAAGGTGATCATTCCTGAAGGATCGATGCTCAATCCTTTGCCACCGGCATCGGTTGTCGCGGGTAATGTCGAAACGTCGAGCTGCATTACCAACGCTTTGTACGGCGCACTAGGTGTGATGGCCAGTAGCCAACCCACTATGAACAACCTGACCTTTGGCAATGCGCAGTACCAGTATTACGAAACCATTTCAGGCGGTAGCGGGGCAGGCGATGG
>JAGWXI010000137.1 GCA_018969975.1 Burkholderiales bacterium
TTCTTCCGATGCCATGGCTGCCAAATGGCCTCCCCATTCGTTGGCTTCGATCAGCACATTGTTGGCGATGATGTCGAGTTTTTTCTGGACTTCACCTTGCACGTTTTCGATGCCGGCAGAACCCATGACATCGCCCAATTCGCTACCCAAGGCGCCTTTGTTCACCGCATGGCTGATGCTTTTACATGCGCGTGCCACGACTTCTAGTAACAAACGCAGTTCAGAAGGAATGCGGCCTTTGGCGCGTTGCTCTTCGACCAAATAGCGGGTGAGAGAAATACTCATCGTGTGTCCTTCGCGTCTTAATGGGAAAGTGCGCGCGAAACCACCTCACGCACATCGTTACTTAAATCGGGCTTGGCGGCGACCCGCTCAATCGCCACTTTGGCCGCAGAGCGATAAGGTTCTGCCAAATGGCTCCAACGGTCGAGCGCACGCGCTAAACGCGCAGCGACTTGTGGGTTGATGGCATCCATTTCTAAAACGCGGTCGCTCCAAAACACATAGCCGGCTGCATCGCTGCGATGAAAAGCGCCAGGATTGGCACTGCAATAACTAAAGATGAGACTGCGTGCACGATTCGGGTTTTTGATGGAGAAGTCTGGGTGTTGCAATAACTGACGCACGATAGGCAAGATATGGCCGCCACGGTCACTAGCGCCCGCTTGTAGAGCAAACCACTTATCGATGACCAATGGTTCAGCCGCAAACATTTTGTAGAAAATGGTCAAGGCTTCACTCGCCAAGGTATGGCCTGACTGCACCAATGCACTGAGTGCATTAAAACGATCGGTCATGTTGCCAGCTTTGGTGAAATGCAAAAGTGCTTTGTGCGCCCAGGTGTTGTCATTTGTTTGTACGCCATGCAAGCACAACATGGTCAAGGCTAAGCCGCTGAGGGCACGGCGGCCACTAGAGACAGGGTCAGGCTGGTAAATACCGTTGTCACGATGTGCATCAAACGCCCACACCCAATCGGCATGCAAGGCGCTTGCCAATTGCAAACGCATGGCTTCGCGCACAGCATGCACGCGTTGTGGGTCGACTACGCTGAGTTGCTCAGATAGATAAGTCTCAGAAGGCAAGGTGAGCACCAGTTCTTTGAACGCGGCGTCTAGGGTGGGGTGTTTGAGCACCAGAGATAAAGCGTTTAACAACTCTGGGCGTAAGACCTCAGTGGTTGTTTCGTCCGATGCAATGGCTTTAAGCGCAGCTTGCAAGCAAAGTTGTTGTGCGGCCTCCCATTGGTTGAAGGGGTCGGTGTCATGCGCAAGTTGTACTAAGCGTTGCGCAGTTGTAACGTCTAAATCCAACACAACAGGTGCGCTGAATTCGCGCAATAGGGATGGCACGGGCGTTTGACCGTCATGGATGTCTAGATCATCGAATGCAAAAGTTTGTGAGGCTTGCGTGAGAACTAGTAATTGCGTTGTCAAGATCTCGCGACCATCGGCAGTTAGCAAACCAAAGCTGATGGGAACAACAAAAGGCTCTTTTGAAGCTTGGCCTACGCTAGGTTCGCAGCTTTGGCTAAGTGTGAGCATGTAGCGTTTGCTGGCCGCATCAAATACCCCAGAAGCTTTGACCCGTGGTGTGCCCGCTTGGGAATACCAGCGTTTGAATGGGTCAAGGTGTTGGGCAAGCGCAGAGCCTGGATTAGCGTCCGCAATGCACTGTGCGAAGTCATCGCAGGTGACGGCTTGGCCATCATGGCGTTCAAAGTAAAGCGCCATGCCTTTGGCAAAACCTTCTCTGCTGGTGAGCGTTTGCATCATGCGCACTACTTCAGCGCCTTTTTCATAAATGGTGACGGTGTAGAAGTTGTTGATTTCTACATAGCTGTCAGGCCGCACCGGATGCGCCATCGGGCCTGCGTCTTCGGCAAATTGCACGGTGCGCAACAAGCGAACGTCTTCAATGCGTTTGACGGCTTTGGCAGAAGCCGCAGCTATAGGGTTATCTTTAAGCGCTTGCGCCGCGAGATCTTGACTGAACTCTTGGTCGCGGAAAACGGTCAAGCCTTCTTTGAGCGAGAGTTGAAACCAGTCGCGGCAAGTGATGCGGTTGCCAGTCCAGTTATGGAAATACTCGTGGCCGACGACGCTTTCGATATTGGCGTAGTCTGTGTCGGTTGCTGTGGACGAATTGGCCAAGACAAACTTGGTGTTGAAAATATTCAAGCCCTTGTTTTCCATCGCACCCATATTGAAGTCGCTGGTCGCCACGATCATGAAACGCTCCAGGTCCAAGCTCAAACCAAAACGGTGCTCGTCCCACGCCACGCTGGCCATCAAGGAATTCATCGCATGCTCGGTTTTGTCGAGATCACCTGGACGCACATAGACCTGCAACAGATGTTCTTTGCCCGAAGGGGCTTTGATGCGTTGCTCACGGCACACCAACTGGCCAGCAACCAAAGCAAAGAGGTAACAAGGCTTTTTGTGTGGATCCACCCAACGGGCGAAGTGGCGGCCTTCTTCTAAGTCGCCTGTTTCCACCAAGTTGCCGTTGCTCAACAGCACGGGATAGGCTTTTTTGTCTGCCCGCAGCGTGACGCTGTAACTCGACATCACGTCAGGGCGGTCCAGGAAATAGGTGATGCGTCTAAAGCCTTCTGCTTCACATTGGGTGAAGAAGGAGTCGTTGCTCACATACAAACCGGTCAACGCAGTGTTTTTGATCGGAAAACAGGTGGTGAAGATTTCCAAGTTGATCGGCGCATCGCCTTCTGGCAAGTTTTCCAGCACCAGTTTGTCGCCGTCCATCTTGAACGAGGTACCTTGGCCGTTGACCAAGACGCGCGCTAGGTTGAGACCGTCGCCGTCCAAGCGCAAAGCTTGCGCGGGAACAGCTGCATTGCGGCGCAAGACCATTTTGTTGAGCACGCGGGTTTTGGCCGGGTCTAGGTCAAACGTTAGATCGACGCTGTCTATCCAAAACGCGGGCGCGGTGTAATCCGCGCGTTGGATCAAGGGGGCAGTGCCTTCACGGTACATGGCTGTGTTTCCTAAGTGTGGTCAATAGGCGTGCAGACTGGAATGTCTACACACCTTGTTTCAGAGAAGCTTCGATGAAAGCGTCTAAATCGCCATCCAAAACTTTTTGGGTGTTCGAGATTTCCACGTTGGTGCGCAAATCTTTGATGCGGCTGTTGTCCAACACGTAGCTACGGATCTGGTGGCCCCAACCGACATCGGTTTTGGTGTCTT
>JAGWXI010000138.1 GCA_018969975.1 Burkholderiales bacterium
CGAACTTTTTGCGGATGGCGCCTACGGCCAAGTAGAAGCCATCTTCCACGAAGGCGCTTGCAGCGACACCATGGAAACCGATGGCCGTTACATGATGGACAACAACTTCAGCCTCTCCTGCGGTTTGCTCAAAGCTTGTCAGCAAACGGGTACACGCTTGCTCTATGCATCGTCTGCCGCAACTTACGGTGGCAGCGACACATTCCGTGAAACACCAGAGTTCGAGCGTCCACTCAATGTGTATGGCTACTCCAAACTCTTGTTTGACCAATATGTACGCCGCACCTATAGCAATGACTTTAGCAACCTCAGTATTCAAGTGGCAGGTTTTCGCTACTTCAACGTCTACGGTCTGCGTGAGCAACACAAAGGGCGCATGGCCAGCGTAGCTTTTCACCAGTTCAACCAATTCAATACCGAAGGACGCGTCAAGTTGTTTGGTGAATACGGTGGCTATAGCGCAGGCGACCAACAACGCGACTTCATCTTTGTAGACGATGTGGTGGCTGTCAATCTGTGGTTCTTTGATAACCCTAGTAAATCAGGCATTTTCAATCTCGGAACGGGACGCGCGCAACCTTTTAACGATGTAGCACTTGCTGTGGTCAACACATTGCGTCGCGCGCAAGGGCATGCTGCTTTAGATTTGGTGCAAGCAGTGCAACAAGGATTAATTGAATACATTCCATTCCCTGACGCTTTGCGTGACAAATACCAGTGCTATACCCAAGCGGATTTAAGCCACTTACGCAGCACAGGCTGCCACCATGCGTTTGCAGATGTGACTTCTGGCGTTACGCAGTACATGGCAGCGTTACTTGCTTAAAAAATGGGTGACGGGCGCTTTACTTTGCGCCCACCTGTGTGTATTTGCGCTTGAAATTAATCAAGCCAGCGAAGCTGAACTCGACAGCATCAAAGGCATGGGCCCTGCGATGACACGTAAAGTTCTAAATGCTCGTACTGAAAAGCCTTTCATAAATTGGAAAGATTTGATGTCCCGCGTGGCAGGTATTGGAAAGGCTAAGGCACAACATTTTTCAGAACAAGGTGTTTTGGTGAATGGGCTTTCATTTAAGCCCTAGGTTTCTGATAAAAGATTTAAAACCCCTATTGACAGTTCATAAATTTTCGAAGATATTTATTTTAATATTGAAATATTCAATATGAAAACACATATAAGGAGATGAATGAACATTGTTTGTATTGGTGGTGGTCCTGCTGGTTTGTACTTCGGATTACTGATGAAAAAAAGGTGGCCCCAACACCTCATCACCGTTGTAGAGCGGAACTTGCCCTATGACACCTTTGGATGGGGCGTTGTGTTTTCCGATGCCACCATGGAAAACATGCGGCACTGGGATCGCACAACCGCCGATCAAATTCAAGAAGCCTTCAACCACTGGGATGACATTGAACTCTTGTTTAAAGGTCGAACCATAAGATCCGGTGGACATGGCTTTGTAGGTATTGGTCGTAAAAAATTGCTGAATATTTTGCAAGCTCGTTGCGAAGCACTAGGCGTTATCTTGAAATTTGATTGCGATGTCGAATCAGACTTGGATTTCCCCGACGCTGATTTGATCATCGCAAGCGATGGCATCAACTCTAGAATCCGAACCAATTACGAGAACGTTTTCAAGCCCGACATCGTCACCCGTCCCAACCGCTATATTTGGTTGGGCACCCAACGTCTGTATGACGCCTTCACATTTGATTTCCAGAAGACAGAACATGGTTGGTTTCAAGCGCATATTTACAAATTCGACGACCAAACATCCACATTCATTGCTGAGTGTCCTGAACATGTTTGGCTAGCACATGGCTTGGACCAAGCTGACCAAGCGCAGTCGATTGCGTTTTGCGAACAACTCTTTGCAGACAACTTGCGAGGTGCCAAGCTCATGACCAACTCACGCCATTTGCGGGGGTCGGCGTGGCTGAATTTTCAACGCGTAGTGTGCGAGCACTGGTGGCTCAAAAACAAACACGGAAGTCATGTGGTGCTCATGGGTGATGCTGTGCACACAGCCCATTTTGCGATTGGCTCTGGCACCAAACTAGCTCTAGAAGATGCCATTGAACTGACGCGCCAATTTGAAATTTACGGCTGTGAAGCTGATCAGATTTCCAAAGTACTGAGCAACTACCAAGAGAGCCGTCGCATCGAAACACTCAAAATTCAAAACGCAGCTTGGAATGCCATGGAGTGGTTTGAAGTTTGTGGTGAGCGTTATTGCGATCAACTTGAACCAGAACAATTTATGTATTCGATGTTGACACGCAGCCAACGCATCAGCCACGAAAATCTGAGACTGCGCGACAAAGCATGGCTAGAGGGTTATGAAAAGTGGTTTGCCCAACGGTGTATGAGCGAGACATCGACCGCTGTGACAACAACGCCCCCGATGTTCACCCCCTACACCTTGCGATCTATCACGCTCAAAAACCGTGTGGTCGTCTCTCCCATGGCGCAATATTGCGCACATGATGGTATTCCCACCGACTACCACTTGGTTCACCTCGGCGCGCGCGCTATGGGTGGTGCTGGCATGGTGTTCGCTGAAATGACTTGCGTGAGCGCGGATGCCCGCATTACCCCCGGCTGTCCAGGCTTGTGGAACGATGTGCAAACACTCGCATGGAAAAAAATCGTCGACTGGGCACATCTGCACAGCGAGGCGCGTATGGCAGTGCAGTTAGGTCATTCCGGTCCCAAAGGCTCCACAAGACGTGCTTGGGACGGCATTGACCAACCCTTGACCGACGACGACACCGAGCCTAACTGGCCGTTGATCAGTGCCTCCCCCCAGCAATACATTGAGGGCGTGAGTCAAACCTCACGGGCCATGACCGAAACAGATATGGCTCGCGTGACCGCTGACTTTGTTGCAGCCACGCTTCGTGCTGCGGAGGCTGGTTTTGACTGGCTCGAATTACATTGTGCACACGGATATTTGTTATCGAGCTTTATTTCTCCATTGACCAATAAGCGCACCGATGCGTATGGCGGCATTTTGGAAAACCGCTTGCGTTACCCACTGGCCGTGTTCAAAGCGGTACGCGCTGCATGGCCTCAGCATCTGCCCATGTCCGTGCGTATCTCTGCGCATGATTGGGTTGAAGGGGGCATCACTCCCGCCGATGCAGTGCTGATTGCCAAAGCCTTTAAAGCCGCTGGCGCTGATGTGATTGACTGTTC
>JAGWXI010000002.1 GCA_018969975.1 Burkholderiales bacterium
AAAAGCCAGTCTGGCAGCATCAAGCTCACCCGCTTTCAAGCATTCGAGCAAAGCCAGTAATTTTTGACGACGACGCTGTTGCTTGTCACCCTGTGGCGAATGTTTGCCACCCCATTGCTTACCAGTGGCGTCAATTCGAAGCGCAAATGAAGTATCCATGACACTTACCCCTTCCGATGAATTTGGTCTGTTCCGCTACACCTCTGCTTTTTTAATTATTTAGGATTCAAAATGAGTGATTGGTTGTCTCGTTTGACCTGATTTGAAAGGTTCAATAAAAATTGAATGTCAAGAGATCAACCAATCAGTTACTACCAAGCACAAAGAATGCCAGCCTGATGAAACTCATCAGCAGGCCATGGGGGAAGTTTTTTTAATCTAAAGTGGCAAGACCCACTTGATTCTCAAAGGTCAAACCGACCAATTGCTGCAAAAGCGCGCAACTTTGACATTGGCGAATTTAAGCACTAAGTGCAACTTTGAATAACTGATGGTTGGGTGGCGGAGGATGTTTAGCATTCAAGGCTTCTTGACCCTTTACTTGAGCAAGATATAGATTTTTATCGTCGGACTCCAACAAAAAGAGGCTCTTTGAATAAGAATCTTCTCACATGATAACCTTTTGATTCAAATATCGCGCAAAACAATATCACAGGTTTGAGGCCGCAAAAGCCGAGGTGACTCGCGAGTGGCATCGATACAGCCACCGTTTTCATAAACCCCCGAAGGCTCCCGGTATTTTTTCATGGCATACAAGATGGATTGCTGTTGTTGTGGGTCTGCCATGCTCTTGCTCACATGTTGGGCCACTAGCGCCTCATCCATGCACCACAGGCCTGCATCATCGACAAAAGCCCCATCACGCCAGTGAAACACTTCCAGACATTTTTTATCTAGCGTAAATGGCGCTTTGCAGTTCCAAAAATTACTGAACAGGCCGGCACCCATATAGATCACCCAAGAACCCTCGTAGCCAGAGACATTGCTGGATCGGGGATCTGGATTGCGAAACCAGACACGGTCTCCTGGTATGTAATGCAGCATCGGAACAGGGGCATCCAAACTGCCGTGTTCGACCAAAAATGTATCGTGAAATGCCCCAGACGCAATAGCCTTGATTTGCCACTGTCGCTGCAAGTTTGCTAGCAGCAAAGGATTGCTGATTTGGGCCTCCTGCGCAATGCCCAACAAAATCACATACTCGCTGGCTCGGTAGCAGGAAAAAGAAAATTCAGTGCCGGAAAACTTAGGCTGGGTCGCCAATTGCAAGGCTTCAATCAATGACCGGTCAGGTTTGAGCGTGAAGCCCAATTCTTCGTCATAAGCCCAATGAGACATGGGGCGATCAACAGCACGGGTATCAAATTTCAAAGAGGTGAATTGAGCAGCTTGGGCGATGAATTTTCTGACACGCACATGGCTCAAAAGCTCATCGTGACTTGGAAATATTTGGGGATAAGGACTGCTCAATAAACCCAAACATATTTCATGCATCAAGGCTTGCTCTGGATCAGTATTTTGGAGATGAACGCTGTCTCTGATATGAAGCGTGTTGTGCTGTGGCGTGAATGTGGCCAGTCCTTGGCTGCTCAACTGATAGCAAACCTGGAGGTCACCGGTGGTGGTTTGGGTTCGAATCTTCAAGGCATCAACCCAGGGCGATTCGTGAACCCACCGAAGAAATTCTTCCTGCGCTTCATGGTCTATGGCATTGGCAGATTGAATCAATATTCCATTTTTCATGACGGCAACGAAAGGTGTCTTTATTGATTTAGAAAAAGCTATGAGCCATTAGGTTGAAAAACAATTCTCTTTGCAAGTGTGTCAATATAGCGCCAAATGAACCAGCCAAGCGAATTTGAGTCCACGGTAGTGTAAAGCGACAGCTCTGCGAAATCACATCTTTTGATTTGAGTCGATAAATTTCTCAATATCATTTACTGTATCCAGAAAGCTAACGTCAAACTCAACTTTAGAAAAATCGATACCATAAGTTTTTTCTAAGTACATTACAACATTCATCATTGAGAATGAATCTAATAGCCCACTCATGAAAATTGACTCGTCATCAAGAATATTGCCTTGTCCTTTATGCTCTATCAACATATTGATGAGAAATTCACGTAGCTTTGTTTTTGTAGTTACTTCCATCAATTTACTCCAAAAAGACTTTGTAAAAATAATAGACGATCACCAAGAGAATGATTGATAGAATCAACGCTAAAGACATGCATACAGGTTACAAATGACCAAACTAATATAAAAGAATAAATTCTACCTAATTTGGTAGATGATGGACGAATTCCCATTGAAACTCTTACTTGAGAAATACCCACAAAAGTAGCTAATATTATGCAATAAAAAATATAACTTGCGAATGTACCAAAAGCATTAATAGGTCCCTGAGTTGCAATCAAGTCAATATCTCTGAAAAAATGCCAAAGACCATTACCAACACCAGCAGCCATAAAGGTTGCAAAAAACATTCGTAGGCGTGGATGGTTTCGAAAATACTTAAAAAAAGTTGGTATGAAGAAGAAATCAACCAACAGTTCTTTAAAGTAGTATTGAAAACGATTGAAATACTCCATTAAATTTTGAGACTCTAATGGACGCCAGCAACCCCGCGGTAGTCGATACCCTGCAAGCCTTGCAATTCCAACAAATATTCCAATCCAAAATGCAATATTCAAAGAGTAACTAGCAGTAGATAGCAATATGGCTAACCAACTTGTAAGCAAGGGCAGAGATTTTTCCATCAAAAAAGAATCAATTACTTTAGGTACGATGGGTATACCAAGGTGTTCGATAAATACCCAATTTAAGAAATAATTAAAGCTAAATAAGATATTTGCCCAAATAAGTAATTTGATAGCTTTAAGTTGAGTAACCGCAAGGTCAGTAGCGTTTTTTGATAAATGTTTTTGTAAAAATGTAGCGCCCTTGCCAAAAGGTAGATAGGTGGGACTCCAAAATGGGCGCAATGTAGACATTTGTAACAGATACGATGGATAATTTTTTCCGCGTTGATCATTAATTGCATAAGGTAAGAACCAAATATATGGAGTGAGAACAAAGATTGCTGACCATAAAAATACTCTTGATGCTCCATGCAATAAATCGAAACTTCCAAATCCACACAATAATATTTCTAAACTTAAGACTGAAATCATGGGATGTTGAGCAAGAAAAGACTTAGGAAAGTAACGAACTTGATATAATACCGCGCTAGCTAAAACAAAGAAAATTAAAAGGAATCCTATAGAAAGAACAACTGGCGATATATTAGTTATATTTTCTTGCTGTAAAACAAGTTCGATATTTTCTAGCGTATCAACATCTCCAAGTCCAATTGCGAAAAGAGCAATTACCCAAGTCGTTACAAATAGTATTAGATCTCGTACTTTGGGAAAAGTGACTGCAAGCATAGCGCCCAAAATAGCACTGGCAGAATATAAATATCCAAGATGTGGAATAGTAGCCGCCATAGCAACTAATGCCATTATCAATATTCCAGTAGGTGTCTGCGCCAAGTTAATAAAAAATTTTTGTTCATCAATTGCTAAAAAAATGCGAAGCCACGAGGACTTAATAACTTTTTTATTGCTTTTCTGGGCCGCCAGTTCTTGTGCTGACAAATCTATATTTTTAGTCATACATTATCATTTTTAAGCAATGAGAGTAGAGCTCGTCTATCAACTTTTCCGCTTGCATTAAGAGGCATTTCTTTTAAGGAGATGATGCGACTCGGAATCATATAGTATGGTAACTTGGCTTTTAAAGTTGCAATGATTTTATCTTCATCCACTTCATTCGCAACAAAACTTACAATGCCTTTAGCAGTGCCATCCGGCTGTAACAAGGCAATTGAACAAACCAAATCCTCACCACACGAAAGTCTGAGATGAGCATCAATCTCTTCTAATTCAATACGATAGCCATTAATTTTGACTTGGTTATCAATTCTTCCCAAACAATGAAAGTTTCCTGATATGTCTCGAAATGCCAAATCACCGGTAAGATACCAACGCTTTCCATCAATAACCGGAAAACGCTCCTCAGTAAGCTTCTCCATTCCCAAATAACCATCAGCAAGTTGCGAACCCGCAATTGCTAACTCGCCTTGAATATCGTCACCTAATCTCTGCCCTTGCTCATCCAATATGGCAGCCTCATTAAAAGGAAGAGCACCACCAATAGATACAACGTGACGCCCTTTTGTAACTGGTATGCGCTCTTCAATTTCTTGTGACATACAAAATACAGTTGCTTCAGTAGGACCATATAAATTAAATATTTTGCTATTAGGGGCTGCCGCCTTCCAATTTACAGCAGTACCTTCAGGAAGTTGCTCACCGCCAAAAACAGTAATTCTTAAATGTGGCAAACAATTAGGTTGCAAAATCTTCATTTGACGCAACATACCTGCTAGAGAGGGAACAGAATTCCAAACAGAAAGTTCAGAGTTTTGTACAAATTTCACTGCATTCATGACCATCGTTGCAGGCAGAATATGTAGCGAAGCACCGGCTACCCAAGTTGAAAACATATTGTGTACGGAGAAATCAAAACTCAATTCACATGTTTCTAATGCCCTGTCACTCGCTTTAAGCCCCAAATGTTCTTTAATAGTTAAAATATATTGATAGGCTGCGCCAACAGAAATCATTACCCCTTTTGGAGAACCAGTAGTACCTGAAGTAAATATAATATAAGCCAACTTATCCATTGACATAGGCGTAGGCGGCGTAATAGGCTCATTCTTTTCAAGAGAATCAACACTCGTTATCTGAGTTGATGAATGATGAAATGTAATTTGAGGTTTTTTTCCTAAATAAATTATTGTTTTAGGACAATGCTCCAGCACTTGCTCAGTAAGCAACTTTGCACCTTCATCATCCACAATAAGCGCAGTTAAATTACACAAAGAAAAAATTATCAAAACTCTATCTTTTGGTAATTTTGGGCTAATAGGGATATATGTTGCTCCTGCCCAACAAGCACCTATTAATCCAATACAAGCATCACTGTTACGAGAAGCAAGAATTCCAACTCGCGATGTTGTATTTGATCTGAGATTCCAATTGGGTATTTCTTTTAAATATAATGAAATTGCAAACGCTTTAGTAGCAAATTGTTTATAGGAGCAGGATTCACCCTTATAAACAATTGCAGGAGAATCTGGTTGCTTCTGAGAATAGCGAAATACAGAGTCAGCTAAGTTGTAGTGTCTCATACATATTTTCTATTATTTTCATTTCAATTTAAGCCGATTCAAGTTCGAGGTGCAACGCGCTTGAGTGATTGATGAAATATCTCTGCGGGTGTTTTGAATCCCAATCTTTTTCTTGGTTTGTTATTCAATCTGTTTTGAATCATTCTAATTTCCTCCTCGCTGACTGTGGGCTCGAATTCTCATTTGCCTCGAGGGAGCCACCATGGTGATTCTTCATGGGTTTATCAAGAAGCAACAAGCCACACCCTAACAAGACTTTGATTTAGCCAAAGAACGTCTCAAGATCTTGAAAATGAAATGATATGTCAAAGAAAAATATTGGATCGAGTCTCGATGATTTTTTGCAAGAAAACCCCCTGCTTGAGTCCAACACTGCTGTTGCGCTGAAATGAATTATTGCTTGGCTGATAGACCAAGAAATGAAAGCTCAGAAATTGACCCAAACTGAGCTTGCTAAACGCTTACACACAAGCCGCGCTACCTTAAATAGATTGCTTGATGAAAACGATGTAAGCCTGACCCTTACCACTCTCGCCAGTGCCGCTGCAGCACTGGGTAAAAAAGTCAACTTGCAACTTGCAGCTGCTTGACCAAAGATCAGTTTTGCGCCAATTTATTTTTTCACTGTGAAGTTCGAGCACCTGCGAGGGAGTCGAACTTTTTAGGATGTCAAAGTTCAGTGTCCTGTCATGGAGTCGAATTTTGGGCTGTTTTTCGGTTCGAGTCCCGGTTGTGGAGTCAAGCTTTACGTTTTTCTGGTTCAAAAGCCAAACATCAAAATATCTAGATCTAATCTATTGAAACAATTTGATATGAATTTAGCATAGCCACATCAATCGCACTCATGATTGCAGCGACGCTTTTCTGAATTCGGGGCCAGCTGGTGGTGCTAAGAACAACGATCGCAATCTTTCTATTGGATAAGTTCTGCTGATAGGCAAGGTTTGTATCTGTGGTGACAAAAACATCAAACCCGTTACCTTCTGCAGCAGCAAGCAATTCACCGTTTTTTAACGTTGACCATCCCAGCTCATAAGCCGTTGACACATAGTGTGATGAGAAGTGGTTTCTTAATGGAACCGGTGTTCCCTGATCAAACAAGACTTTCAAGGCTAATGCACAGCCATTGCACTTTTAGCAGCATGTTCTAAAACGCTGCGTGCATGAATTAACTCAACACCGGGAAATAGTTCAACAAACTCATTGATGGTGACGCCATCTTCTAAATTTTCAAATAAGGCCACAACTGGAACACGGGTGCCACGAAAAACCCAGGCTCCACTAACCAGCTCGGGGTTGAGTTCTACAGAGGGGCAAGTGTTCCAATCAATCATGAGCAAATGTTAATTCCTCAGGAGGATAAAAGCAACCGCAATACCCTAGAGCCCGGGTGTTGCTTTTCATTACTCGTTGTATTGCACGGCTTCGATGTTAGACGTCCAAGTATGGAGTCGAACTTTGGCCCTCCTCTGTTCGGGCACCAGCAAGGGAGTCGAACAAACGGAATTTCAAAGTTTAGTGTCCCTTCATAGAGTCGAACGTTGAGCTTTATCGGTTCGAGTTCCGGTTGTGTCGTCGAAGTTTGGGGGTCAAAATTCGGGGGGACAAAACCTGAAAAACCAGGTTTTCACCCGTCCAGTTGCAATATGCAACTTTTGGCCAATTACACGAAATATTACACGGCAGCTATTTTTTCGCGTAAGTCCCTGATTTATAAAAGTTTTTTACGAGCCTGGATTTCTGTTAATACGTAGGTCCGTGGATCGAGCCCAGGTCGAGGAGCCAGCCAAAAGCCCTTGCAACTATGCAAGAGCTTTTTTTGTTTCATGCTGCCACTGCTTTGGATGCGAGCGCAGGATTGTTTTTGAATTTGATTTCAGCTGTCCAAAGATCCAAAGCCTCCTGCATGCGAAGTCAGCTCTCAGGTGTGCGACCTACCGTTCTTGCGATGCGAATAGCCATCTCAGCTGTCACTGCTTTTTTCTCGTGCAGTAAATCTGATACGGTTTGTCGACTGATTTCGATCACCTTTCAATGCGTGGAACTTACTGCACCAAGCGTATAGCGAGTTCGCGCACCTTGGGTGAAAAACAGCTTGGTTTCTTGCTCACAGATCCACCTTCTCAAAGGGTGGGGCCTCCACGATATTCGGGGCGATTCACATCTCACAAATATTTCCATCATATTTTCGTTTTCCGGATATCTATAGCGTCAAGTGGATAGCGCTGCGGTAAACAAGACATCAGAATTGTTTCTCAAACCGAGGGCGACCGAAAGGCCTGTGACACCGTTTCAGGAGGTCGTTTTTCCTACTTTTTAAACGAGGAACAGCAACATGGATACAGCAAACGCTAACAAGACGAGCAGGCGGGATCTTCTGAAATCTGGGGGCGTCGCAGGAGCGTCTATCTTGGCAGCCCCCTACATCCTGAGCAGTAAGGCTTGGGCACAAAAAGAGCCGGTAAGGGTGGCAGTGGTACAGGATATGTCCAAGACCTATGGACTCATCGGCGATTTACATGCCAAAGGTCTGAAGATGGCTTTTGATGAAGCCGGCAATGAGGTCATGGGCCGCAAAATTGAATTAGTCATTGAAGATACTGGGGGTGACGCCGCCGTGACTTTAAGCAAAACGAAGAAGGTTTTGTCAACGTTTAAACCCCATTTCTTTACCGGTCCGATAGCTAGCAGCAACTATGCCGCAATCAAGGACGAAATGTTTCGATCCAGGGCCATCTGGTTGCTCTTGACCCAAGGCGCTGGAGCCGAAGACACGGTTCTACCGATATGCAACCGAAATGCATTCAGTGTTAGCTGGAACAACTGGCAGTTGAGCGCGCCATTTGCAGACTGGGCCTATAAAAATATCGCCAAAGAGTTCTGGACCGGCTATGCCGATTACAACTGGGGACAAGGCGCTGCGGCGGTTTTCAAGGAACAGTTTGAAAAGAACGGCGGAAAAATTACCGGCTCCATCGCCCCGCCTTTAGGCACTTCAGACTACTCACCCTATTTATCCAAGGTGCTGGCTGCAAAGCCGCCGGGCATCTTTTGCTTTTTTGCTGGAGGCGACGCCGTCAATTTTGTCAAGCAATGGCACCAATTCGGCCTTCACAAAGTCACCAAACTCACGGGTCAAGGCTTCATGATTGAAGAAGAAGTTCTACCAGCACAAGGCGAAGCAGCTGTCGGAACGATTTCGATTCTTAGTTGGGCGCGAACATTAAATAACCCCGCCAACAAAGCCTTCACCGAAAAATTCATGGCCGCTTACAAAACGCCACCTGCGGTTTTCGCCATGTGCGCGTACGATGCCGGACGCGTCATGATGGCTGCAGTGAAATCAGCCAAATCTACAGACACCAATGGGCTGATCAAAGCCATTGAAACCATGAGTATTGATAGCCCTCGCGGCAACCTGAAGTTCGATCCAGTAACCCATGAGGCGACCCAAACTTTTTATGTGCGGGAAACCAAGATGGTCAACGGTCAACCCAGCAATGTGGTCATTGCCACCTTACCTACCGTGCCTACACCCGCTAAAGCCTGCCGCTTGAACGCCTAAGTCAAGCAGGAGTGCGTGGTGTCAGACATTCTTATTCCGCAAATTCTCAATGGTCTGACCATCGGGGCGATTCTGGTTTTGATCGCCACCGGTCTGACCTTGATTTTCGGCTTGATGGGTGTAGTGAACTTTTCGCACGGCGCGATGTACATGCTGGGGGCTTACATTGCTATGCAGGTCCTCAGCACGACGGGCCACTATGGCCTGGCCCTATTGGCTTCGCTGGTCGGCGTTGCGCTGCTGGGATTTTTACTTGAATATTTCATGATCCGGCGTTTGTATGGCCACGACCCTCTGCTGCAAGTATTACTCACTTTTGGTGTAGCGATCGTCATAAGAGAATCTGTAGAAATTGTTTGGGGGCCGCGCATCCAGGTGTTTTTACCACCGACCTCGCTTTCTGGATCTGCAGTGCTATGGGGGGTGCAATACCCGGTATACCGGCTCGCGGTCTTGGCGCTGTCAATCGTCTTAGCCGGCAGCATCTGGTTGACCTTACGCTTCACGGATATCGGGTTGATAGTACGCGCAGGTTCGAGCGACCGCAACATGGTCGCGGCCTTAGGAATCAATGTTCGGCGTGTATTCACCAGCGTCTTTGTGATGGGTGCCATGTTGGCCGCTCTTGCCGGAATGCTGGTCGCGCCATTGCGAAGTGTCTATCCCGACATGGGCAACGACGTTATTTTGTATGCATTTGTGGCTGTGATAGTTGGCGGCTTGGGTAGTTACCAAGGGGCCATCGCGGGCGCGCTCTTGGTGGGCTTTGCGGAATTGCTCGGCGTCCTGATGTTTCCCGGCCTGGAACGCGCATTCGTTTACGTCCTCGTGGCGCTGGTGATGGCGCTCAAACCTTCCGGGCTGTTCGGGCGGCCCCGGGAGGGTAGCGCATGAAAAACAAGCAGTCCTATTTTCTCATCCATTTCGCATGCCTCATGCTGTTGATAGTCTTGCCTTGGGGGTCAGACACTTTTTTCAGTAGCTATTTTTTAGATGTGGCAACCCGTGTTTTGATCATATGGATCGCCTTGCTGGGCTTTGATCTATTGGCCGGTTATGCGGGATTGGTGTCCTTGGGATATGCGATGTTTTTTGGCCTAGGTGCTTATGGCGCAGCCATGAGTTTGCAAGCGGGCCTGAGCATATTGCCGTTGGTGCTGTTGATTGGCATGGCCAGTGCAGGCCTGCCATCATTGCTGGTCGGTTATTTCAGTACCCGTTCTAGGGGGATTTATTTCATATTGGCAACCCTGGTATTTGCCGAAGCAGCGTTTCAATTGGTTTTAAACGGTGGCAGCGTTACCGGTGGTCGAAACGGCATCTTTAGCATCCCCAAAACGCCCTTCAACCTGGCATGGTGGCAAGTTGATTGGGCCGAACCCTTCAGTGCCTACTACCTCGCTTTACTGGTCTTTGCGATGGCTTACCTGACAGCTCGAAAAATTGTCGGCTCACCTTTCGGGTCCGCCTTGGCAGCGATCAAAAGTAATGAAGATCGAACTGCGTTTTTGGGATATGACGTAGCGGCCGTTAAAAGGCGTATTTTTGTCGTCTCGAGTTTGTTTGCAGGTTTGGCCGGGGCTTTATGGGCGCATCACCAGTCTTATGTTTCACCGGAATTGCTGCATTGGACTTTTTCAGGGCAAATGTTAATCATGACCTGGTTGGGTGGTGCAGGAACCTTAGTCGGCCCCTTGATTGGGGGTGCGGTATTGACGCTTATGGCCGATGTGCTCAGTTCGGTCATGAAAAACTGGCTGATCATTTTCGGGTTGCTGTACATCCTGGTCGTGATGTTTTCGCCCAAAGGTTTATGGGGCCTGCTTTTGAAATTGAACAACAGGCGGCGCCCATGATGATCTTGCAAACCAAGGGGCTAACTAAACGCTATGGTGAATTGACTATTGTCGACAGGGTCGATCTAAATGTCACTGCCGGCACCAGGCACGCAATTATCGGGGCCAACGGCGCAGGGAAATCATCACTGTTTCACCTGATTACTGGCAGGTTGAATCCGACGTCGGGAAATGTCTTATTCAACGGTGAAGATATCACCGGCAGGAGTGCACATAAAGTCGTTAAGTGTGGACTATCCCGGTCATTTCAAATTACGAATATTTTTGTTGAGTTAACTGCTCGCGAGAACTTGCGACTCGCATTTCAAGCGGCTTACGCTTACACCAGCATCTGGTCCGGTCTGAAAATCATGCGCGCCAGCGCCGAAAAAGCACAGGCCTTGATTGAAAGCTTGCGACTGCATTCTGTCGCTGACCAAATCGCAGGCACTTTGTCCTATGGGGATCAGCGCCGTCTAGAAATTGGTCTTGCACTGGCAGCTGAGCCAAAACTTTTGCTACTTGATGAGCCCATGGCTGGGATGTCACAGTCGGCAGCGAATGAGATGCTCGCATTATTAAGAGCGATCCCACGAAGCATTACCTTGCTATTGATTGAGCACGACCTAGATATGGTGCTTAAACTTTCAGACCATATAACGGTGCTGCATCGGGGCCAGGTTCTCGCTGAGGGCGGACCCGCAGAAATACAGAACGATTCGCGCGTCCAAGAGGCCTACCTCGGAAAACCTATCGCGCCCGAAAACCTGAGTGCTCTCCATGCTTGAACTGACTAAGGTCAACGCTTTTCACGGCCTTAACCACGTGCTGCGCGACGTCAGTATGCGCGTGAACCAAGGCGAGATCGTTTCTTTGCTAGGTCGCAATGGCGCAGGAAAAACGACAACGATCGAAACTATTGCAGGGTTAATTAAGCCTTCTGCGGGAAGCATACGAATGGGCGAACATCTGCTCTCCACTATGCATAGCTTCGCTATTTGTAAAAGTGGCGTTGGTTGGGTTCCGCAAGGTCGCCGCCTGTTCCCAGAACTCACGGTGAATGACAACATTCGACTTGCGGTTTTAAAAATGCCTAGTACTGAACGTGCTTCTGGTCTGCAAAAAGCCTACGACATGTTTCCTGTGCTGGCTCAACGTATGACGACACTTGCATCCAATTTGTCAGGTGGGGAACAGCAAATGCTTGCTATTTCGCGTGCTGTTATTGGCGAACCCAGATTGGTACTGATGGATGAACCCTCGGAAGGCTTGTCTCCGGCCATGGTGGCTGAATTGGCTGTAGTTATCAAAAGTGTGGCTGCCCAAGGTGTTGCCGTGCTGTTGGCGGAGCAAAACATACACATGGCTTTGGCGATTGCAAGTCGCCACTACATCCTAGACAAAGGTCAGGTCTGTTACAGCACGCAGACCGATGAATTGAATCGGCGACCCGATGTTCTTTTGAATTTTTTAGGAGTAAGCACCAAATCTTTCGTTCCAGTTAGCTAATCCGTCCAGCATCGCACCAGGGCAAAGAAGCAAATTGTCCGAAGTGCTTAACCCATTTTTTTAACAGGAGAATCTCATGGGCTATATCGTCAACTCAATTGATCCCCACAAAACTGCCATGATTGTGGTAGATATGCAAAATGATTTTGTCGCCAAAGGCGCACCCATGGAAACGCCGTTGGCACGCGCCATGGTTCCGGTGCTGGCGGACGCATTGAAGTTTTGCAGGGAAAAAGGAATCAAGGTTATTTACACCACACATTGCCATCGCAGCGATGGGTCGGATATGGGCTTATTCGATGATCTTTATGCCCCTATAGCAACCCGAGCGGGTCTCGTGGACAACACCCCAGGCATAGAAATTTACCCAGAACTAAAACCTGCACCCGGTGAGCACGTAGTAAAAAAACACCGCTATAGCGCCTTTTACGGCACGGACATGGACATCATTCTTCGCCAGTGGGGGATAGAGACCGTGATCGTGTCTGGTACCACCACGGAAAACTGCTGCCACGCGACCGCTCGCGACGCCATGTTCCACGACTATAAAGTGGTGTTTCTATCAGACGCGACAGCCACTTATGATTATCCAGATGTCGGCCAGGGCGGTATGAAAGCTGAAGATCTGCATCAGGCCTGCCTGATCGTTCTGGCTTTTTCCACTGCGGATGTGATGACAGTGGAAACCTTTAAGAGCCGAGTCTTGTAGAGGCGTTATTTGACAGGCTTGGGTGAGTGGCCGGAAGACCTTGAGCGACCGGCACCGGTCCACTTGCGAGAACGCACCAAGGTGTCATTGGGGCCCTCGCCAAATAGCTGCTTGTAATACTGGCTGAAGCGACCTAAGTGAAAAAAACCAAATTGCAGCGCAATGTCTGTTACCTTGGTCTCTTGATCGGCATCAAGCAATACTTGGCGGACTTTGTGCAAACGAATATTACGCAAATATGCGCCTGGGGTCATGCTGTGCGCCTGCTGAAATCGGGCTTGCAAAGCACGCACACTCACGCCTAGTTCGGCTGAAATATCAGACACCGTAATGGGCTCACCTGCATGCGCATGCATGAACTGCTCCGCCTGGCGTAACAGGCGCGGCTGGTAGCTGCGGTCTGGCTTGGACAAGGCATCGGAGTAGTTATGCGGGTGCCATTGCAAAACCAAGTTCAGAACATACTCTTGCAATCCTGCCAGCGCAGCTGTGGGAAATCCGCCTGAGTCATCAGAAAGTTTCTCAAGCAAGGGTAAGGTCAAGGCCCACGTCTGTTCTAATTTTGGATGGAACGTAGAGAGCTCAAACTGCAAGTCTTGATCGAGCGCATAGCCTAGATGTCGGCTGCAAAGTTCTTGCAGACGATCAAAATCCAGTTGTAATGATGACTGTAAAAAACCGTCATCAAAATTCAGCTTGGTACCTATATTGGCAGACAAGGGCAAGGTCTTGCCCAGGGTCAAATGAGTTGTACGACTGCCCTGCTGCATCTTGCCGGACCCATTGATGCATTTCATCAATAAGAACAATTTGGGAAAGTGCCCAGCATCCACAGTCAGCCGCGAGTTGTAGCCCAAATGCGCAACCGGCAATTTGGACGAACCGATGAGTTTCAAGCTGCATTCAATATTGCGCGAAGTAGGATGCAGCCTTAACTCATGCGGACAATAAATTTGCGCGATCGTATGTTTGGCAAGTTCTAAATCCTTGGTTCGCAACTCAAGCATCTTTTGACCTCATACAAAAAACACCGTGCAAAATGGCCTCTAGCAAATTCCATAAACATGGTCATTTAACAATCCATGATGCTGACACCTTAGCTTGGAGATGTATCCTAGGGTAAACCCGCGCGTTGATCAACATCAGTCAGCGGCATCGAACTTTTGATTTTTTCGAGTTTGAGCCCCGGGTTTGAAGAGGCCCCAAACTTCGAGAAGATGGCCCTATGAATAAGACATCGAATCGTTTTACACCCGAGTGCTGCGAACGCCGAAGAACTGGGTTCGCTGGTATGTGTGGATGCTGGCTTGCACAATGGCATCCGCTCTGAGGAGTAGGCCAAACACGATGACACGTTGATGCCCAAGATCCAAACTCACTGGAACTTGGCTCGGCTCAAATTAAATAGACTTATCCATATTCAAGCGATTGATCTGGATGACGGTCAATAATGGGTCCCATGCAGAACAAATCAGTCGATGTTTTTATTCTGGGCGCAGGCATTGTGGGACTGAGTCTTGCGCTCAAATTGCAAGAGCAAGGTCGCCATGTGATCTTGGTTGACCGTGGCGCTCCAGGTGCTGCCACCAGCTTTGGCAATGCCGGTTTGATTGAGCGCAGTACTGTGTTTCCCTATGCTTTTCCGCGCGACCTCAAAACTTTATTGGCCTACGTACTTGGTCGACGTACTGCCGCCCATTACCACTGGCGTGCCTTGCCGTCATTGCTGCCATGGATGTGGCGTTATTGGCAGCATTCCTCGCCTGCCCTGTATCCCAAGGCCATCGCAGGTGCCCTGCCCTTGATTGAGCACAGCTGGAGCGAACACCAACCGCTGATTGAAGCTGCGGGCGCCATGGCTTTGGTGAACGAGCAAGGTTGGATCAAGGTCTTTCGCACCGAAGAAAGCGCCCAAGAACATATTCGCATGGCCGAGCAAAGCCGCGCCCATGGGGTCAACGCCATGGTGTTGACAGCGCCACAACTTCTGGCCAAAGAGCCTGCGCTCAAATCTGGATTGATCGGAGGTGTCCACTATCCCGATGCGCGTCAAATCCAGGATCCCCAAGCATTGTCAACCGCTTATTTGCGCTTGTTTGAAAATCGAGGCGGCAAATTTGTGCACGGAGATGCTTCCACATTACAGAAGGACGCTAACGACTGGTCTGTGCAAACTCAATGGGGTCGCATCCATGCCCCGCAAGCTGTGCTGGCACTAGGACCATGGGGGGAAGACATGGCACGCCAACTTGGATACCGTTTGCCATTGGGTCGCAAACGAGGCTACCACATGCATTTTGAAATGGCTGAAACAACCTTGTCACACACCATTGTGGATGTTGAAAATGGCTATGCCATTGCCCCCATGAAACAAGGACTGCGATTGACAACGGGCGCCGAGTTTGCCTTGCGTGATGCGCCTTCGACCCCTGTGCAGTTGAAACGTATCGAGCCTGTGGCGCGTAACTTGACATATTTGGGTAAGCAGATCGATACCAAACCTTGGCTCGGGTCTCGCCCCTGCACTTCGGACATGCTGCCCTTGATAGGTGCTGCGCCAAAGCACCCCGGGTTGTGGTTCAGCTTTGGTCATGCGCATCATGGGCTCACGCAAGCTGCTTCCAGCGGCCGGTTACTGGCAGAGGTGATGTGTGGTCAAACACCTTTTATTGATCCCACTCCATACCGTGTCGAGCGGTTTGGTTGAGCGGCAACCTGACCAACAGGTCGGAACACATGTTGACAGGTCCGCTCAAGGCGTACTTGATTATTTTGGAAATCAGCATAAAAAATAAAACTCAAATCCGAGACAGGCCTCTACGGTATTGACCGCTTTCTTATGCCGAGTTCAATACCATCGACTGGCGCATTTGTTCATACCTGCAGGTACTGAGCAACCTCTGCAATATTGCACACTGTCCAGGGTTGAGGCGATTGATCTGCCCAAAGTTTTCCTTCTGGATTGATCCATGCTGTTTGCAAACCCGCCTCTTTTGCGCCCAAGATATCTGCGACAGCGTCGTCTCCAATATGGAGTACCAACTCAGGCTTCAAACCCAAATATGTTGTAGCGGCATGGTAGATTTTTGCATCTGGCTTCGCGACTCCGACCTCGTGCGCACTGAATGCCGCGGCAAAGTATGGTCCAGCCGGTGTAAGAAACACATTGGCAGTGCCATTGGATATTGCGACCAGGCGAAACTTCAAAGCAAGACGGGCCAATGCCTCTTGTACACCTTGATAAAGTGTTACGCGTTGTCTGGCTGTGTCAAAAACAACGTAAGCCATATCTGCCAGAGAGGGGTCGTCACCTGCACGACAAAGGCTTTCGCGAAGCATTTCACGCCTCAAAAAACCAAGATCGTGTGACCGAGCCTGGTGCATTGACATAACTTTTTGACGAATGGCTTGCTTAATGTCACTTTGTCTGGTCAATTCTGCCGTTTTGGGTGCGTGAGCACTTAACCATTCCAATAAATCCTGCTCAGCGCTTGCAATGGTCGGAGCAACAGGCCACAAGGTGTCGTCGAGGTCTAGGGTAATTGCTTCAACACGTGAAAAGTTTCTTTTAGTCAAGTCAGCCATCTGCCATTTGATTTCGGTCGATAAAGTCCATGTTTGCGCGTGGTCATCACGTTTATATCAGCATACACAGGTCTGGACATTTAACTTGGCTAGGCCGCCAAAACGAATCTAAAGAAAAAATCTGTACCTTTGGGTTCAAGCAATAACCGTGGATCAAAAAGAAAATCGCTTTTGTTACGCGCATGGTTTGGAAAGTAAAGCTGGGTGGTCAATACAGGTCCGTTTCTGCGCTGTACCTTGACATGCAAATGGCGGGTTCTACCGGGGTACTCACCCGGCATCAGCGACTGAAGGACAAAACCACCTTTTTGGTTGGCAAATTGGTGTCCACGCAACTTGTCGCTCCGATTGTCGTAATTACCGTTTTCATCGCACTGCCAAAAATCCAGCAATGCGCCAGGAACTGGTCTGCAAGCGCTGTCCACCACTTCGCCCGATAGTTGTATCTTGTGGGCTTTTTCTTGCGCGCCAATCAGCTTGCTTCGCTCGGGTGATCCAGGTGTAAAAAAAGGTCCCTCGAATTGGGCAGGTGTTTGGGTCCCGCAGTTAGGCGTGAGAGGTGCCTGGGCATGAGATTTTCGACTGGTCAAAACAGCGGCTGAACCAAGCCCAAAGTAAAGTGTGTACTTTGCGAAATCTTGCAGTGCGCGTCGACGTTGTGATGGCGAGAAATGCATTGTGTGATCTGCCGGATGAATTAAATGTCTATGAGTCATACCTGTGAATGAAAATTTTTACCAAAACCGGGCTGCGAGTCGGGTATTAAAAAAAATGTGTTTTGATAATGCTTTAGAGATATGATGAAGTTTAGTTTTATTTTTCATAGGAAATTGCCATGAATAACCGTTTTCTTTCGATGACCATGGTTTTATTGCTTGGTTTTTCCAGCCTGACGGCTGAAGCAGCCAGACGCATGGGCTCAGGAAAATCCATGGGGCAACAATCCAACAATGTGTCTCAAACCCAAGGTACCAAGCCCGCACAAAATGCAACCCCTGCTTCCCCTGCCAACTCCGCAGCTGCTGCACCTCAAAGACGCCCTTGGGGCGCCATGCTAGGCGGTCTCGCAGCAGGCCTTGGTCTGGCATGGCTAGCCAGTTCATTGGGATTTGGTGAAGAGTTTGGACAAATCATCATGTTTGGCCTCATCGCGCTGGCAATCATGATGGCTGTCGGATACTTTATGCGGCGCAAAGCTGCAGCCAACATGGGCTCATCCACCGGGTCACTTGCCTACCAAGGCGCCTCAACCTCTTATCCCGCCCAACAACCCACAACCATGTTCAAGGCGCAGCCAAACACCCAAGCCCTTCATACCAGCAGCATGATTGGTTCTGCTGTTTCTGGCTTTCAGCCCAATTGGTCTATACCTGCCGGGTTTGATGTTGATGGATTTTTGACCCAAGCCAAAGAAAACTTTGTGACCATGCAAGACGCCTGGGATCGCTCGGACACTTCCAGCCTGCGCCAAATGATGACAGACAGTATGTTGAATGAAATCAAAGCTCAAATTGCCGAGCGTGATGCAGCAAGCTCAGTCGGTCAGATGTCTATGACTGATGTGGTTTCTCTGGAGGCCAAGTTATTGGGTATTGAAGAATCCCAAGACGGTTATTTGGCCAGCATTGAATTCACTGGAATGATTCGCGAAGAGCCCAACGCCCTTCCCGAATCATTCAAAGAAATCTGGAACATGTCCCGCAGTAAGCATGACAACAGTGGTTGGCTTTTGGCTGGTATCCAAGGTTTCTGACTCTGACAACATTACTGTTCAACATTTAAGGGTCAGGTTTGGTTCGATATGAATCCATCCTTTCCCTGCATTGTGCAATGCCTAGCGTCACCGTGATGACAGCTCAAAAAGCTTTGTTTTATACCTCGTTAAGCCATGGCTGTAGGAATGCGAACCAGCCTCCAATGAAGTAAAGCACAACGCTGGCCGCATAAACGTTACTTGCGGTTTTGCGCGTCTTTAAACAAGCATCGCGCAATGCAGGATCTATTGGGCATGGCGCGGTCCGGTTACGCCACTGCAATGCGCCGCTGCCCATCATCAACAAGCCCGCGAAACCAAACAGTTGCTCTTTGTGCTCACTCAGCCAGACCATCTGTGGAAATATGGACACAAGGGACGAAAGTGCAGCCCCTGCCCCAAGAGTCACAAGGAAAGCAGGAATCGCGCAGCAAACTAAAGTGCTTGAACTTGCGAACAGGCTAGCCAGAGCAGACAACATACCACTTCGCGATTCAGTCATACCGTCTGCACTCATTTGCGATTCTTTAATTCAGCCTTGATCTCGGCAATCGATTTCAGCACTGTCTCAAACTTGACCACGTCGTATCCTGCGTCAACAATCTGTGCGGATATGGCTTTGGCATCAAGTAATTGGCCATCCTTTGCTTCAACCACCACAGTTTTCTTTTTTAGGTCGACGAAGACCTCTTTGGTTGCAACCATCTTGGATAGACTTTTTTCGATCCCTTGCGCGCAGAAAGAGCAAACCATTCCGTTGACGGTGAACTTCATGCTGGTGGCGGCCGTAGAAGAAAGCGCAACAACACCAAATGCCAAGGCGATAATAATTTTCTTCATTCAGATACTCCTCTTCAAAAAATATACATAAAGTTCATTCGAGCTTGGGATGTATTGTTTACCCCGAGTTCAACGAAATAGCGGTTATGGATCAACCGCAGCATGGGCGTGACTTCGGTCTTATCCGTGAGCCCTCGCATGCGTCTGACCTCTAGGATAAACCATGGTTGCGTTTGGTCATAGTCCACCTCGAAAAAAGAGAATCCGGCTCGCGCCGAAGCAAAGTCGTGGTTGAGGCCTTGGGCTCTGTAAAGCCTGGCTGTAGCCGCAACATAGATGCGTGTTGTCTCGTAATCGACTTGTATTCCCGGTGCGACCATTGTCTTGGAGCCAGAAAAATCGTTACCTATTGTGTTTCCGATGCCGCCAATGAACCAAATGTTGGCCTGCGCCTCAGGCATGTTCCAACGTCGGACCAGTCTCGTATAGGTGGCTTCTGTGAATTGGCGCGTCTTGTTTCCATTGTCTGAGCGCATGACGAGTGCTGAAGCTCCAGCGGCGTCTCGTGCAGTGAAGGCATAGTTAACCAAGACCTCCTGCCAGTTTGGACTAACGTCGCCCATCGACATCCAACTTTCCTTGAATCCCATCGGCCCACACAGTGCCGAAAAAGATACCAATGAGACGATCACACCCCAAGTGATCTTGGCGAGTTGCCGCCTCATCGGTCAGTCTCTATGGATTTATTCGCCAGTTGCATACTTGTGACAACAAAGGCGCCGTCTAATTTTTCAATAACAAACTTGACTTTATCGCCTGCTTTGAATGTCTCCAATATAGAGGTATCGCGAATTTGAAAAACCATGGTCATGCTAGGCATGTCCAAACTTTTAATATCGCCGTGTTTGATCGTCATTTTTTTGTTGTCACGATTGACCTTTTTGATCTCGCCATCGGCCATATGGCCAGCGGATACAGCATCCGCAGGCGAATGGTGTTTGTCTTGGGCATAGGCCGCTGTAAAGCAAAAAGCAGAAAAAACCAGCATGCGCTTTAAATTTTTTCTGATGGATAGATCAGTCACGTTGAATCTAAATGTCATGAGATTTACTTTCTTAAGGGTTGTTAAGAGACTGTCAATGACCCGAGTGGGCAGAGGGTTTGCGTATTTGCACTTCTATATCTTTTTTGGGTGGTGTTGCCAACGGCATGGACTCCCCGCTCTCAGCTTTAAATCGTGCAGGCTCAGGCATTGAACCTGTCCACTCAAAGGCCACGCTGCCGGGGGGATGCTTGTACCAATCGGGATTTTCATAATTTCCCGGTTTTTGATCTTTACGCACCTTCAACACAGAGAACATGCCGCCCATTTCAACGCCTCCGAACGGGCCTTGACCTGTCATCATGGGCACCGTATTGTCTGGAAGCGGCATTTCCATCTCGCCCATATCTGCCATGCCACGTTCTCCCATCACCATGTAGTCAGGGATGAGGTTGCTGATTTTTTTGGCAACACCCCGATGGTCTACGCCAATCATGGTGGGCACGTTATGCCCCATGGCGTTCATGGTGTGATGGCTTTTATGGCAGTGAAATGCCCAGTCCCCTTCTTCGTCGGCCACAAATTCAATTTGACGCATTTGTCCGACGGCCACATCGGTAGTAACTTCATGCCAGCGTGCCCCTTTGGGTGTTGGACCGCCATCTGTACCGGTCACCTGAAACTCATGCCCATGCAAATGGATCGGATGATTGGTCATGGTGAGATTGCCAAATCGAATCCGCACCTTGTCGTTCAAGCGCACATTCAGACTGTCAATACCAGGAAAGATACGGCTGTTCCATGTCCATAAATTGAAGTCCAGCATGGTCATGATTTTGGGCGTATAGCTACCCGGGTCAATGTCGTAGGCGTTGAGCAGAAAACAAAAATCACGCTGAACCTCATCAATGAGAGGGTGCTTTTCTTTGGGGTGCGTGACCCAAAAACCCATCATGCCCATTGCCATCTGAGTCATCTCGTCTGCATGCGGGTGGTACATGAAGGTTCCGGGACGTCGCGCCACAAACTCATAGACAAAGGTTTTCCCGGGATGGATGCCGGGTTGGTTAAGCCCTGTGACACCATCCATACCATTGGGCAGTCGCTGACCATGCCAATGCACACTGGTGTGCTCAGGAAGTTTGTTGGTGACAAAAATACGGACACGGTCACCTTCGACCACTTCAATAGTCGGTCCTGGGCTTTGACCGTTATAGCCCCAAAGATGGGCTTTCATGCCGGGGGCCATTTCACGCACCACAGGCTCAGCCACCAAATGAAACTCTTTGACGCCCTGGTTCATGCGCCAAGGCAGTGTCCAACCATTGAGTGTGACCACTGGGTTGTAAGGTCGGCCGGTGCTGGGGATCAATGGCGGCATCGTGTCGGACTGCGTTTGGATGACAGGCTCTGGCAGAGCGGCCATGGCCACGCGGCTCACCGCAGCCGCTGCGATCGCCCCGCCAGCGATACCGGCAGTTTTAAAAAAATCTCGTCTTGAATTCATGTCTATTCCCAATCAGTGGCCAGCGGCCGTATTGCTTGTTGTGCTGCTGATCGCTGCCAAACCCATAGAAGTTGGTCGGCCAATGAGCGTGGCTTGCAAAGCTGCGTCAGCTAACCAGAACTGTTGCTCTGCTTCGATAGCCGAGATAACTGCGCCAATCTGGTCGCGTGAATCAGCCAGTAACTCAAAAACGCCAATGAGCATGCCGTTGTACCGAAGCACGTTCTCTTCTGAAATCACCTTGCGAAGTGGAATCACTTCTTCTTTGTAGTGCATAGAGATGTCATAAGCCGTTCGGTAGGCTGCATAGTTTTCACGCAAAGAAGATCCAGCCGAACGAATCGTTGCTTCGAGCTGATTGGCTGCGGCCAAGGTTTGTGCGTTCATGGCATCTCGCTGCATATCGCCCCAATCGAAGATGGGTAATTTCACGCCAACCTCATACCCACGACTTGAACTGTGGTTCGGTACGTTGCTAAGTATCACCGACAGTTCGATATCCGTCAGGCTTGTGACCCTATTTAAGCCCTGCGCTTTGGCAGCAGCATTCAACGCTGCTTTAGCTTGTTGAATATCCAGCCGCTCTTGGCTTAATTGTTTAGACACGTTCTCGGGAGTCATGGGTTGCTTTGGAAGGTCAGGTAACCGCTCAGGAAGCACAAGTTGTTTAGCTTGATCTTCATCTAAGCCCAGCAATCTGACTAATTCCTCTTTTCGTAATAAAGCTAATTGCTTAGCTGTTGCCAGTTGCGTCGCAGCATCTGCATAAAAAGCTTGATGCCGTGCGCGGGTCAGTTTGTTGAAGTTGCCAACCGATTCCATGCGTCTGGCCAGTTCAGCACTCGCCTCTGCGCTGGCTAGCACTTGATCTGCGTATTTGTAGGACTGCGCGGCAGCAACTGCTCGTACCCACGATTGGCGTACTTGAGTAACTTGATCCACAACCTCGGCGGTCATGCGGATCTGAGCTTGTTCAATTTGGAAGTTTGCAATAGCCGATCGTTGAGGTAGGGTGATCAGATCCAGCAAACCAAATGTGAAGAAACGGGTCAACTCGGTCTCACTGCCCGTCACCACACTTTCGAACGCGAATGTAGGATTTGATATACGACCTGATTGAGCAGCTCCTGCTGCCTGCGCCCAGTGTTTCGCCAGCAAGGCTTGGAACGCAGGACTGTTTGCCAGTAGCAACTGGACAGCTTCTTTTTGTCCTACAGGTTTGGCTAAAAGCTGATTTGTTGCAGCAAGACGCTTATCACGATCTTCCTTGTTCTTTGCAAAATTCAGATCGTTCTGCGTGAAGCCATTGGCGTCTCGGTTCACCCTACCTAAACCTTTGTTCAAATCATAACTGGCACAGCCAGACAATCCAATAACCGCTGTGACCAACACCAATGTTTTGATTTTTCGGAATCTGAAGTTCATCGATGAGCTCCATGAGAAGGATTGGCGGAGGAAGGCTCAGTGTCCGGGTCCTGTGCTATTTCTTTCGCGTACTCGCGCCACCCTCCAATGTCTTTCACGGTGTCATTGGCCTGCTTCCAAGCTGCAATTTCGGAAGCGGAGTAGCGTTGGTAATTGTTAAAAGACGACTGATAGACCAATTCGACAGGCTTTTCAGCGTTGGAGACTTCAGGTTTTATTTCAGACTGCGCCCAAGCACTGTTCAATTGAAAAGAGAAAAACAATATTGCAGAAACCAGTTGATAAAAATTTGAAGATTTGAGATACATAAATTCCTCATTAACCATGGATGAAACGTCGTGCGATGACTAGACATCACAAGAAAAAAATGCAATCAACCAACCGTCAGACTACTTGATTGCTTAGGGGAGAAAGGAACGCGGAGGTCGTTCTAAATTAAGGGGTGAAATCGCCCCTAAGAGGACATTGCTAATTGCAACAAGGGTACCGGCTTCTTGATTAAAAACCGGGATTAACGGCGCAGGCAACAAGGCAGCGACAAAACCGCATTGTGCGCAAGAACTGCATTGGTGATTTGCGCTTTTAGCAATCTCTGCTTGGGTTATGGGGTGGTCCGGAGATTTGGTTTGATCTTCATGCTGATCAAGGGCTTGGTGATGTGAATGATCAGTAATTTTTGGGTTGACTGCAAAGACCGAACCACTCAGGTGACAGAAAATTTGAGTCGACGAGGCTATGCCTTGCAACGAAATTGCAAACGCTAGCAGAAACACCAGTAAATGTCTGAAAATTTTCACGTGGACAAGTTTAACCAGATTTCAAATTTTCTAAAAATCCCCTGACGTCAAATGGGGCGCACTTTGTCAAGTTTGTCCAGCGCGAGTGGGTGCGCATCATCCTTTTCCTTGCATACACCACTGGTTGTCGGGCTGAGGAGCTCTTGGAAACTGACTTGTGGCATGTGAAACGAATCTGCCAACCCGATCAATGGGTGTCTGCCAAAGACATGCGCTACAAATATCCCGAGTATCTTTGTTTTTGGATTTTCAAAATATCAGCGTTTAGATTTCAACTGCAAATCGATTGCAGATGCTTTGTTTTTGCAACCTATTTGTTCTTTTAATTGACACGCTTTGTCAAAATAAAATGCTGCTTGGGCGTAATCTCTTTCAACCCCATCGCCATACAAAATACCAAGGTTGTTGCAAGCTTGAGAATAGTTCGCATCACAAGCTTTCTTGTAGTATTCCAAAGCTTTGGCGTTGCTTTGTACTGAAGCGTCTCCAGTCTCATAAATTGTTGCTAAATGAAAGCAAGACTCGCTCTCTGCGTTTGCACAAGCTTGGTCATAAAAGAAAATCATCTTGGCAACCAATCCACCGTACCAAATCACTTTCTCGGAAGATTCATTTCTCAAAAAATGGCCAGATGGAGTCGTCACAATTTCTGCTCTGACAAACAAACTAACGATGATTCCAAGCAAAAATAATGCTGCATTTTTGGTAGTCATAGTGATACAACTGCTTTCGAAGAATCCCATCTAATTCTTGGGAAAAAGTGATGAATTCCAAACGATCGTACGCCATTTTTAAATTTGAATCCACGTATGTCTGTATTGCCCACCGACTGGCTAAGCTGTATAAAGCCCTCATGCCAAACGCTGTATCAACATGACTTTGCAAATGAATGCAAGCGCGATGGGAAATAGTCCACGTCATACTGACGCTAAAGCTCCTGTCGCATTGGTCATTGGCAGTGGTTTTGGTGGCTTAGCGGCAGCCATTCGCCTCAGCGCCAAAGGCTGGCGTGTTCAAGTACTTGAAAAAATGCATACGCCCGGCGGCCGAGCCCGCGTTTTTCGAAAAGATGGCTACACCTTTGACGCGGGCCCGACGATCATCACCGTACCCTTCTTACTCGAGGAACTGTGGGCTCTGGCAGGCCGCCGCATGGCGGACGATATTGAGCTGCGGCAACTCGATCCCTTCTACAGAGTTCGATTTGCTGACGGCGATCATTTCGATTACAGCGGTGACCCCGTGAAAATGCGCAACGAAATCCTGCGTATGGATCCCGATGCGGGGCGCGGGTATGACGCTTTTTTGAAAGAAGCAGATATCTGCTATGAATTAGGCTTTGAAAACTTAGGTGCGCATGCATTTGACAGAATAAGCGACATGCTGATGGCCTTGCCTTCCATGTCCAGAATGAAAGGTTGGCGAACCCTGTATGCGTTGGTTGCCAAACACATCAAGCATCCCAAGTTGCAACAAGTTCTGAGCCTGCAGTCGCTGTTGATTGGCGGCAATCCATTTTCGGTCACCTGTGTGTATTCACTCATCAATGCACTTGAAAGACGTTATGGTGTGCACTGGGCCATGGGCGGCACTGGTGTGTTGGTGAACGGCTTGGTGAGCCTGATTGAAGAGATGGGCGGCAGCGTCAAAACCAACGCACAAGTTCAACGCATCAACGTCAAAAATGGAAAGGCCTGTGGGGTGACCCTTTTATCGGGTGAAACAATTTATGCCGATGTGGTTGTATCCAATGCCGACACCGCATGGACCTACAAATACCTTATTGATCCTCAGCACCGAAAAGTATGGAACAACGCCAAGATAGAACGCGGCAGATATTCCATGAGTTTGTTTGTTTGGTATTTTGGAACCAACAAGCATTTTGACGACGTGCCCCATCACATGATGTTGCTTGGCCCCAGATACAAAGGTTTGATGGAAGACATTTTCAACAACCACCATCTGGCTGAAGATTTCTGTCTCTACTTGCACCGTCCAACGGCTTCCGATTCAAGCATGGCACCTGCTGGGTGCGATAGTTTTTATGTACTCGCTCCTGTACCTCACCTGGACAGTGGCACTGATTGGAAAGTTCAAGCAGAGCCTTACCGCGCCGCTATAGCCAAGGCTTTAGAAGAAACAGTTCTTCCACATTTGCAAGACCATCTGACCGTCTCGTTCATGACAACTCCGCAAGATTTTCAAGATGATCTCCTTTCATACAAGGGCGCTGCATTTGGTCTTGAACCGCTGCTGTTGCAAAGTGCTTGGTTTCGACCCCATAACCGCAGTGAAGACATTGAAAATTTGTTCATGGTGGGTGCCAGCACCCATCCGGGTGCTGGTATACCGGGGGTCTTGATGTCCGCCAAAGCCCTGGAAACTGTCATTCCCGATGCAGTCCGCTTTAAACCATCCACTCCATGACGAGCACCCTTTTAGTATTGAATCAGACTTGGGCTGTTACGCAGCGACTTTTGCTTGAGCAATGGCGGCAAAAGAGAGGGCTGGTTTTCTGGGCTCTGTTCCCGGCGACCATGATGCTGCTTTTTGGTTGGGTTTATGCCAACAACATCAGCATGCGCGCTGGCTTAGATGCAGCTGCTGCAGGGATATTGGTAGGCGCAGCCCTGTTTTTCAGTTGCTTGGGCGGTACGGTTGCCATCATTGCGGCAGAGCGTGAACGAGGCACCCTCTCTCGCTTGCAAACCACACCTCTGCGCCCCGTCGCATATTTCTTCGGGGTATTACTGTCTCAACTGCTGCTGGCCTTGATGCAAGTGGTCATGCTCTATAGCATTGCTTTTTTGGTGGGCGCCCGATACCACGGTAGTCTGTTGTTGGGTGGCTTGGTCTTGCTACTTTGCGTGTTTTCCTATGTGGGTATGGGATTTTTTCTGGGTGTGCGATTTGCCAGACGAAGCGAAGAAGTGGTGGTTGCCTTGTCTGCCATTGGTGTTCCTATCTTGGTGCTCGGCGGTACTTTCTTTCCGCTTGAAATCATGCCGAAAGCCATGCAAAACCTTGCTCAAATCAACCCAATACTGCACATGAACCAGGCCTTCAAAGGTGTTGCAGCCTATGGCAAAAACTTTGTCGATATTCGCTTTGAATTGATATTTCTTTTGGGGTTTTGTGGTCTGTGCCTGACTTTAGGCATAGGTTCATATCAGCAACTGCTTGATTCGGACAAAAACCGATGACAACCGCATTGGAAATTAACGATATCCACAAGGCGTTTGGCAGACACAAGGTCCTTGACGGGTTTAGTCTTCGGTTAGAGCGCGGTGAAATTTTAGGACTGCTTGGCCCCAATGGTTGTGGCAAATCAACTGTTTTGAACATCATTTGCCGATTGCTGTGGCCAGACGTTGGACAGATCAGTCTGATGGGCCAACCGCTCAATCGAATGAATAACAAAGATCATTCGCTGGTTGGATTTTGTACTCAACGTTGTGCGCTTTATCCCGATTTATTTCCCGCTGAGAATCTTCATTTTTTTGGACGGATTCACGGTCTTTCGGCCCAAGAGTGTCAGCAACGTGTTGCTGAGCTGATGCGCACATTTTCTCTGAATACTTTCGCTGAGACACGCGTTGGACAACTTTCGGGCGGTTGGCAACAACGTTTGCACTTGGCTGCAGCATTGATTCACCAACCTGCCCTGTTGGTGCTTGATGAACCCACAGCAGCTGTTGATGTTGAAGCACGCTCGGGGCTTTGGCGACTGATAGAGGATTTGCGTGATCGCGGGGTGACAATTTTGTTGACCAGCCATCATCTTGCAGAAGCTGAGAGGCTTTGTAACAAAGTGGCCCTGATGCGCAACGGCAAAGTGGTGGTCAGTGGTAGCGTGGCCGATTTGCTTGTTCGCATGCCAGGTCAAGCGGTAGCCAAGGTTCAGTCCGAAGACCCCGAAACCATATCCCAGCGTGCGATGCTGCGGGGATGGACTGTTAGACAGCAAGCGGGTCATATCAAGCTCTTTCTGCCGCAAAACTTGGATCTGCGTGACATCATGGAGGCGCTGGCCGGCGCCAAGCTGACATCACTGAGCGTTCAACCTGTCAGCTTGGATGATGCTTATCTGGAGTTCATTGGTGAAGATTCATTGATCCAAATCTAAAGACACAAAAATCGCAGATTTTGGCTTTTGCCTACCTTAATGTTTCCCTACACTGCTGCAGCAACGAAGCCGCAGCCCTGTTGGGTCGAGTTTTGGAGAGACCTGTACTGTGGCTGCTGGTCACACTGTGCGTCAGTTCGGTAAGCATCCGCGACACCCGATTTATCCGTCATGTCAAACTACGCACAAGTGCAGTTTCAGCCTCAATATTTTGTATGCCCTGATTCATTGACTTTCCACCATGTCCATAGCCATACCCACCATTGTCGATCTGTACGACCAAGCATTGCACAGCGAATTGCAAAATGCCCTAGACAACAAAACCAAGCCCAAGGGCTCACTTGGTCGCATAGAAGCCCTGGCTGTACAAATCGGCCAAATTTTGGGTACAGACAAACCGATGTTGGCGAATCCGCAAATGGTGGTGTTTGCCGCCGACCATGGACTGACTGCGCAAGGTATCTCGGCTTTTCCTGCGGATGTGAGTGGGCAGATGGTAGAAAATTTTCTGGCCGGTGGCGCAGCCATCAGCGTTTTGGCGCGTCAACACGGTCTGGCTTTGACCGTGGTGGATTGCGGTGTGAATCGAGATTTCATGACGGTTCTGCCTGATGGCACGGAACGTCCAGGTTTGGTGGTGCGTAAAGTGGTGGGTGTTGAACACGGCACGGCGGACTCTTCTCAATGCGCGGCCATGACCCTATTTCAATGCGAACAAGCCATGCGTAACGGTATGGAACTGGTGAGTGGTCTACCGGGTAATGTTGTGTTGTTGGGCGAAATGGGGATAGGCAATACCTCAGCAGCATCTCTGTTGCTGGCGCGTCTGACGAATTTGGATATTGAACTGTCTACGGGTGCGGGCACTGGCTTGGATGCGAAGGAGCAAGCGCACAAATGCGAGGTCTTGCGCAAGGTGCTTGCGCTGCATGCACAAGCCACACAGCCACTGGATGCGCTGGCCTCTTTCGGCGGGTTGGAGATAGCCACCATGACTGGTGCGGTATTGCAGGCGGCTGCACAGCGGCGGGTGATTCTGGTGGACGGTTTTATTGCCAGCGTGGCCGTGCTGGTAGCTCATGCTTTGCAACCGCTGGTCTTACAGCGTTGCGTTTTTGCGCACAGATCGGATGAGCGCGGCCATGAATTCATGTTGCAGCACTTGGGCGTACAAGCTTTGCTGGACCTTGGTTTGCGCTTGGGCGAAGGTTCCGGCGCAGCGCTGGCATGGCCGTTGTTGCAGTCGGCCTGCGCCATTCTTTGCGAAATGGCCAGTTTTGCCAGCGCCGGTGTTTCGGAAAAATCCATCTCTTCCGTTGTATGAAAGCCTTGCGCCATTTTCTTTTGGCAATCCAATTTTTCACACGTATCCCGATTAACGGCAAGCTGGCCGATTGGGTGGGCTTTAGCCCGGCCATGCTCAGAGCCAGCGCAGCGTACTTCCCTGCGGTCGGCATAGTGATCGGAGGCTTGGCAGTGCTGTTGACTGCGGTGCTGATGAAGTATTTGACTACTGCGTATGCGCCACTGGTAGCAGCAGCACTGTGCACGGCCTGGAGTGTATGGTTGACCGGTGCTTTTCACGAAGACGGTTTGGCCGATGTGGCCGACGGCTTGGGGGGCAGTTATCACCGTGAGCGTGCGCTCATGATCATGAAAGACTCTCGCGTAGGCGCCTTCGGTGCAATTGCTGTGGTGCTGGCCTTACTCAGCAAAGTTTCGCTGCTCGCCTTACTGGGAACGATAGGTACGTTGTGGATATGCTTTGCTTTGATGGCTGGTCACGTCTTATCGCGCACCTTTCCTTTGCTCATCATCCGATGGCTGCCTCACGTAGGAGACGAAGCAGGCTCCAAGTCCAAACCACTGGCTGATCAAATAAGCGCGGGCCATTTGATGCTTGCTTTGCTGTGGTGTACTGTTGCGCTGGGTTTGAGTACATGTATCGCAGCGTCTGTGCTTTCAGGAACCGATATGCAAAGCCCTTCGCCAGTGCAAGTGTTGCTTGTCTTGAAAGTTTTGACCTTGGGTTGTCTTGCCAGCGCACTGTCTTTTATTTATCTGCTGCGTTTGTTTAAGCGGCGTTTACAAGGCTTTACCGGCGACTGTCTTGGTGCCACGCAGCAGTTGTGTGAAATTGCTTTTTACCTGGGCTGCGCTTTGGCTTTTGGCATCAACTTTTAACCAGCAAAACTTCTTTACACATGAAACTGTGGATAGTCAGACACGCCATGCCGCTGATTGCCAGTGGTGTCTGCTATGGCAGCACGGATGTGGCAGCAGATACACATCAAACCTTGCTAGCCGCCAGTGCCTTGGCACAAACGCTACCCAGCCAGTGCAATGTTTTGGGCTCACCATTGCAGCGTTGCATACAACTGACGCAGGCCCTGTCCGTTCTCAGGCCAGACCTGAAATTGCAAAACGAATCGCGCTTGCGCGAAATGGACTTCGGCTCATGGGAAGGCGTGGCTTGGGATGCGATTCCTCAAAAAGCCATGCAAGACTGGACGGATGACTTCGGCTCGCACAGATTTGGTGGCGCAGAAAGCGCAAACGAGGTATTGACCCGGGTTGCCAGTCTGTGGGACGAGGCGCAGCAAAATAGGGATGAGAACCAGGTGTGGGTCACCCATGCTGGCGTGGCACGCGCCGCGCACTTGCTATCAAAGGGGATTCGAAGGGTAGAGAGCCCCAGTCAGTGGCCTAAAGACGCGCCAGCGTATGGGCAGTGGTGGTGTGTGAATATATGAGTCAATAAGCTCTCAGCACCAGCATGATCTGTTCGCATGCATTCATCGTCCGAGACTCTGAATGACCACCAGTCCTTTGGGTGTGTCTAAATGGACGGAAATATTCGCTTTGCCATGGGCTATATCTGCATCCTTGAAATGAATCGCTTCATAAGCAGTTCGCAATTTTTCAGCATCAGGATGCGAGACCGTGATTTTTTGCAAACCCACGCCTGAAAGAGGCAAGTTGTTGCACGGGTGCAGGCGCATGGGCTCAATGGCATTCGGCTTACCCCATTGGATCAAAGTCGGCAGTGCGCCATTGAATTGTCTTTGACCGTCATTACGCACGGTGATTTGCCAATCAAGCAGTCCTTTATCGGTTTGACGCTGGGCAAGTACGACCGGCCCGATGTCTAACCCCTGCCCTTTCCAAGTATTGCTTGCGGCATGAATATCTGTGGTGCTCACGACAAAATGTATCAAACTAGGCTGTTGAGCAATCGATGCTTGTAAAGCATCGTCATCCAGGTCGAACCAACGCTTGTGCGTACTGCTTTGGGGGGTGGAGGCGAAGGGATTGATTGCGATGATTTCAAAATAAGCCGAGGCAAAACGCGGCGTGGCAATTTTGAACAAACGATTGTGTGTACCGTATTGTTCATGTGCACCGCCCGCATGGGGTGTGATGCCCAAAGTGGCTTCGCACCAAGCGACGCCCTGTTCAAGGCTGCGGGCCGCAACCACCAAGTGGTCTATATTTGATTCAAGAATGGCCAAATCTCACTGTGAGTAACATACCTTCATTTGTATCACACCCAAAGCAATGAACTAGGTAAACGAATTGCCAATGGAAACCTTCCCCTTGGGGAACCAATGCCAACCTTAGATCAAATAGAAATGAACCGAAAAAAATTCCTAAGTGCTCATGTGGAATCTTCACATTCACCACTGGGCTACAAACTTTAAACAGATGCAGCCCTATGCCAGAAATCGATGGTTTTTTACCTGATGTACGCATGCGCGATGGCATCAATGCCTACCAGCGCGCTCGCAGCAAAGACGTTTGAAATTGAACTCTGCGAAAGCCCATCTGAAATATGGTCAATGTTCTTGCTCAGAAATGGGGGGGCAATACCACCATAAAAACATCACCCAGACAGAGCACGCCACATATAGCCACAAAAAGAAACTGATTGGTAAGTCCCAGTACAACAAACGGCTGAGATGATGAGCCACAAAAGACTCTTGGGCCGCAGTACCTCGCAGATAAGCCTCAATGGTTGTGAGTGGACAGGTCATACCAATCACTGCCTCGGCCGCTACAAAAACCATTAGCCCTGCATGCACAGTGCGAAAAATTCTGTTGCGTACCCATTGCCAACTGCAAATAGCCCCCACTGGAATCAATAGCAATCCCAACGTCACAAAAGCAGCCAATGCAAAGTGAATCGCTAGAACAAGATCTGCTAACCAAAACATTTCTGCTCCTGATAAAACAAGTTCTCTCACGCAAGATCTGACTATTCTTATTTGGCAACTTGCTCAGCAAAGCTGAACCCCGTTTTTCGCATATCAAAAAACAAGCATCACCCTGCGTTTTTCAATGGTCCCATGTATTTAATGATTACGTCTTTGGTTCTAGATAAAGTTGAACAATCCACACCATTGATCTGGAAACAAATTCTTCAAGCTGTGGGTGTAAGCTTGGCAACAAGATGCATATGACGATTACCCTTCTCAGGTTTTTTTTAGGGGTTTGGTTCCTACCAGCCTTAGCCCATGCGGATGAAAATTTGCTGCGGGCGATAAGTCAACCCGGCGTGATCATCTTGATGCGCCATGCGCAGACGGATCCAGGTTTTGGCGATCCCCCAGGCTTTCAAATGGATGACTGCAAGACTCAACGCAACTTATCACAACAAGGCATTGCACAAGCCCGCAGGTTGGGTCGCTGGCTTGAACAACACCAACTTCATCCACAACGAGTGCGCTCTAGCCAATGGTGCCGATGTATTGACACCGCCCATGCTGCTTTTGGTCACCGAATAAAAGTGACGCCTTGGTCAGCTCTGAATTCGTTTTTTCAAGGACAAGGAGACCGTTTGGCTCAGTTGAGTGAAGCACGTGAGACCGCTTCAGGGATCAGTTCAGGTTTTGAAGTTTGGGTGACTCATCAGGTTGTGATCTCTGCGCTCACCGATAAGAACCTAGCCATGGGTGAGTTTGTGGTTATTAAAGCCCAATCCAATGGCTTGATAGAAGTCCTTGCCCGTGGCCAGGTCAACTGAACACGTTGTCGTTGCAAACATGGGTTGAACCCGGTTCAACGGCTAAGGCTTTGGGGGCGACACCAAAGTCCAACCTCTTTTAGCCCATTCGCTCATTCCGCCACGAACATACTCCACGTTGGTAAATCCGCGAGAGCGCAGTTCTTTTGCAACAGCGCTTGAACGATTTTGTGTGTTGCAAATCAAAAGCACGCGAGAGTCAGGATTTCTGGGTATTTCATGAAGCCGAGACTCTAAGGTGCTCATGGGAATCAACTTCATACCTTTGGCCACACCCGTTGCATGCTCCTCTGGCTCACGAATATCTAAAACAGTCACTTTGTCATCGCCAACCAATGCGCGAGCCTCTTCCAAGCTGACTTGTGCATGCGCAACGCTCAGCAAGGTGACCAAAAAATAAATGGGTAGAAATTTCATGTTGTGCGGACAGATCGATTCTTTATATCCCTGAATAACTATCTATTGTGGCAGACCTTTTCGATGTTTGACTCGCCGCATCACTCAAACCCAATGCCATTTCAGTGACGGGATTTCCAGCGTCAAACCACCTTATCAGAGATGGTTTGTGGGTAAGGCTGGGTGTGCTGAAAAGAGGGTCGCTGTTCTAGGATGGCAGAGTATTGAGCCAACGCGGGATACAAAATCTGCCAGTCAAACTCTTGGAACCGAACTTTCAAATAACCCAACACCGACCCGACGGCAATATCGCCCAGTCCAAACTGGTCGGCAACGGCAAATTTGCGGCTACCAATCAAACGCGCCAACGCAGACACCCCTGCCTCGATCTTGTGTGTTTGACGAGCAGTCCATTCTGCACTTGCGCTTGCGCCGCGCATGCGTTCGAAAAACAGCAACACCACGGCATCGCACACGCCATCGGCCAATACTTCCAATTTTTTGGCCAACAACCGATCGGCGATATCGCTGGGCAAAAGTGGCGTCTCAGGGTAAACCCACTCCAAGTAATCCAAAATATAACGAGAGTCAAAGATGCTGCTGCCGTCTTCTAGCAACATGACTGGAAGCTTGGCCAGTGGGTTGTGCAGCTCGGTCAAAGCACCTTGGTTCCATGGAACTTCAGTGATCAGCTCAAATGCAATATTTTTTTCAGCCAGTGCAATCCTCACCTTTCGAGCATAGGGGCTGGGTGTGGCGCTGATGAGTTTCAACATGGAAACATATTTTCGTTACCACTGAATACTTTGTGATTCGGGTCTATAGGCATGTAGGAGCTGGGGTTTTTCATTGGTTCTGATCGGTTGGTTTCATTTAACTTACTATGAGGCTTATCTTCATCAAGGTTGAATCGCCATGTTAATCAATTTACACACAAACCGCACAGCCCTCACATTGTTCGCTGTTAGCCAACTGCTGATGCTTTCTGCTGTCAATGCGCAAACCGTGGACCCCGTAACCATGGTGAATGCATTTGAAGCGGCCGGTGGAAAATTTGAAGGCTTTCGCCGCTCGGGTGCCAAAGGCATATGTGCCACGGGTGAATTCGTCGGTAGCGCTGATGGTCGCAACTTGTCCTCTGCTTCTGTTTTCAGTGGACAAAAAATACCTGTCATCGTTCGCTTCTCCGTTGGCGGCGGTAACCCCAAAGCGGTTGACAACGCCAAGAGTCAACGCAATATGGCGTTGCAATTCAACATTCCGGGCGGTGAAACGTGGCAAATGGGCAATATTTCTGCACCTGTTTTTGGTTCTTCCACACCAACCCAATTACTGGGTCGCTTAGAGTCACTCGCGCCTGACCCATCCACCAAAGCGCCCAATCCTGACAAGGTCAAAGCGTTTGCAGAAGCCAACCCTGAAGTGCTTTTGCAAGGCAAGTACTTTGCCAGCCAACCCGTGCCAGCCAGCTTTGCAACCGTCAACTACTGGGGCGTGCATGCCTTTGCTTTTGTCAATGCCAAGGGTGACAAGCAGTTTGGCAAATGGATTTTTGAGCCTGCCGGTGGCGTGATGGGCCTGAGCGATGAGGAAGCCAAGGCCAAGGGACCCAGTTTTCTGTTCGACGACCTGCGCCAGCGCGTCAAAGAGGGCCAAGTCTCTTTCAATTTCAATCTGCAATTGGCAGAACCCGGTGATCGTCTTGACAGTGCCACCGTACCCCTGCCCGAGAGCCGACGCAAAGTCACGCTTGGCAGTTTGAAAGTCACCGCAGTGTCGGAAGATTCTGGTGGAGCCTGTCGCGACATCACATTTGTACCCACGGTCTTGCCCAAAGGGGTTGAACCCTCTAACGACCCGATGCTGGCTGCCCGCGCCGCGCCTTATGCCGTTGGCATTGGTCGCAGACTCTCAGAAGGTTCTAAACAGTGACCCAGGGCTTAACAGATCTCACCTCTGGCTGACTGCAAGGGTGTTGCTTTTCGCAACAAAACGCAACAACACCCCACTCGCTGTGCCTATGGTCGGGTTGCAGCCCGGGACAGGAAGCTCCTGTAGGCCGCCATGAAAGCGTCGATGTCTTCAAAATAAGGCATGGCCCCGGTCTGCATCACCGTGACATGCCAATGGGGTCGATCACGAACCAACGCCAAAGCGCAGTAATCGGTGAAATCGCCCCGTGTGCCATGCACTACCCACACAGGCAAATTGAGGCTTTCGTATACGTTGTGGATATCAGCGCTGAACAAACCACCGCTGAGGAATGACAAAGGAGCTTGCTCGGCATGGGGTACGTGGGCTGTGCGCACCGCATAAGCCCATAGCGTTTCATCGATCTGCTGGCCACCCCATGTGCGGCGCAAAAAATAACGCACCACCGAAGGACGCGACAACTGCCGAAACAAAAAGCGGCCCCAGGCTGGACCCGGGCGGCGTAAAAAGCGGTCGAACCCGGCCATGAAAAGTGTGCTGCCGTGCGGCTGACGCAATGTCTTTCCACCCCGAAAACCAGTGGGACTGACCAAGGCGATGGTGTTGAACAAGCCCGGTGTCTGCATCGCCTCACGGGCTAAAAATTCGCATGACAGCGACACACCTATGGCTTGAAGCGGTTGGCTTGGGTGCATGTGCGCCACCCACTGTGCCACCAACCGGACGGCGTTACACATGTCTGCCACCGAGTAAGCACGCGGTAAACGTTCAGACAAGCCATAGCCTGGCAAGTCAATGGCATAGACGCTGTTGCCTTGTCGCAATGCGTCAAACAAAGGACGAACTTCAGCGGCAGATGCCAGCGCATTGATGCTGTGCACCAACACCACGGGAGGCCCAGACCCACCAGCGTAAACAGCAACCGCACCAGCGGTGCCATTGAGCATGTGAAGATCGGCATTCAGCGGCTTGGGTAATCGATCAGACTCGTCCATTTCTTCTGCGCTTCCAAAAAAATCAAACACCACACTCACCAATTGCCATCCATGCGATCCGTATCCCAGTGTTGACCGGACTGCAGATATTCATTGGCTAACATCACAAACCACAGTTTGTATTTTTGAAAAGGATCACGATGAGCACACTTTCTGTTTCTGAAAATATAGAAAACCATCCGCGCGTCAAGGCTGTGTTTGACGACATCAGACAAACCCGTCAAACCGATTTTGTCAACAATATGTGGCGCTATCTTGCATTTGACCCTGACTTGCTCGAGAGCACATGGCGTGAAGTCAAAGCGGTCATGGTAACTCCCTCTGCTCTTGATCCACTGACCAAAGAAATGATTTATATCGCGGTATCCATCACCAATGCTTGCAGTTACTGTGTTCATTCGCATACGGCAGCGGCCAAAAGCAAAGGAATGTCCGCGGCTCAGTATGCCGATTTGCTGCGCGTGATCGCTTTGGCAGGAAAAACCAATCAGCTGGCCTCAGCGATGCAATTGCCAATTGATACAGTTTTCACCCATGATTGATTTATTTGTCTGAAAACATTCGCTTTTGAAAAAGGCTGCTGTCATTTGCTTTGGATGCAAGCGCAGAATTTTTTGAAGCGTCGCATCCCAATAATGGCGTCGCATCCTAAAACAACGGAATTTGCCGCGAGCGCAGTAAATAGTCAGCGACAAATTGCGCCAACAAAACATGGTGCTGGTTGTCATGCCACTGGGGTTGCATGTATTTCTTGGTGTACCAATGCGCTTGGCTTTCCAAATGACAGCCCACCAAGCCCACCGCACCTTGCACCATGGCCATAGGGTCGCCATTGGCATAAGTGGCCACCGTTTCAAATTCGCCATTGACGAAAGTCGGGCCGTCATAAAAATACATGCGTTGCGCTTGCCCCCGCCATTGAACAGGGGCGGTGGTCCCATACGACGAGCGTATGTCAGCTCGCGGACGCTTGATGTATTGCACGCACCTTGTTGTTTTGAGAAAGTTGAAATAATAGGCATCAGCCCAATACGCGCCCATACAAATACCCAAGTACTTTCCACCGCGCTGCATAAAAGATCGCACATCAGACATGTTTTGTTTGAGCAGGCCGCGAAACAGCATGGCTTCGCCGTCTCCGCCAGGAAATACCACGAGGTCAACATCATCGAAAAAACCCTCAGCGACTTTGTGTCGGGTAAACAACTTGATGTCAGCCAGTGGCGACAACGCTGCCATCACACCATTCACCGAATCGGTCGAACAGGTGGGATGGTGTATGAAAAGCGCGATGGTTTTCTTCATGCCGAACATCACTCAGTATTTTTTCGCTTGGCGCTCTGGGGTTTCGCCAACACACCCATGCCGGGCTGGCTGCGCAAAAATTCCCTGCAACGATCCCATAGGTGGGCGACCAAGGCTACCTGTTTCGGTAATCCCAAGGTGCCACCGGTCGAGGATCCGACCACAGGCCCAATTGCTGGCTTTGCGCAGATATTTCGCTGGCACTGTAGGCTTCCCGGTCCCTGATCGACTGCTCGTTTTGGTATTTTTTGTAATGCCAAGCCAAGCCTGATTTGATTTGTTGATGACAAATATCCAGCGCCCCCACAAACACTTGTCCAACGATACGTCCGTATTTGTCTTTTTTGTTGAAAACAATTCGTACGTTTTTGCCATGAGCCAATTCAACCAGCGATTGCTTGGATTTTTCGCCAAAGGCCTGCTTTTTTTCCGGGGCATCTATGCCCAGCAGCCTGACCTTGTATGAGGTTTGGCGGTTATCCAGTACGGTGAGGGTATCTCCGTCCGCCACAGACACCACTTTCCCCTCCAACATCGTATTCGCATTGGCATCAAAAAATGCAATATTTGCCAACAATGAAATAAAACACAACATGAACTTCATTAATGAAGTTTATGTTGTTTTTGGCGAATTTATGTATTTTGACCCCTGGCCTGTGTTGGCCGCCTGTTGGAATCTTGTTTGGAGGAATCACCGCGCCTACCCACACGCCTGGCCAGAGACGAACCCGGGGTGTCTAAGTCAGCCAGTTCAGCAGGCCGGTGATCAGCAATGCGTTGGTGAAATCGATGAAAAATGCACCCACGATCGGCGCCACCAAAAACGCACGTGGCGATGGTCCGTAACGCTGAACCACAGAGTGCATCACAGCCATGGCGTTGGCCGTGGTTCCAAGCATGAAGCCGGTGAATCCGCCACTCATTACGGCTGCATCGTAATCACTGCCCATGACTTTGAACACCACGAACCAGCAAAAAACACAAACCACGATCACCTGTATTACCAAATTCACCAGCAAGGGTAAGGCGATAGAGGACAACTCCCACAGCCGTAAATTCATCAACGCCACTGCCAGGAAAAGGGTCAAACAGACCACGCCGATCCGCTCGGTCACACCATGGGGAATCTTGAACCAACCCGTTTTGTCGTCTATGTTGCGAATGATCGAGCCGACGAGCATGGCACCCACATAGCCAGGAAGCGTCAAGTCGGCAGACTTCATCACACCGCCCAACCAAGCTCCGATACCCATGGCGATGAGCAACACGCCAATCCCTTTGAGCACGGCCAGCATGCTGGCTTCATCGTCATTGAATACCTCCGAGGATGGGGATTGATCTGGTTTGCGCGACGCGGACACATTGGTTGAGCGCAGCTGGTGGCGCTCTAGCAATTTTGTGACAACAGGCCCGCCAACCAAGCCACCCAACACAATGCCAGACATGGCCGCCGCGATGGCCACAGACTCTGCAGCGGCAACGCCCGCAGCTGCAAACTGCGGTGCGAATGCCAAGGCAGTGGCTGGCCCACCTGTCAAAGCGGCTGGCCCCATCAAAACACCGAGTAGCAAAGGCTGGTCAAAAAGCAGCGCAACCCCCATGCCAATCACGCTTTGGATCACCGCGATAAAGGTGGCCAAGGCAAGAAATACCAGCGCCTGGCGGCTGCCTGTTTGCAGCATTTTCAGACTTGCGCTCAGTCCAATGGAGGTGAAAAAAGCCGTCATCAATGGCGCCTGCAGCGTGGTGTCAAACTTCACCGTGGCCACATGGAATTCGCGAAGCATGGAAATCAGCAGTGCCACCAAGAGTCCACCAAATACCGCGGCTGGAATGTTGTAACGCTTGAGCACGGGCAGCCGCTCCAGCATGTGTATACCGATGAATAAAGCCACGGCACCTACCGCCAGTGTCTGAATGAAATCCAGTGCCAACATGTCAGTCCACACTGCTTCGGGGAATGCTGCAATAAAACTGTTCGCCGCCAGAGCCGCTGACTTCCAAAAATACTTGTCCCTGGTTGGCGTACAAATCCCGACGTACCACGCCCCCCATCATTTCAGCTTCGGTTTGGCAGCGCCAGTTTTGCGCGTCTTTGACGGTACAGCCCGACCATTGACGTTGCGTCAGCATGTCGGCACCACGCCAGGTTTTCTCGGAAACCACCTGTTGGTTGGCATCCACCTCAAAGGAGCTGGGACTTGCGCCAAAGGGCGAGCATTCGCTGCGGCAAGCGGCAACATCGCTGGTACCCAGTGGGCGAGGACATTCTCGAAACTCGTAGTAAAGAGGTGAGGCATGGGCCAGACCGCTGAATAAAACAGGTAGAAGCCATGTGGTGGTGTTGGGCATGTGCAAAGTCAAAACGCTCCCCTGTGATGTCTGAAAGCCAGTCTAGCGCACGCGGCCAAACTGCGGCTCGACCACTTTGACCAAATTATCTGGTATTTTGTCCATGTATTGAATAGGTATTTCAAGATATTTTGAATTTATTTTATTTAATTCATGTTTTGTCCAATTTAAAGCTTGTCAAAATCTGAAACTCTGTTAATATTCGTTCATTGAATTTCAACAAACAGGAGCTTCACATGACCCACCAATTTACTCTCGCCGTATGCATTTTGGTATCAGCCGTTACCGCGTCAGGTATTGCCTCAGCGGCGACTGTGAATGCTGCCGAACCCTCTGTGTTGATCGCCAGCAACCAAAGTACTTGGTCTTATGCTGCGCTGGACCGTGCGCAAGGTGTCACACAAGTCCGCGAATTCCATGACATGGGTGCCAGTGGCGTTCAGCAAATCGATTATGTTGTCAACTGCAGCAATCAAACCATGGCCATGTCTGGATTCCAAGTTCATACTGCCCAAGGCACTTTGTTGCCAAACGCTGCCTCTGCCTCTGGCCAAACACTTCGTTTTTATGCGCCTGTCATCGAGCACGACAAACAAATCGCCAGCAATGTGTGCGGAAAGTTAATGGCTTTGAATGCCTACTCAGACAACTGATTTCAGGCCGTGAAGGCCTTTACCCGCTGAACAAATCACATTATTTGTTTACCCAAATGCCCCTTTCGGGGCATTTTTTTGCGCGCTTCCAGCAGTCGCATACCTAGGGTTAATACTTAGAAAAAGCCTGAATGCCAACGCACTGGATGGGCTAGACTGACCGAAAATACTGATGAGTATTTTAATGTACTTACTAGAAGGTTCGGTGTGGTTCATGGAAAAAGCTGATGTTTTGGTGGTTGGGGCAGGTTTTGCAGGACTGCGGGCGCTGTACAAATTCCGCTCGCTGGGCTACAAAGTTCAAGTCATAGAGGCCAGTGCCGACGTTGGCGGTGTTTGGTATCACAACGGCTATCCCGGTGCCAGATGCGATGTCGAAAGTTACGACTATTCGTACAGCTTTTCACCTGAGCTGGAGCAGGAATGGCGTTGGACCGAGCGTTACGCCACCCAACCTGAAATATTGCGATACATCAACCATGTGGCAGAACGATTTGACCTGCGCAAAGACATCCAATTTCATACGCGAATGACCCAGGCCAATTACGATGAAAAGTCTGCCCAATGGGTGATCACCACAGACACTGGCAAAGTATTTCAATCGCGGTTTTTGATGATGTGCGTGGGCCAACTCTCCGCGCCCAAGACCCCCGCATACCCTGGACTGGAATCTTTCAAAGGCGAAGTGATTCACAGTGGCAAATGGCCAAAGCGACAAGTGGAATATGCAGGTAAACGCGTGGCCATCATCGGTACCGGTTCCTCTGGCATGCAAATGACACCTGTGATCGCCAACGAAGCCGCACACCTGACGGTGTTTCAACGCACGCCCAACTACAGCATTCCCGCGGCCAATGCACCTGTTTCTGATGACGAAGACAAATGGGTCAAAGCCAATTACCGTCAGCGCAGAGAGCGTGCTTGGAACTCTCCTACTGGTTTAGGGTTCATGCCCAACAAAACCTCTGCATTAGAGGTCACGCCCGATGAGCGTCAGAAAGCTTATGAAGCGTCATGGAACAGATTGGGCTTTGGATTTGCCCTCACCTACTACGACATATTGCTCAACAAGCAAGCCAACGACACTGCTGCGGAATTCATTCGCAAAAAAATCGCTGGCTTGGTGAATGACCCGGTATTGCGTGAAAAGCTGACACCGAAAGACCATCCGTTTGCGTCCAGAAGACCGTCGGTAGACAGCGGTTATTTTCAAGCGTTCAACCGCGACAACGTCGAGTTAGCAGATGTACGGGAATTTCCTATTTTGGAGTTCACGCCAGAGGGCATCCGTACCCCACACAAGCATCACCAGTTTGACATGGTCATTTTCGCCACAGGTTTCGATGTTTTCACTGGCTCTTTGTTCAAACCGGACATCATTGGCAGACACGGCATGACATTGAAAAACAAATGGGCAGACGGACCTGTCACGCATTTGGGTATTGGGGTGTCTGATTTTCCCAATATGTTCATCGTGGTGGGACCGGGCAGCCCTTCGTTGCTGAGCAATGTGCTGGTTTCAACCGAAGAACAAATTGACTGGATGGCAGGTTTGGCACAAACCATGAAGAAACAAGGCGCAGTTGAGGTAGAAGTCGAACCGCAAGCCGAAAAAGCCTGGGGACAACATATCAATGACCGTGTCAAAGAAACGCTTTATCTCAGCACTGACTCTTACTACAACGGCGCCGAGGTGGCTGGTAAACCCCGTGTGTTCATGCCCTATTCAGGCGGTGTTCGAGGTTATCGAAGAATCCTGCAACAGTGCGCCAGCGAAGGCTATTCGGGATTTCGTTTTTATCCATCACCCGCTGCGCTGACCCGGGGCGAAGATCTTGCAAAAGCATGAGTTTGGTCCATGAATACATCCGTTGAACCTCAAGATCTTCGAGAAGCCATTTCACATCTGAAACGTGAACGGATTGTGGCCGCCGCTGTTGACCTGTTTTATCGCAACGGTTATGGAAAAACAACGCTGGAGCAAGTTGCCAACGAACTGCAAGTCACCAAGCCTTTTATATACGCACACTTTTCTTCAAAAAACGAATTGTTGGTAGAAATTTGTTCTCGTGCCATTCGCTTAGCGCATGAATCTCTCAATCGCGCCATGGCACAAGACGCCTGCGCAACCGAACGTCTTGAAACTGTGGTCCGAGATTTTCTTCGCGCTGTTTTGAACCATCAGCCCCATGCCATGATTTTCAGCCGTGAAGAAAAAGAACTCGAACAAAAGGACCGTGAGGCCATCAATTTGCTTCGACGTGATTTCGACAGACGCTTGGTGGAGTTGATCAACTTGGGCGTTTGCGCTGGAGAATTTGAAGTGGCAGATGTGCAACTTGCCGCTTTGGCGATCGGCGGCATAGTGGGTTGGGCTCCTGTGTGGTTCAGACAAAGCGGTCGTCTAACGCTGGAAGAAGTCGCCTCGCATTTGGCATCTTTGGCGTTGGGCATGGTTCGTTCACCAGCACAACGGGGTTCTCATGCAAGCTGATCACACGACCACCCGGCAACGCATGGCCGTCATAGGTGGCGGCACCATGGGTGTTGGTATTGCCTATGTATTTGCGGTTTCTGGCTGGCATGTTTGTGTTGTTGAGCCTCATGACGACAAACATTTGGCCATGCGTCAAACACTGAAGGACGCGGTCTCCAGTGGCCTCCAACGCGGAAAGCTCACAGACACCCAAGCCGAGGCAGTCTTGCATGGGATTCAACGCGTCACCTCGGTCGCAGAGTTACCCCTGCATCTGGATTTGGTGATTGAATCGGTTCCCGAACGATTGGCATTGAAATTACAAATTTTGGCGGATGCAGCCAAACTACAACCACGCGTCATTGCCAGCAATACCAGTTCAATGTCGATCAACCAACTCGCGGGCTCTGTGTCAGATGCTTCTGCATTTTTAGGGATGCATTTTTTCAACCCTGTGTGGTCATTGCCCATGGTCGAATTGATTCGGTCTGAGCACACGAGTGAAGAAACATTGGCTTTGGCCAAAACATGGTCGCAAGGTATTGGCAAAACCACCATCACGGTGCGTGACATACCTGGCTTTGCCACCAGTCGACTGGACTTGATCGCCTCGTTGGAAGCCATGCGCATGCTAGAGGACAGAGTGGCCAGCGCTGAAGACATCGACCATGCCATGGTCACGGCATATCGTCACCCCATCGGGCCTTTGCGTTTGAGTGACATCGTAGGTTTGGATGTAAGACTCGACATTGCCAGACAACTACACAAAGCGCTCGGCCCAAGGTACGCGCCTCCCCGACTGTTGGAGAACATGGTTGCCAACGGAAAGCTAGGAAAGAAAACAGGCCAAGGATTTTTCAACTGGTCAGAAACCACATCTCAAAACCATTAAACCTCTAAGCTTATGTCAAATATTTTTGGTTCCACCCTGGTTGATACCGCTGAACACCACCCTATGCTTCGCGACAGCGTGGCAAAGTTGGTAGGTGGCTTTGGCCGTCGCTATTTTCAAGACGTTGTCAAGCGAGACGCCAAGCCAGTTGAACTCTGGCAGGCCATGGGTGATGCAGGCTTTTTGGGCGTGCACATTGCCGAGGAATACGGCGGCGGTGGCAGTGGCTTGGCCGACTACAACGTGATCGTGGAGGAAGCCGCTGCACAAGGCTGCCCCATGTTGTCATTGGTGATCAACTCCATTTGTGCGCCGATTATCCAAGCGCACTGCACGCCTGCACTCAAACAAGAATGGTTACCAGGATTGGCCAGCGGCAAACAACGAATGTCGTTTGCCATCACCGAACCCAATGCAGGAACCAACACACACAAGGTCACCACGACAGCGCGTTCACATAGCAACGGCTGGGTTCTGAACGGCACCAAGTACTGGACCTCTGGGGTGGACGAGGCCGATGCCATCATGGTGGTGTGCCGCAGCGAAATGGTCGATGCCCAAGGCAGGCACCAATTGTCATTGTTCATCGTGCCCGCCAATGCGCCAGGTATCACGCGAACACCGATTGAAACGGCATTGCATGTTCCAGAAACTTCATTCACCCTGTTTTTTGACAATGTGCAACTCGGTCCAGATGCTTTGGTGGGACAAGAAGGCCAAGGATTGCGTCATGTGTTTGCAGGGCTCAACCCAGAGCGGGTGTGCGCTGCTGCGATCAACAACGGCATTGCCCGATATGCGATTGAAAAAGGTTCGCAACAGGCCAAAGATCGTTCAGTGTGGAACACACCGATAGGCGCCCACCAAGGTATTGCGCATCCTTTGGCCAAATCGTACATTGCCGTGCAACAAGCGCGTTTGATGACTGCGCGGGCAGCTGCACTGTCCGATGCAGGATCTCCTGATGCCGGTGAGGTGGCCAACATGGCGAAATTCGCAGCGGCCGATGCTTCTCTGGAAGCGCTTGACCAAGCGATTCAAATTCATGGCGGCAATGGACTGGCCATTGAATATGGACTGGCTGACTTGTGGTTCATTGCCCGGTTACACAAAACCGCGCCAGTCAGCCGTGAAATGATTCTTAACTTTGTGGCACAGCACAGCTTGGGCTTGCCAAAGAGCTACTGAAGCGCACAACATGAACACCAGTTTTGCCCATCTTCTTCGAGAGCATGCGCGGGTCAGGCCGAACTCGCCCGCGCTGACTTTTGAAGATGAGACATGGACTTTTTCGCAACTTCACGCCAAAAGTTCGCAAGCAGCCAATGCCATGCTGGCTGCTGGCGTGAAAGCAGGTGACAGGGTCGCTTTGCTGTCCAAAAATTGTGCAGAGTGTTTTTTACTACTTTATGCATGCAACAAAATCGGCGCCATTTTCACTGGTCTCAATTGGCGTCTGGCCCCTGCTGAAATAGAAGCCATTGCATTAGACGCACAACCTGCATTGGTAGTGGTGTCACCCCACGAGTTGGCGCTGTTGACACCCGCGGTCAAAGCCATGCCGTGTATACGCCAAACCATGGTCCTGGGCGATGACTTCAAAGCATGGTGCGATGCGCACAGCACCACAGATACAGGCTACGCAGGTGCGCCAACGGATGTCGCTTTATTGCTGTACACATCTGGCACCACTGGCTTGCCCAAAGGGGTGATGCTCACCCATCGCAACATGTCCTATACACCTCGGCTGGCGTCTGAATCGTGGGGCATGGGCCCCGACAGTGTCAATTTGGTGGCGATGCCCATGTTCCACATTGGTGGTTGTGGCTATGGTTCAAGCACCATGACCGTGGGTGGTCACACCGTGTTGATTCGCGAGGTCAATCCCGCTCGAATCATTGCATTGATTGAGCAGTACAAAGTCACGCATACATTTTTGGTACCGACTGTGGTGCAGTCCTTGCTGGAAGTACCCGGTGTTCAACAGTCTGATCTCAGCAGTTTGTCGTTGCTGATGTACGGCGCTGCACCGATGGGCGATGTGTTGTTGCGCCGGGCCATGGACATATTGCCATGCCAGTTCATGCAAGCCTATGGCATGACAGAAACAGCGGGCACGGTTGTGGTGTTACCGCCTGAGGACCATGCACCAGAAGGTCCAGGTTCCTCATTGCTCAAATCTGTCGGACGCGCCTTGCCTTGGGTTGAACTTCGTGTGGTAGATCCGGCCACCAACCAAGACACGCCCATAGGTGAAGTGGGTGAAATCTGGTTACGTACCGACATGAATACCGTGGGCTATTGGAACAAGCCCGATGAAACCGCCCAAACCATCCAACAAGGAGGTTGGTTGCGCACTGGAGATGCTGCTTATCTGGACGACAAGGGTTATGTGTTTTTGTTCGACCGGTTCAAAGATTTGATCATCTCTGGCGGTGAAAACATATACCCCGCTGAAGTCGAAAATATTTTGAATGGACATCCTGCCGTGCTGGAAGTGGCTGTCATCGGTGTACCGCACGAGCGTTGGGGTGAAACGCCCAGAGCGGTGGTGGTGCTGCGCACCGGAATGCATGCCACCGAACAGGCATTGATTGATTACACGCGAGAGCGTTTGGCCCATTACAAATGCCCAACCTCGCTGGTCTTCACACAGACATTGCCGCGCAACGCTTCAGGAAAGCTTTTGAAGCGCGAACTCCGATTGACCCAAAAGGCGCAAACCGCATGACGACGACACCATCGACCAACACACCAACACCCGTCACGCTGTTGCGCAGATGGGTGGTGGATTATTTCAACAGCCATGACGCTTCTGTGGCCCACGAATTCATTGCACCCAGCTATGCATTGGAAATTGGCGATCATGTGTTTGCTGGACGTGATGAACAATGGCTACCAGCGGTTGCACAGCAAATGCAAACCTTTCCAGGCATGGGTATGACGGTGCACCAAATCGTCAGCACGCATGACAAGGTGGCTGCCTACTTCAGCGAACACGGAACTTCCAATGGGCGCACCGCTGTTTGGTCGGGAGTGGCTATTTACCGCAGCGATGGCCAGGTATTGACGGGTTGTGTGGCACAAGAGGATTACATGACACGCCAGCGCCAACTCAAAAGCGGTTTGTGCGATCCGGTGGAACCACCCTCCCCTGATCCTTGGGGCACAGCCATACTTCCCCCCAATATGACTGCGGAATCTGTGGTCCGCGAATGGTTGTCGCAAGCCTGGCCCAGTGACACAGTGCGATGTGACGACGAACACATCTCAGGTGTGCCTTTGGTTTTTGAAGTGCGCTCTACCGAGTTCACCGAGCTATTTTCTTGTGGTGACGATGTGGCATTTCATGTCCGACAAACTGGCTTGTACCTGTCAGGCATTGCAGGCCTTGATGCATGCGCAACACCCATGGTGCTCAATGGCAACGGTATTGTCAAAGTAGCCCAAGGGAAAGTGGTGTCAGGCCGTGTGATACGCGATCGACTCGGACTGAAAAGCCGTTTACAAAAGGCCTTGGCATGAACCCCATCCCTACTGTTCTTGTCACGCAAGAAGAAAACATTCTTGTCATCACCATCGATCGACCTGCGGTGCGAAACGCGATTGACCACCGCACTTCGCAGGCCTTGGCTGATGCCATGGACAGATTGGACAACGACCCCACTGTCGCAGTCGGGATTCTGACCGGCGCGGGCGGTCACTTTTGTTCGGGCATGGACTTGAAAGCCTTCGTCAATGGCGAGCGGGTTGAACTGCCTGGCAGAGGACTGGGCGGCATGATTGAAACCCCTCCGCTCAAGCCCATCATCGCTGCCGTGGAGGGCTATGCACTGGCGGGTGGATTTGAAATAGCTTTGGCTTGCGACTTGTTGGTCGCGTCTGAAAATGCAGTGTTTGGGTTGCCGGAGGTCAAAAGAGGTTTGATCGCAGGTTCAGGCGGGCTGATTCGTTTGCCCCAAAAAATTCCGCGCCAAATTGCGATGCAATATGCGCTCACTGGTGACTTGATGACTGCCAGCGATGCCCGCCAATGGGGACTGGTGAATGAATTGACATCAGCCGGCCAAGCGTTGGCAGCCGCAAAAGTATGGGCCCAAAAAATCGCCGCCAACGGACCCGTGGCCGTCAAAATGGCCAAGCATGTCATGTCGCAATCTGTCTATTGGTCGATCGATGAACTGTGGACAAAGCAAAACCAGGTGCTTGAGACAGTGATCCAATCCCAAGATGCCCGTGAGGGCGCCATGGCTTTCAATGAAAAGCGAACCCCTGTTTGGGCTGGCCGCTGAGACACTCGCAAACCATCAAAAATTTTCCAGGAGACACCATGCAAATTTTTCTCTCACAACACTTCAAAACCATACAACGCGCTTGTGTGTTTGCCTTGGCGTTTTCATCGATCAACATGGCTGCAAGTGCGCAAGAATTGCCCCAAGACGGTGTTTACAAAGACCGCATCGATTGGGGGCTTTTGATGGATATGAGCGGACCCACCTCTGCATCGCAAGGTATTTGGGTCAATGGTTTTCGCGATCACATGCGAAAAATCAATGAGTCTGGTGGTATCAACGGCAGAAAAATCAATGTATTGGCAGAAGACAACCGCTTCAATCCCGCCACCGACAAAATTGCATTTGAAAAATTGGTCAGCCAAACACCCGTGATTGCCATCTCTGGCATGGGTTCTTCCGTGTCACAAGTGGCATTGGCTCCCACTATCAAGGCCGGAAAAGTACCTATCGTAGGAACTTACACCGACACCAAAGCGCTGTCGGAGCCAGTCACACCCATGGTGTACAACGGCTTTTGCGGGTACAAGCAAATGGCGCAAGCTGGGGTGGGTTATCACGTAGACAAACTCAAGCTCAAGGCACCCAAGGTCGTCACACTGGCCGTTGAAACTGCAGGTGGCAAGGAATACCATGAGTATGTATCGAACATGGTGAACAAATACGGCGGCAGCACGCATTATGTGACGGTCAAAGTGACTGCGGTTGATGTGACTCCGCAGATTTTGGAAATCATGAACATCAAACCTGACTTCATCACGATCTACGGTGTCTCCAACACCGCCATATTGACGATGAAAGCACTGATGCAATACGGATTAAATATCCCAGTGTTTGGAATCACTTATTTGGGTTCACCGCAAATGTTCCAAAGCATGGGCCCACAAGCGGCAGCCAATTACAAATTTGTCAGTTGTTTCACACCCGGTGGCAGTGATCAAACCCCGGGCAACATATCGCTATCGGCCTATGCGGACAGCATTGGTCGCACAGAGATGAAACAAGATATCAACTATGTGGCAGGCTGGGTCACCGCCCAAATGGCTGCTGAATCACTGGCGAAATTAGGGGCCAACCCTTCGCGTGCGCGTTTGGTAGAAACCTTATCGAAGGGATTCAGCGTCAACACCCAAGGCTTGACAGCGCCCTTTAGCTATTCACCCAAGGACAACACAGGCCCTTCGGTTTTCAAAATGTTTGGCTATGACTTTTCAAGTAAGAAATTCAAAGCCTTTGGAGAATTTGCAGACTATGAAAAATACACACGCTGAATTGTCCAGGGCATGGCCCCACTGCAAAGGTCTGTATGTTTGAGCAAGTTTTTTTCAGTGGCTTGGCGCTTGGCAGCATTTATGGCTTGGTCGCATTAGGCTTTGCAGTGATTTTCAAGGCAACCGATGTATTCAATTTCGCACAAGGCATGTTTGTGGTGTGTGGCGCGTACCTGACGGTGGTGGCCACCTCCATACTCCATCTGCCTTTTGCATTGGCTCTGGTTTTTATAGTGGCCAGTTCGGCGTTGCTGGGAGTAGTGATTCACATGACCTTGATTCAGCCCTTGTCAGGTCGCCCGATGCTGTCTGTCATCATGCTCACGATTGCATTGTCCATTGCCATGCGGGCCTTGATTGAAATGGTATTTGGTCCCCAAGGTCGCACACTGAACACACCCATGCCCGTTGGCGTGCTCATGCTCGGAGAAGTGCGTATTTCCTATTTGCATCTGACTGCTGCATTGGTCAGTTGGGCCTGCATGGCAGGTTTTGGACTGTTTTTCCGTTTCACATCTGTCGGTTTGTTGATGCGTGCTTCAGCTGACAACCACGAAGCGGCTTTGGTCTCAGGTGTGCATGTCAACCGCATGAACCGCTTGGCTTGGGCGATTGGCACCACATTGGCTGCTGTGGGCGGCTTGTTTTTAGGACAATTGCAAATTGCGTCGACAGAACTGGAAACCATTGGGCTATTGGCCTTGCCTGCGGTGGTGATCGGCGGCATGCAAAGTATTCCGGGCGCCATCATTGGCGGACTGCTGGTGGGCATCATCGAACAAATGGCTGCCAGCTACATCTCACCTCAATCCAGCGACATCGTGATTTACGTCTTGTTGCTGTTGATTTTGTTGGTGCGTCCCTGGGGATTGTTTGGACAACGCGAATTGGGACGCGTCTGACAATGGCCAAGACACCAGACCAACCAGACTTGTCTTCGCTGAAGTCAAGCAGTCGCTGGCGTTGGCTGACGGTTGCCATCTTGGCTTGTATGGCTTGTTATCTGCCAACCGTGTTGACCGAACGTGCGATATTGGGCATGCCATTGACCAACACCCAGTTGTTGAACCTGGGTTTGACACAAATCAATTTGATGTTAATCACCATGCTGGGTGCGTTGTCGCTGAATTACCTGACGGGTTGTGCCGGACTGATATCTATCGGACATGCTGCTTTTTTCGCCACAGGGGCTATGTCTGCTGCCATTTTTGATAACCAGTTGGGGTTACCTTTTCCCTGGGTGATTTTGGCTTGTGGATTGACTGGTGCAATGGTTGGCACATTGGCAGGACTTCCATCGTTGCGTGTGCGGGGTTTGTATTTTGTGCTGTCTACGCTCGCCGTTCACTACATGGTGAGCTATGCATTTTTGGAATTCCAATTCAAATACTTCGATGTGGTGGGCATTCCTTACGCCACACCACGACTGGGCAGTTTTGAACTCAACAGTCCTACCCGCTGGTATGCCGTGTTGTTACCTCTGGTGGTTTTGGTTTACCTGGGGTTGCGGGCCAGCCTGAGCAGCCGAGAAGGTCGCGCCATGATGGCAATGCGCGATAACGAATTGGCAGCCACGGCGGTAGGTATCGATGTTCGAATTTTGCGGCTCAAAGCCTTTGGATTGACATCCGCGATTGCATCTGTTGCGGGCGCATTGTTTGCGTACTACCTCACGAACGCCACCTCTGAAGCTTTCAACATCAGTTTTGCAATCCAATTCATAGCCATGATCATCATTGGTGGCATGGGTTCATTGTCTGGTTCATTGGTAGGGGCCGCTGTTTGGCTGTTGCTTCCTTCCATGATTGGTGGCTTGTCACCCCAATCGGATGTCAATGACGGCTTTTTCAGCAAGTTATTGGTGGAACACCGCGCCCAACTGGTGCAATTCATTTTCAGTGTTTTGGTGATTGCATTCCTCATTTTTGCGCCGACAGGTGTAGCTGGATTGGTGAAGAAATGGCGACACCAATGGTCAGCCAGAGGAAGGTCTCAATGAGTGCAGAACTTCGGATTGAAGAACTCAGCGTCACCTACAACCGCAAAGGGCTGGCACTGGACCAAGTGAATCTGCATGTGCCACAAGGCGGCATAGTGGCATTGCTCGGCGCGAATGGCGCCGGAAAAACCACACTGATCCGCGCCGTCACTGGCCTGCTCGACTTACACCATGGGCAAATCACGAATGGACAAATCCATTTTGCAGGCACACCTGTGCGACATTTTCCGGCGCACAAACTGGTTCGCATGGGCATGGGCCAGGTGCCTGAAGGCCGTTTGATTTTCAAACACCTGAGCGTCGAAGAAAACCTGCGTGTCGGGGCCGCCATCTTGCCACGCCGTGCAGTGCAATCGCAATTGGCCATGGTCTATGAATTGTTTCCCCGGCTTTCTGAGAGACGACACCAAGCTGCTGGATTGATGTCAGGCGGAGAACAGCAAATGCTGGCACTGGGTCGCGCCATGATTGGCAAACCCAAGCTGTTGTTGGTGGACGAACTATCGCTCGGACTGGCGCCCCTGATCGTTTCAGAAATTTACCAACAACTGCAGGTGATTTGTAAAACCACAGGCACCTCGGTGCTGGTGGTTGAACAAAATGCCAAACTGGCACTTGAATTTGCACACACTGCGTATTTGCTTCAGCGTGGACAAGTGGTGTTGTCGGGCAGTGCGGCGGAAGTTTTGCACAGCCCCGACATCAAGTCGGCTTATTTGGGCGAGGCAAAGACAAGCACGGGCCCCACACCATGAACAACACCTTGCTCTCTGTTTCCCAGATGGTGATGCGCTTTGGTGGCATCACTGCATTGAATGGTGTGTCATTCGACATTCAGAAAGGCGCTATCACGTCTTTGATTGGCCCCAATGGCGCAGGAAAAACCACCTTGTTCAATTGTGTCACTGGCATGTACAAACCCACCGAGGGCTTGGTGACATTCAACGGTCGAAATATCACAGGCATGGCGGCCCACAATATCGCTCGACAAGGTATTGCAAGGACTTTTCAAAATCTGGCTTTGTTTGGTGGCCTGACTGTTTTGGAAAACCTCATGACTGGCGCTTACCTGAAAGGTTCATCTGGGCTGTTGCAAGGCGTATTCCACACCCCGAGCACTCGTCAAGAAAATGCCAAAGCAACCCACTCTGCCATGGAAATCCTGGCATTTCTAGGTTTAGAAAACACCCAACATCTCCTGCCGTCGGAGCTGTCATACGGCATGCAAAAGCAAGTGGAATTTGGCCGAGCTTTGATGCAAAAGTCCGATGTCATTTTGTTGGATGAGCCCATGGCGGGCATGAGCAGCACAGAAAAATCGCAAATGTCCGTATTGATACAACGGGTACGCCAAACCATGGGTATCACTTTTTTGATTGTTGAACATGACATTCCTGTGGTGATGGACATCTCCGACAAGATTGTTGTCCTCGACTTCGGTCAAAAAATAGCTGAAGGTACACCTGCGCAGGTGCAAAACGACCCTGCGGTCATCGCTGCCTATCTGGGTAGCGTCCACTGATGAAAAACACTGTTACACAAAGGAAGACCATGAGAGAAGCTGTCATTGTTTCAACCGCGAGAACCGGTATCGGGCGTGCATTCAAAGGCTCACTGAACCATACCAAGTCACCCAGCATGCTGGGGCATGTGATCGCCCGTGCAGTCGAACGGGCCGGTGTTGAAGGCGCTGAAATTGAAGACGTGGTCATGGGCACCGTGTTGACCTCTGGCACAGCAGGCATGAACTTGGCACGCAACGCGGCTCTGGCAGCAGGCTTGCCTGTCACGGCATCCGGTCAAACCATGGATCGCCAATGTGCTTCCGGATTGATGGCGATTGCAACCGCTGCCAAACAAGTGATGGTCGATGGCATGAATGTGGTGGTGGCTGGAGGACATGAAAACATCACTGCCGAACAAAAAGCATATTTTGAAAGTGCGATGGCTGGCAAGGATGCAGCCCTGGAAAAACGCATACCTCACGTATACATGCCGATGTTGCAAACCGCTGAATTTGTTGCTCGCAAATACAACATCAGCCGTGAAGACCAAGATTTGTATGCTCTGCAATCGCAACATAGAACAGCACAAGCCCAACAAGCTGGCCGTTTTGACCAAGAGATTGTCCATTTCACGACCCACATGGCTGTCGCTGACAAGGCGACGGGCGCTATCAGTTACAAGGAAGTGATACTCGGCAAAGACGAAAGTAACCGCCCTGACACAGGGCTGGAAGGATTGACATCGCTCAAGCCTGTGATTGAAGGCGGAGTCATCACAGCGGGTAATGCCAGCCAGCTTTCAGACGGTGCCAGTGCCTGTGTCGTGATGGAAGCAAGCTTGGCCCAAAAACGCGGTATGCAAGCGCTGGGCATTTACAGAGGCATGACAGTCGCTGGATGTGCGCCTGAAGAAATGGGCATTGGTCCCATTTACGCAGTTCCCAAATTATTAAAACAACACGGTTTGAACATCAGCGATGTTGGGCTGTGGGAACTCAACGAAGCATTTGCTTGCCAAGCTTTGTACTGTCGTGATCAGCTGGGCATCGACCCCGATATTTACAACGTCAATGGTGGAAGCATTTCGGTGGGACACCCCTACGGCATGACAGGTGCCAGGCTGGTGGGACACGCATTGATTGAAGGCAAACGCCGCGGCGTCAAATATGTTGTGGTCACCATGTGCGTAGGCGGTGGTATGGGTGCCGCAGGTTTGTTTGAAGTGGCTTGACGGTACACATTCATCACAGGGGAAATCTCATGTCACGCAGATTTGTAGATATATCTATCTTTTTAGAGAACGATGTCATCAGTGATCCCCCTGCCTATGCACCCCAAATTGAGTACCTGACACACCAAAACACGGTCGGTCAAATCGAACCCTTTTTTCCGGGGCTGAAAAAGGAAGATTTGCCCGACGGCGAAGGCTGGGCGGTTGAATTTGTCAAACTCTGTACGCACAACGGCACCCATCTGGATGCCCCCTACCACTACCACTCCACCATGGACAAAGCATCTGGTGAAAGCAAACCTGCGATCACCATCGATGAAGTGCCACTGGAGTGGTGTTTTCAGCCAGGCGTGAAATTGGATTTTCGCCATCTGCCCAATGGTCATGTGGTGACTGCCCAAGAAGTTGAAGCAGAATTGCAACGCATTGAACACCACTTATCCCCTCTTGAAATTGTGGTGGTTAACACTGCAGCAGGCAAACGCTATGGCCACCCAGACTATGTTGCCACAGGTTGCGGCATGGGTTATGAGGCCACGATGTATTTGTTAGAACGCGGTGTGCGACTCACTGGCACTGACGCTTGGAGTTGGGATGCGCCGTTTATTCACACCGCTGAAAAATACGCGGCCACAGGCAATGCTGCGTTGATTTGGGAAGGCCATAAAGCAGGACGCGATATTGGCTACTGCCATTTGGAGAAATTGCACAACCTGGAGGCCTTGCCTGCCACAGGTTTTTACATCAGTTGCTTTCCACACAAAATACGTGGTGCCTCAGCAGGGTGGACCCGTGCGGTGGCGATATTTGATGATGCGCTGTTATCGAATTAACCGTTGCTTTGAAAAATCTGCTCGCAAAAGTCATTGAAAGTCATCAAGGTACCTTGGTTGCTTGCCAGGAAATCAACTTCACCTTGCCCTGGCTTTTGTGCCAAATGCTGTGATAGCGAAGCAGCAAATTGAGAGGCTTTTGTGCAATTCGCACATCGTATTTGCCCAGCCCGGTCAATATGGCTACACAACCATGTATTCGCACTGAATCGTTGGTGTGCTCGATCAGCTCATAAATCGTGTGGCCTTTGCGCATGGATTCCAGGTAAGACGATTTGCTGTCCACCACGCCACTGTTGCGCACATAGACCAGTCGTTCATCCAGCAATTCCGACATACGGTCCAAGTTGTTTTGCATTTGCGAAGACAATCGCGATTGCTCAGCCTGCAATACTTCTTCAGCTTGTACGGGTTCGCAATCTGCCGCAGACACTGTGAATACCGCACTGCACCAAACAGCCACGGTGCAAAAAACGTGTTTTAACAATCTATCCAATTCAGCGTCTCCTTGAATACATAGGGATTGAGCCATGTTGAAGAATGTTTTTGAAGGTATTACTCACAGTGCTTATGGGCAATTATCCATTGACGCACATGCCAATTACCCTTGAAGCCCGTGTGGAATTATGCAATTCCATGGTCTTTATCAACTACAAAAAAAAGCATCAGCCGAAGCTGATTCCCATGAAAGAGCCCTGTTCTTAGCAGCTCGACTTATGGATTCTGAATCAGGCAGGAATCAAAACTGCATCAATCACATGGATCACGCCGTTGGTGCATTCAATGTCAGTCGCCGTGACATTGATCGCGCCGTTCAACTGAACTCCACTGGTGGTACTGACTTTGACGGAAGCGCCATTGATCGTTGCAGCATTTTGACCATCCATTTTCACTACATCTGCGGCCATGACTTTGCCAGCAACGACATGGTAGGTCAGTATGGCTGTGAGTTTTGGAATATCTGCCAGCAATGCCTCCACCGTGCCGGCTGGCAGCTTTGCAAATGCTTCATCACTTGGTGCGAACACAGTGAATGGACCAGCGCCCTTGAGGGTATCAACCAGACCAGCTGCTGTGACTGCCGCTGCCAAAGTTTTGAAAGTACCTGCCGCTACTGCGGTATCAACGATATCGTGCATTAAATTCCTTGTTATATAAAAGACGGCAGGATTTACAAACTTCTGCCGGGAGTCTTTGTATTACTTAGGCATGATCACGGTGTCGATCACATGAATCACACCATTGTCTGCCACGATATCGGTCTTGACCACTTTAGCCTTGTTAACCATCACACCGTTTTTGGTAGTTACAGTGATGTCAGAACCCTGAACTGTCTTGACTTTGCCAGCTTTGACGTCTGCGGCCATGACTTTGCCAGGAACAACGTGGTATGTCAGAACCGCTGTGAGCTTTGCCTTGTCTTTTAACAATGCTTCCAAGTCAGCCTTGGGTATTTTTGCAAAAGCCTCGTCTGTTGGCGCAAATACTGTGAAGGGGCCCTTGCCTTTGAGGGTCTCGATCAAGCCGGCTGCGCCAAGCGCTGTGGCCAATGTTTTAAAGCTGCCAGCATCTACAGCGGTATCCACAATGTCCTTGGCCTGGGCAGACATGACCAAGGCGGTAGCCAACAAAGTAGCAATGAGAGATTTTTTAATCATCCGTTAAATCCAAAATAGTGAAGCCGTTAAATATGTAACGGTCACCTAATGTGCTCTACTTTGAAGAATATTCGATGACAAGGGTCATTCACGGCAATTTTGGATCCGGTCGTGCGCAATGAAACACCGTGGCGCAGTTTGCATGCACTGCTGTGGGAATTAATTCTTGAATCGTCTGACAAGTTGCCAAGCAATCGCAACAACCAAACCTGCCACCAAGCCAACGACCCCACCCGCCAAGTTGCTTAACAGGCCTGTGAGCCAGCCCATTCCCGACAACCCATTTTCTACAGCATGGCCAATCAACGGAATACCATGCAACAAGATGCCGCCACCGACCAAAAACATGGCTGCCGTGCCCAACACAGACAAGGTTTTCATCAACAACGGCGCAAAGGCCAACAATCCCTGGCCCAAAACTTTGAGCGCTTTGTTACCTTGCTCGATCAGATACAAACCAGCATCGTCGATCTTCACAATGGCCCCAACCAGCCCATATACACCCACGGTCATGATCAGGGAGATACCCACTAATACGGCCAATTGCTGACCCAAGGAGGCGGCGGCAGCCGTTCCCAAACTGATCACGATGATTTCGGCAGACAAAATAAAGTCAGTGCGAATAGCGCCTTTGATTTTTTCTTTTTCAAATTCCAGCAAGTTGATTTCCTCATTGGCCACGGCTTGTGCCAACTGCTCATGGTGAGCTTGTTTGTCGTGTTGGCTTTGCAAGTAAATATGCAGCAACTTTTCTGCGCCTTCAAAGCATAAAAAAAGTCCACCCAACATCAGTAAGGGCGTGATCATCCATGGCGCGATGGCGCTGATCACCAGCGCAGCTGGCACCAAGATGACTTTGTTGAAAAATGAACCTTTGGCCACTGCCCAAACGACAGGCAACTCACGATCAGCTTTCACACCGGTGACTTGTTGCGCATTAAGAGCCAAGTCATCGCCTAAAACACCTGCCGTCTTTTTTGCAGCCAGCTGCGTCATCGCCGCAACGTCATCTGCAGCAGTAGCGCTTTGCTTGGCAGCCACTTTGGTCATGGCGGCCACATCGTCTAAAAGCATGGCGATGTCATCGATCAAGGCCAACAAACTGGATCCAGCCATTTTCCGGTTCCCAAACAATATGAAAAATCTATGCTAACAGCTTGATCAGATACAAATCAAAGCTGACTCTTTCTTTGCCCTGGTCAGGGCCACATAAAGCAGTTTACGTTTACTGTCGGTTTCGATGGGATCACCCAAATACTCAGATGGGCTGACCACAACGACTTGGTCAAATTCCAAACCCTTGGCTCGATGCATGGAAGCCAGAGACTTTTTCAGCTTCTTTGTCGGGGTCATAGACGTTCAAGAAGGCTGAGGGGTCTCCTAGGTTGAGGTTGGCTTGGTTGTCTTTGTTTTGCAAGATTTCAAGGATGCGCATGTCGCCCTTGATTTTTTCGTTCTTCGCTTCTGTGTAGAGGTACACAATTTCTGGCTTGTGCTTTTGCCCGTAGCGGTCCACCCGTCCATTGCGTTGCTGAAACACCATGAGAGACCAAGGCAAGTCGAAGTGCACTAACCGGTGGCAGAAGTAATGCAGGTTCAAGCCTTCGCTGGCCACGTCTGAACACAGCATGATGCGGATGGGGTCTTCTTGCCGACTAAAGCGATCTACCAAGTTGTTTTGCTCGGTGTCACTCATTTGCCCATCCAAGATTTCAATCTGTGGGGGCTTGAGCTTCAAGTCTTGCGTCAGCTGCGCTTTGAGCCAGCGCAGGGTTTCGATGCGCTCAGAGAACACCACCAAACGGTCGTGGGCGTTGTCCATCTGCCAACCAAACTCGGGGCTGCGAAGTTGTTGGACAAAACGTTGGTATTTGCTGAAGCTATTGGCTTTGCTGTCGTTGGTCATCACCTCCAAAGACTGCGCCAGGGTTTGCAAGGCTTGCACCTCGGTGGTTTCGTCAGCCGTGACGCTGGTCTTGGTTTGCAAGAGTTGAATGCGCTTGGTGGTGGACTCTAGGGCCGCAGCGGGACTGGAGAACAAGGCCTTTTGCAAACCGATGCGTTGCAACTCTTGCTGCTTTCCGCCTTTGTGCTGGCCGCCTTGGGTGAAAGGAATAGCCAGCAAATGGCGGTATGCGGTTTCTTCTTCTGGTGAAGCGGCTTGGCGCAGCAAGGTGGTGACGCGTTCTTTGAAGTCGGCAGATACCTGGTCTTTGATGTCTTTTTTGAAGCGGCGAATCACCAAGCCTTTGTCTTTGAAATCCTCAGGGGTGTAGTCGTCAGGGTCTGAAATGGCGGTGGGGTCGAGCAATGCCATGAGTGACGCAAAGCTGCGGGCCGAGCCGTCGTGCGGTGTGGCCGACAGCAAGATGAGCGTGTCGGAGCGTGTCGCCAGCAACCGTGCCAACTTGGCGCGTTTGGCCAAACCTTGCTCACCTGAACGCGCCGCTACGTTGTGGCACTCGTCGATGACGATCATGTCCCACCATGCGTTTTCCAAGTAGTTGCGGTATTCCAGATTGCTCTTGAGCGTGTCGATGGAAATGATGCTTCGATCGAAGTGATTAAAAGGGTTGTGGTTGGCCGGTATGCGATTGCGCACCCTTGCCAAACCCAATGAATCGAGGCGCACCAGCGGAATAGAAAAACGGCTCCACCACTCTTTTTGAAACTGCGTGAGCATGGACTTTTGCGTGACCACCAAGATGCGTTTGCCACGACCACGGGCAATGAGCTCTGTGGCCAAGATCCCTGCTTCGAGTGTTTTACCCAAACCCACGGCATCGGCAATCAAAATGCGTGAGCGTGGTTGACGCAAGGCCTGTAGTGCGGGGTCTAACTGGTAAGGCACCAGGTTCATCACAGCGCGATGGCCCAAATGGATGCGCTCGTCATTAGGCACACTGCGCCGCCGCTGGCTCTCTAAATAGAGCATGGTGGCGTTGTAAGTGGGGCTGGTGTCGGGTACCAGTTGGGTTTTGGCGGGGTCTAGAACTTCTATGCTGTCTTCGAGCGCCGTCAAGAACAGCGATGATTGACCGCGCACAAGGTCAGAAATACCGTCACAGGTAAGCAACCAGCCTCCATCAGCCGATGGATCAACCCGCCGAATGAGCCATTCTTCGTCTCTGATTTCTGCGCGTGATCCGGGGGCGTAGGGAAGCATGTGAATGGGTTAAGTGATTTTTCAAGGATGACTCTATCATGGCGACCCTGATGAAATAAAACTTTTTACCTCTTCATTGTCGTCATTTTTTTTGAAATAGTCTTACACACACAGTCAGACAACCGACAGTGGATAACCCGATAACGTAGACGGGCACCTAGATCGAACTGTGATTTATGGACACAGATAACTTGACCTGCCCCCCAAGCCAGATTGGCTGGTGAAATTGAGAAACGGGGAAAGTGAATGAAGCCGGAAAAGTCTGGGACTTGTCATTTTTCTTAAATTCCTTACAATATGGTAAGGAAAAGGAGAATTGATGGCTACAGCGACTCTCACCTCTAAAGGGCAGATCACGATACCTATTGCTGTTCGACAAGAACTCCAACTTGACACAGGAGACAGGGTAGAGTTTGTGCAAATAGCACCGGGCCGTTTTGAATTGATTGCCAATACCAGTCACGTCACCGAACTCAAAGGAATGTTCGGCATTCCAAAAAAAGCCGTTTCTATTGAAACCATGAACCAAGCCATTGCCAAACGCGGGGCATCTGCCAAATGACTGGCTTGGACACCAATGTTCTGGTGCGCTACATCATGCAAGACGATCCCAAGCAGTCGCCTAAGGCCAACCGCCTGATTGAATCACTGGACGCCGACAACCCCGGATTCATATCTATCGTCAGCGTGATTGAACTTTTCTGGGTATTGACCAGTTGTTACGAACTCAGTCACGCACAAGTCACTCAAGCACTTGAGATGATGTTGCGCACTAAATCATTTGTGATTGAACGTCCCGGGCAAGTAGCCAGAGCGATCAACATGTTCAAAGTCGGTAAGACCGATTTCGCTGATTGCTTGATTCATTACAGTGCCGTAGATGCGGGTTGCATTGAAACCATGACTTTTGATGTGAGTGCTGCTAAGCACGCTGGCATGACTCTGGTTCAATGAGGCTCTAAAAACAAACACGAAAGTGCGTGCTTATGGTGCGTGAATCGCCCCGGGTTTCGTGGAGGCCAGTTGGTTTAAGTTGAAGAACGCAATGGCTTGCCTTGGACAGCGAGTGGCTTAGAGTATTTCAAAATCACAATCTAAAAGCTTGACCCGTTGTAACGCCTAGCCTTGACATCATCATTCACCACAATAAAGCACCTTGATCAGCAAATGACGTTCAGCATTGAACAACTTGGCGAAATTGACAGCATCATTGGGCAGTGGTGTGTGCTAAAGGTTCCACCGGAGATTAAAAATCAAATTGACCATGACTACGAGGTGGATGGCCAAGCGGTGACTTTGCTCGAGGTTCGTCCAATGTGGCGCGGCCCACCCGGTCAATTTACTCGCTCACCTTTTGCGCGATTTCGCTTCGTCAAATCCTCTGCAATTTGGAAAATTTACTGGCGACGACAAACAGACCACAGTTTTGTTTCAGACGCGCAATTGGACAACCGATAGTTGGTAACCCGAAGACTTGGCGGGACACTGGTCTAAATTCACCAGGATGATTTGAAAAGTACTCCAGCATAATTTTTCGCAGCCCAATTTTTTTGATCTGTAGACCCTATTTGGGCTGCATCGATCGTGGCTTAGTACCCACAAAACCGCACTTCTTGGCAGGTGAAAACCCAGTGACAAAGTGGCCCTGGCAAGCTAAAATATTGTGAAAAATACACGGAACTTTCAATGCCAAATCCAGTTCTAACTCAGGCTGCACGCCAAAAGAACGTTGCCAATATGCTGGCCACGCTACGCATTGAAAAGCTCAGCCCCAGCGAAAGTCTCAAGCCCTCGCTGCAGGCCTATGTTGATGGGCATAAAACAACCACCGATTTGCTTAACGAAGTCAAAGCCAAATATGTCGCGCTACGACGCGGATGACGTCTATTGCATCCCTGGAACTGCTGTTCTCAAGAACAAAGCTGGAATAACGGATCAAAACCAGCTTGATGAATACGAAGGTGACTTTACAGCCATTCGCCTTCTCGAACTCACGCAAAGCCCAGTCGAAGGTTCTTTCGATCTAGCGCATCTTTGCAAAATTCATCAGTACCTATTCCAAGACGTTTACGAGTGGGCTGGCGAAGTCAGAAGCGTAGACATCATCAGGGGTGATAGTCGTTTTTGTAACGTTCGCCATATCCAGTCCTATTCAAATACCGTTTTTAGTGCCCTAGCAGCTGAGAAATATTTGGTCAACTTAGATCCCAAAGTTTTTGCAAACCGTTTAGCTCACTATTTGTCAGAGATCAATGCTATCCACCCGTTTCGCGAAGGTAATGGCCGAGTACAAAGACTCTTTATTTCGCAATTAGCAGACCACGCCGGCTATTCCTTGGATTACTCTGCTTTGGATCAAGCTGAGCTTTACCCCGTGATGCAGGAATCATTTCTTGGGGACATACAGCCGCTAGCAGGCTTGATTTTGAAAATCATCGACTGAGCGCTGAAACCAAGCTGCATTCGGAAAGCAGGTTGCATCACCCGTAAAAAACCCACTGTTTTAAACGCCCTACAGCGCGTCGTTCGCATTCTCCGAATGCTTTGGGTGCTGAGCGCCCTGCTAAACGCTTGTAGGGCTGATTAGAAGCATGCACTTGCTGTGCACTCAATGAGTGCAAGGTCTTCGCGGAAATATATGAAAACACAACTTTCTCTGGATCTCAAGTTTTGAGCGTTGAAATCATTGGCGAAAAATTCCGCGCAAAAGTAATCCACAGAGAGTCTAATTCGTCATGCTCTAACTCGGTAATGGGAACTACAGTGCTGCGCCAACAGACGGCAGTGCGTTGACGAAAGGGAATTGCTCCCAGCGGGTTTTGCGCGGCGGATTTCGTGTTGCCAAGACACTTCCTTGAATCCTGTCATCCAAAAGCAAGCACCCTTCTCAGCCAAGTGCTTGGTGCCATCAGTCAGCAGATCCCTGCGACTGATTTTGTAATAGGCTGTTGTGCCTGTGAATCGAGACATTGTGTAAATGTCTAATCCTAACTTTTGAAGTTCTCTGTGTGTTTTCATCTCTGTGTTCGTTTTGTTTCAGACCCGAAGATGGATAGTCTTTAAGGAATGTTGTGGAAGTCTCCTCTCTACAAAATCGAGGTTTTGCCTAAAACCTCTTATGAATAGCATTTCATTTTTTATATTCATGTAAGTACCCATAGGCTAGAAATCACCAGGGTGAAATGCTAAGTACATCACCATAATTTTTCGCAGCCCAAATTTTTATGAGTAAAGGAACCCTTCTTGCAACGCATGCGGGCATCAAATAAGCCATACAGCCACTTCATTTTTTGAAGCGCTGGGCTGAGTAGTTGGTGCAGGTTTAAAACGCTTGCAGGGCTTGTGTGCAAATCGCTGCGTACTTCGCATTGAACACCCCCAATTGACATTGATTTCAGATATAAAAATCTATGAAAAGACTTAGAAAAATCTATGAAAAGTAGTGTACGAGCCCTACACTACAAAAAAACTAAAGTAAAGCGCCTAAAAAAGCGCTTAAGTCATTGAGAATATTGAGGAATTTTTGGTGCGTGGTGAGGGTTTCGAACCCCCGACCCCCGCCGTGTGAAGGCGATGCTCTACCACTGAGCTAACCACGCAAATATCTAAACTAATGCAGATATTTTGACACAAATACGGAGGGTTTCTTTGGAAATAAACGCCAAATCTCAGCTTCTGAAAACTTAAGCAGAGGATGGCTGACGCCAAAGCGTTTTGCCGCCACTGGCTTTGTCAATCTCATCCAGCAATTTCTCGTGTTCTGCCATTTCTTCAGCTGTTGCGCGAATCACGGGCAGTTTGAAAGCGCTGTAATCCATGCGCACGGGGCTTGAACCATCGTGGCTGATTTCATCTCCATCTATCAACAGCGCATCTTGGCCACGGGTCAAATGGATATACACATCAGCCAATAATTCTGCATCCAACAAGCCGCCGTGAAATTTACGTGCTGCATTGCTGACGCCCAATCTTTCGCACAAAGCATCCAATGAATTGCGTTTGCCGGGGTACAACTCTTTGGCCATTGCCAGGGTATCCAGCACATGTTTCACATGCTGTTTGAATGCTGGCTGATCTATACGCGTCAACTCAGCATTCAAAAAACCGACATCAAATGGGGCGTTGTGGATGATGATTTCTGCATCTTTGACAAAGGCCAGAAACTCTTGGGCAATATGTTCAAAAAGTGGTTTGTCTTGCAAAAATTCATTGCTGATGCCGTGTACTTTGATGGCATCTTCATGGATATCGCGCTGCGGATTGAGGTAACAATGAAATGTGTTGCCTGTCAATTTTCGGTGCAGCAATTCGACACAACCGATTTCAATGATTCGGTCACCGGCCTCGGGTGACAAGCCAGTGGTTTCAGTGTCCAACACAATTTGGCGCATGGTGTCAGTGGTTTTCTTTGGCGTGGTTGATGGTGTAGCGTGGGATTTCGATCACCAAATCCTGCTTGGCCACCAAGGCTTGACAACCCAATCGAGAGTGGGGTTCTAGGCCCCATGCTTTATCGAGCAAATCTTCTTCCTCTTCTTGCGCCTCGTTCAGACTGGCAAAGCCTTCGCGAACAATCACATGGCAAGTCGTGCAAGCGCAACTCATGTCGCAAGCATGTTCAATTTGTATGCCGTGGTCAAGCAATGCTTCACAAATGCTGTTGCCAGGCAAGGTTTGAATCACTGTACCTTGTGGGCACAGCTCAACATGCGGCAATATTTTGAGGGTGGTCATCACATGGCTCCAATATGTTTGCCGGACAAGGCTTTGCGAATTCCGTCGTTCATTCGTGCAGCTGCAAAAGCCTCTGTCCCTTTGGCTAGCGCTTGCGTGGCCGCTTCAATCAAAGAAGGTGTATCCAATGGTTTGGCTGCCAACACTTCTGCCATCAAGCGCCGTATCTCTGCAGCTTGCTCTGCAGTCAGCAATGACTCATCGGCATTCAACGCGCTTTGCGTGGCCAACCACATGCGATCTGCCTCCAGCCTGGCCTCGGCCAACGCTCGGGCATTTTTGTCGTACTCGGCCGTGTGAAAACTGTCTTGCAACATGGCTGCGATTTGGTCATCTGACAAACCGTAACTCGGCTTGACATCGATATGTGCCTGAACACCGCTGTGGGTTTCAACCGCGTCGACACTGAGCAGACCATCTGCATCGACAGTGAACGTCACGCGAATGCGGGCAGCACCAGCCGCCATCGGTGGAATACCTCGCAACTCAAACCGTGCAAGGCTGCGACAGTCAGTCACCAAATCTCGCTCACCCTGAACCACATGCAATGCCAAGGCGGTTTGCCCATCTTGGTAAGTGGTGAAATCTTGCGCCATGGCTGTGGGAATCGTTTGGTTGCGCGGCACGATGCGTTCGACCAATCCACCCATGGTTTCAATACCCAACGACAAAGGAATCACATCAAGCAAGAGCAATTCACCGTCAGGGTTATTGCCACTCAATTGGTTGGCTTGTATGGCAGCACCCAACGCCACCACTTCATCCGGGTTCAAATTGTTCAACGGCTGGCACTGCAACAGTTCACCAACGGCTGCCTGCACATGTGGCATGCGGGTAGAGCCACCGACCATCACAACACCCTGGATATCTGCAGGCTGTAAACCGGCATCACGCAAGGCTTTCTTGACAGCTTGCAAAGTTTTTTTCGTGAGGTGTGAAACGGCTTCTTCAAATTCCAGGCGGCTGACCATGCGTGATAGCAAACCATCACTCAACATCACCTCGAACAGATGTGAATGTTCGTCTGACAGTGCTTGTTTGCAAGCACGTGCTTGCGCCAACAATCGGGATTTGTCTTCGTGGGTTCCCCATGAGCGGCCTGTGGCTTGCAGCACCATACCGGCCAACGCGCGGTCATAGTCGTCGCCGCCCAAAGCGGAATCGCCGCCCGTGGCAATCACTTCAAACACACCTTTGCTCAAGCGCAGTATGGATATGTCAAACGTTCCGCCGCCCAGGTCATACACCGCAAAAACGCCTTCACTCGCGTTGTCTAGCCCGTAGGCAATGGCTGCTGCGGTCGGCTCATTGATCAGGCGCAACACATTCAAGCCCGCCAATTGCGCAGCATCTTTGGTGGCTTGTCGCTGGGCATCATCAAAATAGGCCGGGACAGTGATCACTGCACCATGAATATCGTCATCAAACGTGTCTTCGGCGCGTTGTCTGAGCGTGGCCAAAATTTCAGCACTGACCTGAACAGGCGACATATCGCCTTCGCATGTTTTCAGCTGCAACATGCCGGGTTGGTTGACAAAGGTATAAGGATAGTTCTCTGGGTGGGCAATGTCAGACACAGAGCGACCCATGAAACGCTTGACCGACACAATGGTGTTGCGCGGGTCTTGTGACTGAGCAGCCAACGCGTCATGACCGATCATGCGTTTTCCAGCACCCAAATAACGCACCACCGATGGCAATATGACCCGGCCTTGCACATCGGGCAGGCATTCCGCCACACCATTTCGCACACTCGCCACCAATGAATGCGTGGTACCCAAATCGATACCAATCGCAATGCGTCGGGCGTGTGGATCGGGCGCTTGTCCCGGTTCTGAAATTTGCAGCAAAGCCATGAACGGAAATTCTTGTTATGAAATGTTGTCTAAGTGCGCAAGCCGGTTGTCCAGGTCATGCTCAAAACGTTCGATGAACATCAAGGCTCGCACTTTTTGAGCCGCCAATGAATAATCTGATGGGTGGTCTAGCGCTGCTGCGCATTGTTGTAGAAGAAGTTTTTTTTCTTGTTGCACTTGGCTCTGAAGTTGCTCAATTTGCTGAGCTGCCACGCTTTCTTCGAGTTCTTCGCGCCATTGCATTTGTTGAATCAAAAACTCTGACGGCATGCGGGTGTTGTGCTCGGCGTTAACAGGCACACCGTGTAATTCACACAAATAAGCTGCGCGCTTCACCGGATGCTTGAGACGCTGATAGGCTTCATTCACACGCACAGACCATTGCATGGCCAAGCGTTTATCCGCAGCACCCTGCGCAGAAAATTGATCGGGGTGCACCTGCTTTTGCAGCTGTTTCCATGTATGGTCTAGCGCTGCGCTGTCGATATCAAATTGCTGAGGCAGGCCAAACAACGCAAAGTCGTTGATGGACAGTGACAATGCACCGTTGCCTATACCGCCGCTCACCATCAAACTCGGAAAGATTCACCACAGCCGCAACGGTCGCGTTCGTTGGGATTGTTGAACTTGAAGCCTTCGTTAAGACCTTCTCGCACAAAGTCGAGCTCGGTGCCATCTAAATACGCAAGGCTTTTGGGATCGATCAGAATTTTCAGGCCGTGGGCCTCGAAAATCACATCTTCAGGTGCCAGCTCGTCCACATACTCGAGCTTATAAGCCAGTCCTGAGCAACCGGTTGTTTTAACGCCCAATCGCACGCCTACCCCTTTACCCCGTTTGTTGAGGTACCGGTTGACATGCCGCGCTGCGGCTTCGGTCATGGAGACAGCCATATCAGTGTGTGTGCTTCTTTTTGTAATCGTCCACAGCTGCTTTGATGGCGTCTTCCGCCAAGATGGAGCAGTGGATTTTCACAGGAGGCAAAGCCAATTCTTGTGCGATTTCGCTGTTCTTCAGAGCGGCGGCTTGGTCAAGTGTTTTGCCTTTGACCCATTCAGTGACCAGCGATGAAGAAGCAATCGCAGAGCCACAACCATAGGTTTTGAACCGGGCATCTTCGATGATGCCCGTGGCCGGATTGACTTTGATTTGCAATTTCATCACGTCACCGCAAGCGGGCGCACCCACCATACCGGTTCCCACGGAGTCGTCACCTTTTTCAAAGGAGCCTACGTTGCGGGGATTTTCGTAATGGTCAATTACTTTTTCTGAATAAGCCATGTCTGTCCTCGATTGTCTACTGCTATGCCAACCCCAAAACCTTGCCCGAGTACACAGCCTTGACAAAGAGAGCGTCTTGGCAGGTACGGTGGTCAAAGTCGTGGTTCATTTGTGTCCACGTGCTCAGTGAGCAGCCCATTGGATGGTGCTGATGTCTATGCCTTCTTTGTACATGTCCCACAACGGGCTGAGGTCGCGCAATTTGCTGACGTTCAGTCGAATGGTGGAAATGGCGTAGTCGATTTCCTCTTCGGTCGAGAAGCGACCAACGGTCATGCGCAAACTGCTGTGTGCCAATTCATCGCTACGGCCCAAAGCACGCAGCACATAGCTGGGCTCCAAACTGGCCGATGTACAAGCAGAGCCCGAAGAAACCGCCAAGCCTTTGATACCCATGATCAATGATTCGCCTTCAACATAATTGAAGCTGATATTCAGGTTATGCGGCACGCGTTGCGTGAGGTGACCATTGATGAACACTTGCTCAATGTCTTTCAAACCGTTGAGTAAGCGTTGCGACAAATGTTTGGCTTTGGCGATGTCTTGCGCCATTTCCAGCTTGGCAATGCGAAACGCCTCGCCCATGCCGACGCATTGGTGCGTGGGCAAAGTGCCGCTGCGCATACCGCGCTCATGACCACCGCCATGCATTTGTGCTTCCAAACGCACGCGAGGTTTGCGGCGCACATACAACGCGCCGATGCCTTTGGGGCCGTAAGTTTTGTGTGAAGCCAGGCTCATCAAATCAACAGGAAGTTGCTCCATGTTGATCTCTACCTTGCCGGTGGATTGCGCAGCGTCTACATGAAAAATAATGCCTTTTTCACGGCACATGTTGCCAATGGTGACGATGTCTTGGATCACGCCGATTTCATTGTTGACATGCATCACGCTGATCAGCGAGGTGTCAGGGCGAATGGCATCTTTCAACTTGTTGAGGTCGAGCAAGCCGTCTTCTTGCACATCCATGTAGGTGACTTCAAATCCTTGGCGTTCGAGTTCACGCATGGTGTCGAGCACAGCTTTGTGTTCCGTCTTCACGGTGATCAGGTGCTTGCCTTTGGATTTGTAAAACTGCGCTGCACCTTTGATAGCCAGATTGTTGGACTCGGTAGCCCCGGAAGTCCAAACGATTTCACGGGGATCGGCGCCAATCAAGTCAGCCACATGCACACGGGCTTTCTCAACAGCCTCTTCTGCCTCCCAACCCCAAGCATGACTGCGTGAGGCCGGGTTGCCGTAATGCTCACGCAGCCAAGGAATCATGGCGTCAACCACGCGGTCGTCACAAGGATTGGTGGACGCGTAATCTAGGTAAATCGGGAAATGAGGCGTCATGTCCATGGTGGATCAGCCTTTTCCGAATACGTTACCCAAGGCAAACACGGAATTCGGCGCATTCACACGGATAGGTTTGACCACAGGGGCGGAGGTGATGGCGCGCTTGACAGAGGGTTTGTCTTCGATCAACAAACCTTTGGCCAATTGGTCGTCGACCAGCTTTTGCAAATTGACCGAGTTCAAAAAGTCAATCATGCGTTGGTTGAGCGATGTCCATAGCTCGTGGGTCATGCACCGACCTGTTTCGCCCATGCAGTTTTCTTTGCCGGCGCAGTGGGTGGCATCGATGGGTTCGTCCACCGACAAAATGATGTCTGCGACGGAAATGTCAGCAGCCTTGCGTCCCAGGGTATACCCGCCCCCTGGTCCACGGGTGGACTCGACCAAATTGTGACGGCGCAATTTGCCGAACAATTGCTCGAGGTAGGAAAGAGAGATTTGCTGACGCTGGCTGATGGCAGCCAAGGTGACTGGCCCGTTGTTCTGGCGCAAAGCCAGGTCAATCATGGCGGTGACAGCGAAACGGCCTTTGGTGGTGAGACGCATAAAAACTCCTTGAAGCTGCTTTGTCGACTGGATTAGTCAACTATAACACAAAGCCAAACAAATTAGTCGGGTAATAGCCCCACGAAGTCTGGCACTAAGCCCTATCTTGGGACATCGCGCCAAAGGTCAAGGCGCGCAAGCGGCCCAATTGGTCCCGGGTGGCAGCCGCCTGTTCGAACTCTAAGTTGCGGGCATGTTCCATCATTTGCTTTTCTAAGCGCTTGATCTCTTTGGCCACATCTTTTTCGCTCATGTCTTGCAGTTTGGCCTGCTCGATCTCAAGGCGCATCGATTCTTTGTCAGATTTATCACTGTACACGCCATCGATCAGGTCGCGAATGCCCTTGACCACGCCACGAGGGGTGATGCCATTGGCCAAATTAAAAGCAATCTGCTTGTTACGACGACGCTCGGTCTCGCCGATGGCCCGTTGCATCGAATCAGTCATGCGGTCCGCATAAAGAATGGCTCGCCCTTCTAAGTTGCGAGCCGCCCTGCCAATAGTTTGAATCAGGCTGCGCTCGGAACGCAAGAACCCCTCCTTGTCGGCGTCCAAGATGGCCACCAAAGAGACCTCGGGCAAGTCCAAACCTTCTCGCAACAAATTGATACCGACCAGCACATCGAACACACCAAGTCGCAAGTCGCGCAATATTTCAACCCGCTCAACCGTGTCGATATCGCTGTGCAAATAACGAACTTTCACACCGTTGTCGCCCAAGTAATCGGTCAATTGCTCGGCCATGCGCTTGGTCAATGTGGTGATTAGCACCCGCTCGCTTTTTTGCGTTCGAATGCGAATTTCTTGCAGCACATCGTCCACTTGGTGCGTGGCGGGACGCACCTCTACTTGGGGGTCGACCAGCCCTGTGGGGCGCACCACTTGCTCGACCACCTGTCCCGAGTGGTTTTTTTCGTAATCAGAAGGCGTGGCGGAAACAAACACCAACTGACGCATGCGGCGTTCAAATTCCTCTAATTTCAAAGGCCGGTTGTCAAGCGCACTGGGCAAACGAAATCCATACTCCACCAAAGTGGTTTTGCGTGCTCTGTCGCCGTTGTACATGCCTGAAAACTGTCCCATCAGCACATGGCTTTCGTCGAAAAACATGATCGCGTCTTTGGGCAAGTAATCTGTCAATGTGCTGGGCGGCTCACCGGGAGCGGCGCCTGACAAATGGCGGGTGTAGTTTTCAATGCCCTTGCAATGCCCAATTTCACTGAGCATTTCCAGGTCAAAACGGGTGCGCTGCTCAAGGCGCTGCGCCTCCACCAATTTGCCCACGCCAACCAATTCTTTCAAGCGATCGCCGAGCTCTTGTTTGATGGTTTCAACGGCGGCCAGCACCTTGTCTCTGGGCGTCACGTAATGGCTAGACGGATAAACCGTGAAGCGAGGAATTTTTTGAATCACACGTCCCGTCAGCGGGTCGAGCAATTGCAGGCTTTCAATTTCATCGTCAAACAATTCGATGCGAATCGCCAACTCGCTGTGCTCGGCAGGAAAGACATCGATCGTGTCGCCTCTCACCCGAAAACGCCCGCGTGAAAACTCCATGTCGTTGCGTTCGTATTGCATGCGCACCAGCTGCGCAATGATGTCGCGCTGCCCGGGCTTGTCACCCACGCGCAATGTCATCACCATTTGGTGATAACTCTCAGGCTCGCCAATACCGTAAATCGCAGAGACCGTCGCTACGATGATGACATCACGGCGCTCGAGCAAACTTTTGGTGCAAGACAAACGCATTTGCTCGATGTGCTCATTGATGGCACTGTCT